>JALHOE010000112.1 GCA_022843175.1 Deltaproteobacteria bacterium
GCGGCCCCGCGTCGGGCAGCTGCGCGTCGTTCGGCGTGGTCGCGTCGGCCGCGGTGGCCGCGTCCTTGTTGTTGCCGCAGGCGATCGCGAGGCAGAAGAGAGCGAAGCGGCGCATGGGCCGAATCATACCGCCGCGAAGAACGCCGCGAGCTCGTCCCGCCGCGCCCGCGCGTCGGCGCGGCCGAGCTCGAGGAGGATGCGACTGAATCCGCCGTCGAACAGCAGGTACGAGAGGAGATCCGAGTCGTCGCTCGGATCGCGCTCGGCGAGCCGGCGAAACACCGCGGCGCTGAGGGTCGACGTGCGCGCGAACCCCTCGCTCCGCGCATAGTCGCTCGCCACCGCGCCGAGATCGACCGAGGGACGCACCAGCATCTCGCGGACGCGACGGAGCTGGCCGTGATGGGGCAGCTGCTCGTTGACCCTGGCGAGGAAGTCGGGGCCGGAGACGGCCGTGCCCGCGTCGACGATCGCGTTCATCTGGCGCAGGCGATCGAGGTCGTAGTCGACGCGGTCGATCAAGAGCGCGTTGAGCGCCTTGCCGGCGAGGAAGAAGGGGCTCGGCACCGAGCTGACCGGCACGGGCGTCTCGGGGTTGATGCCGGGGTGTCGGTAGCGCAGCGACACGACGAGCACGCGATCGGCCCCGAGCCGCAGCGCGGGCGAGAGCGGAGTGTTCTGCCGGAGCCCGCCGTCGACGTACCACTCGCCGTCGATCGCAAGCGGAGGGAAGAGCACGGGGATCGCCGCCGAGGCGAGCGCGTGCCACGGGGTGATCCGCGTGCGGGTCGCACGGACGTAGGGATCGCGGCTCCACGGAGGCAGCTCGCCCGCGGTGTCGACGAACACGACCGTCTTGCCGGAGGTGACGTGCGTGGCAGAGACCGACACGGCGTGCAGCGCCTCGGCGGCGACCACCCGACCGAGCCGCGTCCAGGGGACGCTCTCGAGCACGAAGCGTTCGAGCGCGCTCGTGTCGATCACGCCGCCACGACGGAGCCCGCTCGCGTCGACCGCGACCGGCAGCGGGGCGCCCCCGAGCATGCTCCGCGCGAAGCGCAGGACCTCGAGCGGCCGAATGCGGATCAACTCGTCGGCGCGCAGATCGAGCCAGCGCTGCCAGAGGAACGAGCTCGCCTGGTCGAGGATGTCGGCGGTGGCGGCCACGAAGCACGCGTTGAGCGCGCCGACCGAGGTCCCGCACACCACGTCGATCCACGGCCGAACGCCGGTCTCGCGCAGGAGGTCCTCGCACAGATAGCGAAGGACGCCGGCCTCGTAGGCGCCACGCGCGCCGCCGCCGGCGAGGACGAGCCCCACGCGCGGGCGATCCGCCCTCTTGGGCGATGAAACGGGGAGCGCGCCGAGCGCGCGAAGGGTCTTGCGGTGCGGGTTACTCATCCCACGCAGTGCACTTCGCGCCCTCGTCCTTGCACTCGCACTCGCGCTTCTTGCTCGGCTTGTACTCGGTGCCGTCGAACTTGAGGATGACCTGGTAGCAGTGCATCTGGTTGTCGTCCTCGTGGCGCCGCGGACGGGTGGACAGGTCCTTGAGGCCGTTGGACTTGGTCTCGACCGACTCGAACTTGTCCGTGGAGGGGAAGCTGCCGACGTAGTGGCCGCAGGTGCCTCTCATCACGTAGACCGAGCGGTTGCACGAGTCTCCGCAGGCCCAGCCCGGCTTGACGAACGCGTCGACGACGCCGTCGCCGTCGAGGTCCTCGTCGCGCACGTCGGGCTGGACGTGTTTGTCGAACGGGCGGGTGGAGTCGTGGCGATCGCCGTCGGAGGCCGGATCGACGCAGTCGCCCGGCATCTTGGCGCCGCTCGCGCTCGTGCCCTCGTCGGACTTCTCGCCGCCGGTTTGAACCGGTTTGCCAGTGTTGCCGCCGCCGCACCCGAGAACGGCGACGAGGACGAACGGGATCGCAGCTCGCATGCGCGTGCCCCCTTTTCGCTCTGAAGGCTAACACGAGGCCCTCCCGCGGGAGCAACTACATACGTGCGCGGATCAGCGCCCGCACGCGCTCGATCTCGAAGGGCTTGGCCAGGGTCGGCACCGCGGCGCGCTCGATGAACTCGCGCGCATGCGCAGCAAATGCGCCGCCGGTGACGAAGACCACTTTCGCGGCGAGCTGCGGGCGCTTCTCGCGGAGGGCTTCGTAGAGCTCCACCCCGTCGAGGTCGGGCATCATGACGTCGCACAAGATGACGTCGAAGTGCCCCGGATCGTCGCCGAGGAGCAGCGCGAGCGCCTCGCGACCGCTCGCGGCGATGACCACGTCGTGCTCGTCGCCGAGGCCGTGGCCGAGCGCGCGCGCGATCGCCGGCTCGTCGTCGACGACCAGCACCCGCCCGCGGTGCGTGGCGGGCACCGGGCCGTCGGCTTGCGAACCCTCGCTCGCCGGCTCCTCCCGTGGCGGGAGGGAGATGACGAAGGTGGTCCCGCGGCCGACCTCGCTCTCGACGGTGATGGCGCCGCCCAGGCTCGTGACGATGCCCTGGCAGATCCACAGGCCGAGGCCGGTGCCCACGCCCTCCGGCTTGGTCGTGTAGAACGGGTCGAAGATGCGCGGGATCGCGTCGCGCTCGATACCGCTGCCGGTGTCGCGCACCTCTACCCGCACTCCGCCCCGCGCGTCGGTCGAGGTCGTGACGCGGATCTCGTTCTCGAGCGCGTGGCCCGCGGGGATCGCCTGCGCGGCGTTGACGAGCAGGTTGAGGAACACCTGCCCGAGGCGCGCCTCGTTGGCCTCGACGAGCGGCACCTCGCCGTAGTCGCGCACCAGCTGCGCGGAGTGACGGATCTCGTTCCACGCCATGTTGGCCGACGCGTCGAGCACGCGGTGCACGTCGACCGGCCCGCTGCGCTCTTCGTCGCCGCGGGAGAACGTCTTGAGATCGCGCACGATCGTGCGGACGCGGTCCGCGCCCTCCCGCGCGATCTGGAGCATCTCGCCGACCTCGCTCAACGAGTGGCGGATCGCCTCGAGGCGCCGGCTCACCTCGGGATACTCCTCTTCGAGCTGGCGGAGATGCTCGGTGAACTGCGGCAGCCGCCGGTTGGAAATGTGCTCGAGGTTCGCGAGGAGGTAGGCGAGCGGATTGTTGATCTCGTGGGCCACGCCCGCGGCCAGCGTGCCCACCGAGACCAGGCGATCGGCCTGCAACAGCCGCACCTGCATCTGTTTGCGCTCGGTGAGATCGCGCGCGAACGTGAGGAGCGCGGGGACCCCGTCGTAGTCGACCATCATCGACACGATCTCGGCGACGACCGCCGTCCCGTCCCGTCGGAGCAGGCGCACCTCGCGCGGCTGCGCGGAGGCCTCTTCGCCGAAGGCTGTGCGATCGTTGGGGTGGACGCGCTCGAGGACCGGCGTACCGATGAGCTGGCCCGTGTCGTCGAACCCGAGGTACGAGACGAGCGCCGGGTTTCCGTAGACCCAGATGCCCCCGCGCGACACGCCGATCGCCTCGGGCGCGCGCTCGATCAGCTGACGGAAGCGCGACTCGGAGCGCTTGAGCGCCTCCTCGGCCTCGATCCGCTCGGTGACGTCCTGCACCAGCGACGCGATGCCGATGACCTTGCCGTGCGGGTCGACGAGCGCGGTGTTGTACCAGTCGCAGACGATCGTCCGTCCGTCCCTGGTCAGGTTCTCGTTGAGGCTGCGCTCGCCGCCGACGCGCCGCCCGAGCCGCTGGGCGACGCCGAGCACCGCTCGCTGCGCGCGCGCGGGGACGATCTTGTCGACGCTCTGGCCGAGCATCTCCTCGGCGGTGAAGCCGAAGATGCGCGCGGCGGAGTCGTTCCACTCGACGCACTTGCCCTCCACGTTCCAGCCGACCACGCCGAGCGGGCTCGACTTCACGTGGAGCGAGAGGCGTTGCTCCGACGCGCGCAGCGCCTCGAGCACGCGGGTGCGCTCGGTGACGTCCTCGACGATGCCGATGCCGCCGACCAGATCGCCGTTGAGGTCGCGGAGCGGCGAGCAGCGGAGGTGCACGAAGATCGTCCAGCCGCTGATGGTCGCCTCGTAGGGCCCCTCGTACGCCGAGGGCTCGCCGTCGAGCACGCCCTCGAGCACGGGGACGATGCGCTGGTCGCGCAGCTTGCGGAGCTCGAGGCCGATCAGCCGCTCGTACGGCGCGCCGAGCAGCTTGACGAACGTCGCGTTGCACTCGGTGATCCGCAGGTCGCGATCGAAGAAGAAGACCCCGAACGGAGCCTGCTCGAACAACGTTCGGTAGCGCTCCTCGGACTCTCGTAATGCGTCGGTGTAGTCCCCCTCGGACATCACGTTTCCGCGTCGTCGCTACGCGGCTTGGCCGCGCGCTTGGCCGGCGCCGCAGGCGGTTTGCGGTTGGTCTTCAGCAGGAGGTAGGCGATCACCGCGACCGCGACCGCGATGAGGACCCACTCGATCGGGAGCATCGGCTTCTTGCCGGGCCCGGTGTGCGCGGTGGACGCGGACGGCGCGGCGGTGGTCGTGGTGGACGCGCTGCTCAGTCGCGACGCGACCTGGTCGAGCATCTGCAGGACGCCGTTGGGCTGCGACTTATAGAACTCCTTGTTCGTCTCCTTGAGGATCTCGTTGCCGACCGTCTTCGGGATCGCCTGCGAGTGCAGGTGACGCTTGTCGGCGCTGAAGATGAGGAGCACGTCGCGCTGCTGCAGCTTGAGATCGGCGTGGATGCCCGCGTAGGCGTTGACGTCGGTCTTGCCGGGGAGCGCGAGCACGTAGACCTTGCTGCCCGTCTTCTGCGCGGTGTCGGCGACGGCGGCGGCGACGCGCTGACGATCCTCGAACGAGAACCGGCCGCTGAGATCGAGGAAGCGCGCGTTGCCCGCGGCGGCGAGAGCCTTCTCGACCGCGCCGAGCTCGAGCGCGATCGCTTCCGGGGGTGCGGCGGGGACCGCGGGCACCACCACCGAGGGAGCGGAAACCGAGGGCGTCGGGTCGGCCAAAGCAGCGGTGCGTCTACACCCTCGGCGAGTGGATCGCGAGAGTCACGCGTCACGCCGAAGTGACAGGTGATGCCCGCGTGGAGCGGGGCCGCGGTGCCAAAAGGCCGCCGATCCACGGAGAACCGCGCACGCCGTGGGCGGCCCCGAGTTTGCCTGTGTAAAACCCAAGTTGTTCGAGCCGTTCGAGGAACCCCCGCCGTCCTCCCAGACGCCGGTCATCTTCGAGACGCGGGTCGAGGAGGTGGCACCGCCTTCCCGACGCCGCAGGCCCTCGCTCGCCCACAGGCTCGCACCCGTCGCCCTGCTGCCGCTGTTGTTCGCCATCCTCGGTGGCTTCTACCTGCGCGCCAGCCTGTCGGCGCGCGCGCTCGCCGCCGCCCCCCCGCCGGCGGACGCGCAGCCGAGCAAGCAGCCCCGGGCCGTCGCGCCGGACGACGATCTCGAGACCCTGTCGGTCTGCCCCAAGGGCATGGCGCTCGTCGTCCGCGACGACGTCCGCGTGTGCGTCGATCGTTGGGAGGCCTCGATCGTCGAGGTCTCGTCGAGCGGCGTCGAGAAGCCGCACTCGCCGTACATGACGCCCAACACCTGGAGCAACACGAAATACAAGGCGGTCAGCGTCGCCGGCGTGGTCCCGCAGGCGTACGTCTCCAAGGTCCAGGCGCAGATCGCCTGCAAGAACGCGGGCAAGCGCCTGTGCCGCGGCGACGAGTGGCGCGCGGCGTGCGAGGGCCCGTCCCGCACGACCTACCCGTACGGCGCGAAGGAGGACCGCAGGGCGTGCAACACGCACGGCAAGAACCCGCTGCCGATGCTCCTCGGTTCGAGCAAGACGTTCATGTGGGGCACCGCGATGCACCACCCGCTGCTCAACACGTTCCCCGGCACCGTGGCCAAGACCGGCGAGTTCGACAAATGCCAGAACGACTACGGCCTCCACGACATGGTCGGAAACCTCCACGAGTGGACGGCCGACGGCGACTTCCGCGGCGGGTACTATCGTGACGATCACGTCAATGCGCCCGGATGCCGATACCGCACGAGCGCGCACGCGCCGACCTACAGCGATTACTCGACTGGCTTCCGCTGCTGCGCTGATCCTCACTAGCTGCACCGGCGCCGCCGACGACATGAGCGAGAGCGAGAGCGACGGCGGCGTCGACGGAGACGCGCTGGTCGACGACTCCGATCCGTTCGTCCACCTCGGCCTGATCGACGGTTCGTTCGACGTCCCCCGCGACGGCGACGCGATGGGCATCTGCCCGACCGACCCGGCCGCCCGCCCCAACGACGGCCTCGGCGAGGAGCCCGGCAGCGGCGGCTGCCCGAAGGGCATGGCGCGCATCGCGACCTTCTGCGTCGATCGCTTCGAGGCCTCGATCGTCGTCCTCGAGGGCTCCACCGAGAAGTCCTGGTCGCCGTACTACCCGCCGCCGAGCGACAAGACCTATCGCGCGGTGTCGCTCCGCGGCGCGATCCCGCAGGGGTACATCAGCGGCGCGCAAGCCGAGCGCGCCTGCAAGGCGTCGGGCAAGCGGCTGTGCACCAACGACGAGTGGCTGCGCGCGTGCCGCGGCCCCACGAGCCTCACCTACCCGTACGGCAACACGCGCCGCCCGGGCGTGTGCAACGACGCGCGCGCGAGCCACCCCGCCGCGCAGTGCTTCGGCACGACCGCGAGCTGGATCTACTCACGGCTCGACTACCCCGGCATCAACCAGCAGGCCGAGACGGTGGAGCGCACCGGCTCACTGCCAGAGTGCGTCACCGCCGAGGGGCTCTTCGACATGATGGGCAACCTCCACGAATGGATCAGCGATCCGACGATCGACTTCCGCGGCGGCTTCTACGCGGACACCAAGCTCAACGGCGAGGGTTGCCTCTACCGCACGAGCGCGCACAACTTCAACCACTGGGACTACTCGACCGGCTTCCGCTGCTGCAGCGGCTAGAGCGTGCGCGGTGGTGGACGTTGCTCGCACGGGCGTCGAATAGGCGCGCGCGTAAGCGAGCGCCTACCGGTTCGAAGAGTGCGAATCACCGAGGCGCTCGCCCACGCGCGCCGAATAGGCGCGCGCGTAAGCGAGCGCCTACCGGTGCGAAGAGTGCGAATCACCGAGGCGCTCGCCCACGCGCGCGCCCATGAGTCGGCGAAAGGACAGCGTCCGCGTCGCTCATCGAAAGCGAAGCGCGCGCTAGAAGGCGACGGTGAGGCCGGCGATCCCGCCCCCGCGAACGCGCGCGAAGTGCGGCGAGACGAACGCGTGCACGCCGGGCGCCGGCTTCCATGCGATCGCGGTGGAGTCGTAGATCGCGGCGAAGATCGCGCCGATGCCCGCGCCCATCGCGGCGAAGTCCACGATCTCGAGCTTGCACGGCGTCGCCTCGGTGCACCCCGCGAAGCCCGCGATGATCAGCGCGCCGAACGCGGTGCCGATGCCGAGCGACGCGCCGCGAAACAGCAGGCTGTGCAGCGACTTGCCGCTGCCGTGCGCGAGGTGGAGCAGCGGCGAAGCAGAGAGGAAGAGGAGCGTGCCGCCGGCGAACACGGCGAGGTGGTTCTCCTCCTCGGTGGTGCGGAGGATCGCCGCCGTCGTTCCGACGATCGCGATATCGACGGCGAGCGTCTGCCAGCCGAACCACGCGCGATGCGGGGCGCGCGTGTCGGCGCGCGGCTCGACCACCGTTGCTTTCTTCTTGGGCTCCACCGGCACACCGGGCGACAGCACGATGGGCGCGTTGGGCGGCGCGTTCGGCGAGACCGAGGCGGCGCTGCTGCCGACACCAGGCGATGCGCTCGACACGCCCGCGGGTGGCGCATCCTGGGCGGTTGCAGCCGCCGATGCGAGCAGCATCGGCGCCAAACCAACGACGCAGCGAACAAGCGAACGCACGGCTCTCCGCGACCGTAGCACGTGAATCGCGCAGTTATGCAACGCCTGGTCTATCCTCGAACGCGGATGGACGCGGCGCCGCGCAAGAGCTTCTCGATGATCCGCACGTTTGTGCTCGCCGACATCGTCACGCTCGGCAACGCGAGCTGCGGGACCGGCGCGATCTTCGCCTGTCTCGCGTTTCTCGATGAGCGACGACCGGGCTGGCTGTGGCTGGCCCTGGCGCTGCTGCCGGTCGCGCTCATCTGCGACGTCCTCGACGGCAGCATCGCGCGCTGGCGCCGCAAGCAGTCGCCCATCGGCGCCGACCTCGACTCGCTCGCCGACGTCGTGTCGTTCGGCGTCGCGCCCGCGGTGCTGGGCTTCACCCTCGGCCTCCGCGGGGGGTGGGACGCGGCGATCCTCCTCTACTTCGTGGGGTGCGGCATCAGCCGCCTCGCGCGGTACAACGTCACGGCGTCCGCCCTCTCCGACGACAGCGGCAAGGTGAAGTACTACGAGGGCACGCCGATCCCCACGAGCCTGGCCCTGGTGCTCGTGATGGGCATCGCCTTCGCGCAGGGCCGCTTCGGCGAGCAGCTGTGGCTCGGCACGATGCAGCTCGGGCCGTGGAAGCTCCACCCCCTCGCGCTGATGTACGCAGTGTCGGGGAGCATGATGATCAGCACCATCCGCATCCCGAAGCCGTAGGGCGCTTACTCGCGCAGCTTGTCCTCGACGAGCCCGAGCCGGTCCTGGCCCCAGAAGACGTGCTCGTTGTCGACGACGAACGTCGGCGCGCCGAACACGCCCGCGTCGAACGCGGTGCGGTTGGCGGCGAAGAGCGCGTCCTTGATGTCCTGGTCCTGCGTACGCGCGAGGATCGCCGGGCCCCCCTCGCCGATGAGCTGGATGAGCTCCTGGTCGTTGGAGATGTCGCGGTCCTCGGACCAGTACGCGCGGTAGGTCGCCTCGCGGAAGGCCTTGCGCCGCTCCTCGGGGAGCGCGAGGTAGCAGCGGAGCGCCTTGACGGTGTTCATCGGGAAGCGCGAGGGCCAGCGGAACGGCTGAACCCAGTGACGCGCCCAGCGCTCGAGGTCCTGGAAGTAGTAGCGCTGCTTGGCCTGCGACCACGTCATCATCGGCGCGTCGGCGGTGCCGAGCGTCTTGAACAGCGCGCCGAGCAGCATCGGGCGCACGTTGAGCCGCGAGCCGGTGCGGAGCGCGAGCCCCTCGACCTGGCTCATGCCGAGGTAGGAGAACGGCGAGGAGAAATCGAAGTAGGCGTCGAGCGTGTGCTTGCGCGAGGGGGCGCGCATGCTGGCGGGCCGCGGCCGACCGCCGAGCGCTCGCTCGACGAAGCGGAGGCGGTCCTGGCCCCAGAACAGCTCGTTGTTCACGAGAAAGGTCGGCGCGCCGAAGATCCCGAGCTCGATCGCGCGATCGGTCCGCACGCGGAGCTCGTCTCGGTGGGCGTCGAGGCGCGGGAACGCTTCGGCGTGACCGGTCTCGGCGAGGATCGCGCGCACGGTCTCGAGGTTTCCGATGTCGCGGCCCTCGACCCAGTAGGCGCGGAAGAACGCGTCGATCACGCTGGTCTCGATCCCCGCGGCGAGCGTCGCGCGGAGCGCGTCGACGGTGCGCAGCGGGTGCCCGGCCGGCTTGTTGAGCGGCACGTTCCAGCGCTCCGCCCACCGCCGCATGTCCAGCTCGTTGTGGCGCTTCTTGGCCGGAGCGAGCCCCTCGGAGAGGTTCTGCGGCGTGTTGTTCGCCTGGAACACGCCACCGAGCAACATCGGTCGGTAGATGAGGACGCTGTTGGTGCGGTGGGCGATCCCGCGCACCTGGGTGCTCGCGAGATACGCGTAGGGGCACGAGTAATCGAACCAGAACTCGAAGGTACGCGCGCCGCCCGAGGAGGCCGGGAAGCCTCCGCGCGAAGAGGGCGGGAACTCGATGGTGTTGCTCATGTCTCGTCGTCGATCTCGCCGATCTGCGGCGGGAGGTCACGCGACGGCTGGCCCGTCCAAACCGGAGCACGTTTCTCGAGGAAGCTCGTGACTCCCTCCGCAGCATCGGGCGTCTTCCCGCTCCAGTGGAAGAGCTCGTCCTCGGCGGCGCGACCGCGGCGCGGGTCGTTCTCCATCAGCTGCCTCCACAGTAGCCGGCGCGTCGCCGCGATGGCCAACGGCGCCGTCGAGTCCGCGATTTCGTGTGCGAGCCCCAACGACGCCGCGATGAGCTCCTCGTGCGGGACGACCTGCGACACCAGCCCACGCCGGAGACACTCCTCGGCGCCCATGATCCGCGCGGTGAGCATCATCTCCATCGCCTGCGAGAAGCCGACGAGGCGAGGCAGGATCCACGTGCTCGAAGCCTCGGGAACGATGCCGCGGCGGGTGAAGACGAAGCCGATCCGCGCGCGGTCGGAGGCGAGGCGAATGTCCCACTGGAGCAGCAGCGTCGCGCCGATCCCCACGGCGGGGCCGTTGATCGCCGCGATGACCGGTTTGCGCCGGTTCCACGGTCGCACGCGCCGCTCCTGCTCGCCGGCGCGCCGCCATGTGTCGTCGCCCGCGAACGTGGCGCCCCCCGCAGCGAGATCGGCGCCGGCGCAGAACGCGCGGCCCGCGCCGGTGACCACGATCGCGCGGATGCTGTCGTCCTCGTCGTAGTCGGCCATCGCCCCGAACAGCTCGGCCCCCATCTCCGCGGTGTACGCGTTGAGCCGCTCGGGCCGATTGAGCGTGATCACCGCCACCGCGCGCTCGACGCGGGTCTCGATGGTCTGGTGCCTCATCGCGAACAGCGTAGCCTCTCGCCATGCAACGCGAGATCGTCCTCATCACCGGAGGCGCCGGCGCGCTCGGCTCCTCGTTGGCTCGCACGCTCGTCGCCCGCGGCGACGGCGTCGCCCTGCTCGACGTCCCCGCGGCCTCGGCGCGCCTCACCGCGCTCTCCGCGGAGCTCGGGTGCGTCGCGTTCCCGACCGACGTGCGGAGCCCGGAGGCGTGGAGCGCGACCCTCGAGCGCGTCGAGTCGGCGCTCGGCGCGCCGACCGGCGCGGCGCTGATCGCGGGCGGCTGGGCGGGCGGCGCCGACGAGGCGACGTGGGAGCGGATGCAGGCGCAGAACCTCGACACCGCGTACCGCTCGCTCCGGGCTCTCGTGCCGGGGCTCGTCGCGCGCAAGCGTGGAGCGATCGTCGTCGTCGGCTCGCGCGCGGTCGACCGGCCCTGGGAGAGCGCCGGCGCCGCGGCCTATGCGGCTGCGAAGGCAGGCGTCGTCGCGCTCGCCCGCGCGACCGCGGCGGAGGTGCTCAACGAGGGCGTGCGCATCAACGCGGTCCTCCCGAGCACCATCGACACGCCGGCCAACCGCGCCGCGATGCCCGACGCCGATCCGACGCGATGGGTGTCGAGCGAGAGCCTGTCGGGGGTGATCGCGTTCCTCCTCTCGTCGGCGGCGCGGGACATCAGCGGGGCGACGATCCCGGTCTACGGGCGCGCCTGAGCGACCCGAACGACGGGGCCGCAGCCAGGGGTGTCACACAAATATGACGAGAATTCTCGTCTTTTGTCGTTGACCACATGTCCTACACGTGGATACATATGCGCTTACCGACGTACCCCTCGCGTCGGACTGGAGCGCCCCGATGTCCCTCGTCCGTCTCTCCCTCCTGTCGCTGTTCGCGGTCTCGAGCATCGCCTGCGCGGCCGCGCATGACGCCGACGTCGATCCCGAGACCGAGGCTGCGATCGACGAGGAGCTGACGAGCGCCACCGCGCTCTCTCGCGCGCTCACGTTCCAGGGCGTCGTCTACGTGGCCGAGTCGGCGAGCGACACGCTCATCCTCTCCACGGTGCGTCGCCAGACGCAGACGATGTTCGGCGCGCTCCGCACCACCAGCATCGGCGTCAACAGCCGCGAGCTGAAGGAGGTCGACCCGAAGACCTTCGTGAAGACGAAGGTGGCCGTGGTCGACCCGAAGACCGGCGTCAGCACCCCGATGCAGAAGGTCACCTACCGCTACAACGACATGGCGGTGGTGCCGAAGTCGATGGCGCGGCGCTCGGCCCTCCCGCTCGCGCTCCTCGGCGGCAGCTACGCCTCGCAGAGCGAGCGCGTGCTCAAGGAGTGCACCGCGAACGACTCCCACGCGCGCGACTTCGCGACCTCGCTCTGGTACGTGTTCGAGCCGTCGCTCTCCCAGTGCAAGGCGGCGATCGCCACCGAGCAAAAGGCGATCGACGCGCACAAGGTCTCCGTCGGTCAGGTGAGCAAGCTCGAGGTGGAGCGGCTCTACATCCCGACCACGGTCCGCCTCGCCGGCAACAAGACCAACAACAGCGCGTCCTACCCCGAGTACGACCGGCTCTGGAGCGGCGGCGTGAAGCCGAACACGCTCGTCATCGGCCTCGTCAACGGCCTCATCGACCACGACCACGGCGATCCGGTCGACGACAGCGGCTACCGCGATTGGCTCGAGACGATCCGCGAGGTGAGCAAGGTCCGCCCGGGGATGAAGGTCACCAAGATCGAGCCGGCCGAGGACCTCACCACGGTGACGGTGAACGGCAAGACGCACACCGGGCTCTCGTTCGACAAGGCGATCCAGTGGGAGCTCGACGGCACGGGCTACCCGGCCGGCGTCACCTGGTCGGACCGCAAGGCGATCGAGTCCGCGTACGGCAAGAAGCTCTATCGCCACTGGATCACCCTCTCGGTGCCGGTGACGGTGAAGATCGGCGCTGCGGCGCCCAAGACCTCGACGCTCGAGATCCTCACCTACTTCGGCGCGGAGTCCGACTCGGCGCCGCACAAGAAGGCGATCAAGAACAGCGACGTGTTCATCTATAACGGGCACTCGTACATCGGGTACGGCCCGCTCGATCCGAGCCGCTTCACCGCGAGCGACTTCCCGGCGAGCTACCAGATCCTCTTCATCGACGGCTGCGTCTCGTACAACTACTACGAGAAGGACTACATCCCGCTGAAGCCGGGCGGCACGCGCAACCTCGACCTGATCACCAACGGCCTCGAGGCGCCCTCGTGGCGCAGCGGGTGGGCGCTCGGTCAGTTCCTCGGCAAGCTCGTGAACGGCAAGCAGGTGAGCTACCTCGAGCTCCTGAAGTCCGCGAGCGCGACCGACGAGCTCCGCGTCGTCGACGGCGAGCTCGACAACCTCTACTCCCCGACCAAGACGCCGATCACCGTGCAGTGACCCGCCGAGTCAGTCGCTCATGGTGACCGCGGCGTAGGTCTGCGGCGAGCTCGCGCCCGGCGGCGGCTTCATGCCCGACGGCACCCAGTGGGCCCAATCGACGCCGCCGGAGTGAACGCTCGTCGTCGTCCGCACGAGGACGAGCAGATCGGTCGAGCCGGCGCGCATGCGGCAGCTCGCCGAAACCTCCGTGACGTCGCAGTGGTACGCGCCGACGAACGCGTCGACGATGTGCCACCGCTCCTCCCAGGTTTGCGAGGGCCGATCGAGCAGGCCAATCGCCTCGAGCGGGAAGTAGGCCTGCGCGTCGAGCAGCTTCTGGATGAACCGCACCGCGCGGGGGCGATCGTTGCGCATCGCCTCGTCGAGGATCGCGATCGCGTGCGGCGAGTCCTCGAGCAGCTCGAGCTCGCGCACCTTCGCCTCGGTCACGACCTGCGTGAAGGCCTCGCGCGAGCCGAGCTTCGGCGGCGGGTTGGTCGGCGCGACGTATGCCGCCGTGGACCACGCGTGGCCGTGCTCGCCGATCGCGGGGCCGAGGAGCTTCGCGAGGATCCCGGCGCGCGTGCTCTCGGCGCGATGGCGACCGAGGACGGGCGTGCGCTCGCTCTCCTCGTGGTGAGCGCCGCACAGCGTGCAGTACGCGTGGCGCGTGGTGGACCAGGCGGGCCAGCGGTTGAGGAGCGCGCCCGCGACGACGCCGCCGAAGACCGCGAGGGTGAGGACCAGGGCACGGATGAGGTTGGCGCGGGGCATTCTGTCCGGTGTGCATGCGAAGAGGCGGCCAACCGCGATTTGTCGGGCATTTCGCGGGATCGAAGGGAGCGTTGCGCAAGCGGCTGCGCGATTGGTCATGCGCGCTCGACTGCACAATTCGAGCAGGCTGCGGTGAGTGACGCGGCGCGCTAGCATCTCGCCCCCATGCCCACCTTCGAAGAACAAGTCTCCGAGATGCGCCGTTGGTTCGAGTCCCCGCGGTTCAAGGGGATTGCGCGCCTCTACACCCCGCGCGAGGTCGTCGAGCAGCGCGGAACCATTCGCAACGAGTACACGGTCGCGCGCGAGACCGCCGCCGCGTTCCACACGCGCCTTCGCGAGCTGTTCGAGACCAAGCGCTGCATGACCTCGTTCGGTCCGTACTCGCCCGGCGAGGCCGTGGCGATGAAGCGGATGGGGCTCGAGGGCATCTACATCGGCGGCTGGGCGACGAGCGCCAAGGGCTCGGCCGACGAGGATCCGGGACCGGACCTCGCGAGCTACCCGTTGAGCCGCGTGCCCGAAGAGGCCGCGGGCATCGTGCGCGCGCTCCTCGCCGCCGACCGCAACGACTTCTTCCTGCGTCGTCACATGAGCGACGAGCAGCGCAAGGCGAACCCTGCGGTCGACTTCCGCCCGTTCATCATCGCCGACGCCGACACCGGCCACGGCGGCGACGCGCACGTCCGCAACCTGATCCGCCGCTTCGTCGAGGCCGGCGTCCCCGGCTATCACATCGAGGACCAGAAGCCCGGCGTGAAGAAGTGTGGCCACCAGGGCGGCAAGGTCCTCGTCTCCGAGGACGAGCAGATCAAGCGCCTGAGCGCGGCACGCCTGCAGCTCGACATCATGCAGGTGCCCGGCATCATCGTGGCGCGCACCGACGCCGAGTCGGCCACCCTGCTCGACGGCCGCACCGACGAGCGCGACCAGCCGTTCGTCCTCGGCGCCACCAACCTCGAGGTCCCGACCTTCCGCATCGGCTTCATCGCGATCCTCCGCGCGCTCAACGGCCGCGGCATCGCGGAGCTCACCGGCCACCAGCTCTACGCGATCGGCGAGGCGGAGCTCTCCGCGGCCGAGGCGTGGATCAAGCGCTCGGGCCTCGAGGCGCTCCTCGATCCGGCGCTCGCGCACTACAAGAAGACGGGCGACGCGGACGCCGCGCTCGACAAGGTCTTCGACAAGTTCGTCGACGTCTGGCAGGCCGAGGCCAACGTCATGACGTACGCCGAGGCGGTCGCCGAGCGGATTCGCTTCCGCGCGAGTGAGGGCGACAAGCTCGCCATGACCGACGAGGAGTGGCTCGCTTCGATGAAGAACGCCTCGTTCGTGGCGATCGCGGCCAAGGCCAAGGAGCTCGGGGTCCACGTCGTGTGGGACTGCGAGCACGCGAAGACGCCCGACGGCTACTACCAGGTCCGCGGTGGCATCGACTACGCCATCGCCAAGTCGCTCGCCGTCGCCCCCTACGCCGACGTCCTGTGGATGGAGACCAAGACCGCCGATCTGCACGACGCAAAGATCTTCGCCGACGCGATCCACGCCAAGTTCCCCGACCGGATGCTCGCCTACAACCTCTCGCCGTCGTTCAACTGGGACAGCACCGGCATGACCGACGACCAGATGCGCGCGTTCCCCGACGAGCTCGGCAAGCTCGGGTTCGTCTTCAACTTCATCACCTACGGCGGCCACCAGATCGACGGCCTCGCGGGTGAGGAGTTCGCGACGGCCCTCAAGCAGGACGGCATGCTCGCCCTCGCGCGCCTGCAGCGGAAGTTCCGGCTCGTCGAGTCGCCGTACCGCACGCCGCAGACGCTCGTCGGCGGCCCGCGCGCCGACGCCGCGCTCATGTCGCTCTCCGGTCGCACGGCCACCACCAAGGCGATGGGCAAGGGCTCGACGCAGTTCCAGCACACGCTGCAGATCGAGGTCCCCCCGAAGGTCCTCAAGGATTGGCTCGATCAGTGGCGGGCGCGCCACGACCTCAAGGACAACCTCACCGTGCAGCTCCGGCCGCACAGCGCCGGCTCGCACCTCCTCGAGCTCAGCATCCTCTCGGGCGCCGAGAAGGTCGCCAACGTCGTGTTCGACACGATCCAGGATCGGCAGGGTCGGAGCATCCTCTCGGTCCGCGACCAGAACACCTTCGACAGCAAGCTCCGCCGCAAGCGCCTGATGACGCTCGCGCAGCTGTTCCTCATCCACCGCTATAAGGCGGACTCGGTGCACTACCTCACCCCGTCCGACGACAACCACAAGCAGACCGAGAAGATGAAGGAGCGCGGTCTCTTCAGCTCGGTCAACGACGAGGTCGGTCAGATCATCGTCGCCGACGTGAACAAGGACCGCGTGAAGGCGCTCCTCGAGGCCGACAAGAAGGCCCTCACCGAGCTGATCAACGGCTGATCCGAGTCGAGTCGACGGGGCCGCGGGCGTGAGCCCGCGGTTGCCCGCGCGGACACCGGCGAATTGGGCAACCGCGGGCTGACCCCCGCGGCCCCTTCGTTTTGCATCACACGATTCGGTGGACGAGCGGCTCGCCGCGCGCGAGGGCCGCCACGTTGCGCCCCACGACGTCCGCGACGCGGTCGAATGCGGCGGTCGTCGAGCCGGCGACGTGCGGGAGCACGAGCACGTTGTCGCGCGCGTAGAGCGGATCGCCGGGTTCCCACGGCTCCTCCCAGAACACGTCGAGCCCGAGCCCGCCGAGCTTGTCGATGGCGCGGTCGAGCGCGCCGCGATCGATCAGCGCGCCGCGGGCGATGTTCAGCAGCAGCGCGCCGGGCTTGAGCGCCGCGAACGCCTCGTCGTCGAACATTCCGCGCGTCTCGGCGGTGACGGGCGCGTGGAGGCTGACGACGTCGGCCCGCGCGATCGCCTCGAGGAACCCGGCGCGGCCGCGGCCCACCGCGAGCACCTTCATGCCGAGCGCCTCGACGGCGTCGCGCACGCGCGCGCCGGTCCGACCCACTCCGACGATCGCGATCCGCTTCCCGGTGAGCTCGAGCCCCGCGGGGCCGCCGATCTCCGCTCTCGCGAAGGCCCGCTGCGCTTCCTTCCACTTGCGGGCAAGGCCGAGCAACAGGAGCAGCGTCGCCTGCGCGACGGCGTCGGCGTTGACCCCCGGCGCGTTGCACACCGGGATGTCGCGGGCGCGCGCGGCGGCGAGGTCGATCCACTCGTAGCCGGACGCCGGTTGCTGGATGAGGCGGAGCCGCGGCGCGGCGGCGAGCTCCACCGCGCCGATCCGCGAGTTGGAGGGCAAGAGCACGTCGACGGCGGCGAGCTGCGCTGCGAGTGGTCGCGCGTCACGGACGACCACCTCGGCGTCGACCCCATGGCGCGCGATCGCGGCGGCGATCCGCGGTACGACGTCGAGCCACCCGGTGCCGCAGAACAGCACGCGCATCAGCGAAGCTCGACCTGCACCTCACCGCCGCACGGCACCTCGACCATCTGCGGCTGACCGCTGCTCCCGATGCGCACGACGTGGTGACCGCACGGCACCTCGTAGTTCTGCGGCGAATCTCCGACGAGCTTGCCGTCGATCCACACGCGGTGTCCGCCCGAGTCGGCGGCGCGGATCGTTCCGACCGTGGACGGGGGCAGAGCGGACGCAGACGGCGTCGGCGAGGGCGACGGGGTGACCGCCTGAGACGCGGCGACCGGGGGCGCGCTCGCACGGGGCGGCGGGGGCGCCGACGCGGCCTCTTGCACGGGCCGCCGCGCAAGGGCGAAGGCGATGCCGAACGCGGCGACCATCGCCACGAGGACGATCGGCGCGAGGGAGGATCGCTTGCGCTTGATGGGCGCGGTGACCGCGGGATGCGCAGGCGCGGGCCCGGGCCCGGGCGCAAACGCAGGCGCAGGCGCAGGCGCAAACGCAGGCGCAGGCGCAGGCGCAGGCGCAAACGCAGGCGCAGGCGCAGGCGCAAACGCAAACGCAGGCGCAGGCGCAGGCGCAAACACAGGCGCAGGCGCAGGGGCGGGCAGCGGCGGCACCACGGGCGCGCTCGCGAGCGCGATCGGCGGCATGCTGCGCACCGGCGGCACCCGCGGGGTCAGCGCGGACATCGGTCCCTCGACCTGCTCGAGCACCGCGCGCTCGGCGTCGCCGGGGAGCTCGCCGCTCGCGACGAAGAGCGCGTACACGAGGTACTCGTGCAGACGCTTGGTCAGCGTCTCGCGCGCGTCGCGCACGCCGAGCGTCGCGAGCACCTCGGCCACGCCGGCCACGTCGATGCGGCCGTCGGGCGCGACGCGGCCGACGGCGAACACCGCGCGATCGATCGGCGACTCGGCGGCGAAGGCGTCGAGCGCGGCGCGAAGCGCGCCGGCGCGACCCTCCATGGCGACCGCGCGGAAGATCACCTGGATCGCCTTGTTGAAGCGGGCGATCGGCTCCTCGAGCGCGCGCGTCTCGATCGACACCCCGCTCGCCTCGGCGAGGCGCGACATCGCGGCGTTGACCACCTCGCGCGCGTCGAGGTGGATGCGCGCCGGGACCTTCGCCGCATCGAACCCGTCGAGGAACGCGAACGAGCCGTCGGCGATGCGCATCGCGCCGAGCACGATGTCCTCGGCCTGCTGGCGCACGACCTCGAACAGCCGCTCGCGGGTGAGGAAACCCTCTTCGATCGCCACCTCGCCGAAGCGCTTGCCCGGCGCGAGCCTGCTCACCACGGTGCGCAGCTGGTCGTGATCGAGGATGCCCATCCGGGTCATCACGGCGCCGATGCGCTCCGACAACGCGGTGGTGGCGGCGCCGACGATGCGCGCGTCGCCGATGAACAGCGTGCGACGCGTCGTGCCCTCGCTCACCACGAGCTCGCCGCTCCACCCCGCCCGAACGATCGCCGACAAGGAGTCGGCGAGGGCGCCCGCGCGGCGCAGCTCGCCGGCGAGGAGCACCGCCGCGCCCTCGTCCCCCGGGTCGACCCGACGCAGCAACATGACCTCTGCGCCGGGCACCAGGCGGAAGACCCCGCCGTGCTGCCGGAGGAACTGCTGCGCGCGCGGCGTCGCGGGCTCGAGGAGCCCGTCCTCGCGGAGGCGGAGCAAGAGTCCCTGGTCGTCCATGGTCTTCGGGAGCAGAAGGATACCGGACGGCGTACGCTCGGCTCCATGCGTGTTTCGTTAATCGCGCTCGCCCTCATCGGGTGCGGCTCGCCGGTCGCCAAAGACGCCGAGACCCCCGTCGATTCGTCGGTCGACGCCGAGAGCGATGCCCCGCTCGACACCGGCATGCTCACCGTCGACGGCGATCCCGACACCGCCGGCAAGCTCGGGTGCAGCGCCGACCTGCGGTCGCTCATCGACGCGACGGGCAAGGTCGTCACCACGTGCCCCCCCGAGCAGGGTTGCTCCAACGGCGTGTGCGTCGCCGCGTGCAGGGCCGCGGGCGACTCGCACGGCAACGTCGGCTGCGACTTCCGCATCGCGACGCCGCTCGCCTACGGGACCACCCTCCCCCCGTGCTTCGCGGTGGTGCTCGCCAACACCTGGCCGCGGCCCGCGAAGATCACCGTGTCGCGCGCCGGCACGAGCTACGACGTCACCAAGTTCGGGCGCATCCCGATCAACGGCAAGCCCGCCACCGAGTGGACCGCGGTCCCCGCCGACGGCATCCCGGTCGATCAGGTCGCGGTGCTGTTCCTCTCGTCGCATCCGATGTCGGTGTTCCCCGAGAACATGGTGTCGATGAAGTGCCCGATCACCCCGGCGATCGACGCGTCGACGATGCTCGACGGCTCCGGCAAGGGCGCCGCGTTCCACATCGCGACCGACACGCCGGTCAGCGCCTACGACGTGCTCCCGTACGGCGGCGCGCGCTCGCACTTCCCGAGCGCGGAGCTGTTGTTCCCCACCACGGCGTGGGGCAACAACTACGTCGCGATCGCCACCCCGCCCGGCACGCACACCACCCCGGGGCCGCTCTGGGCGCAGGTGCTCGCGAGCGAGGCCGACACCGAGGTGAAGGTGTTGCCGAGCGTCGACCTGCCGATGAGCCCCGTCTTCGGCGCGTCGCCCAAGGGCGCCACCGCGACGTTCACCCTCCAGCCCGGCGAGTACCTGCAGTGGCAGCTCGCCGCTGGCTCGAACGACGTGTCCGGCACCGTCGTCCTCGCCAACAAGCCGGTCGCGATGATGACCGGCAATCGCTTCTTCCGCCTGCAGCCCACGCCGGCGCCCGGCGGCGAGTCGACCCACCAGCAGATCCTCCCGGTGCGCGCGCTCTCGAGCGAATACGTCGCGGCGCCCTACGAGACCCGTCGCAAGGACCTCGCCGAGGAGGACATCCCGTATCGCTTCGTCGGCGCCGTCGACGGCACCACGCTCACGTTCGACCCGCCGGTCGCGGGCGCGCCGAGCACGCTCAACGCCGGCGCGGTCGCAGACTTCAAAGCGAAGGGCGCGTTTCGCGTCACCTCGCAGGGCGCGACGCACCCGTTCGCCGCCGCGCAGCTCATGCCGACCGCGAACGTCGACAGCGGGAGTCGCCCGGGGGCCACGGCGCCGGGCTACGCCACGATGCTCGGCGACGAGGAGTTCGTCGTGATGATGCCGGCGGCGCAGTTCCTGTCGAAGTACGTGTTCTTCACCGACCCGGCCTACGCCACGACCAGCCTCGCGGTCACGAGGGTGAAGACCAAGGACGGCTTCAAGGACGTGAAGCTGCCCTGCCTCGGCACGCTGTCCGGCTGGAAGCCGGTCGGCACCTCTGGTCAATACGAGGTCACGACCACAGATCTGGTCCGCGCCGGCGTCTCGGTCGGCACCTGCGTCAACGGCCGCCACGTCGCCGAGAGCGACGGGCCCTTCGGCGTCGTCGTGTGGGGGCTCGACAGCTATTCGAGCTACGGCTACCCCGCCGGCGGCAACGCCTCGACGCTGAGCACCGTCACCGTGGAGCCCAAGCCCAAATGATCACCCTGACCCTCGACGCACCGGGAAAGAACGCGCTCTCCAGCGCGCTGATGGAGTCGGTGCTCGACCGCCTCGAGGGCGCGCGCGGCGAGCCGATTCTGTTCACCGGCGCGGGCGGCGCGTTCTCCGCCGGGCTCAACCTCAAAGAGCTCGCGACGCTCGAGGGCAACGCGCTGTTCGCGTTCCTCGAGCTGCTCGAGCGCTTCATGGTCGCGATCTACCTCTACCCCGGCCCCACCGTCGCGTGCGTCAACGGCCACGCGATCGCCGGCGGCGCAGTGATCACCGTGTGCTGCGACCACCGCGTGGTCGTCGACGATCCGAAGGTTCGCATCGGCCTCAACGAGGTCGCGCTCGGCGTGCAGTTCCCGCCGCGCATCTTCAGCATCGTCCGCCGTCGGGTCACCCATCCGGATCGCGTGGTGCTCGGCGCCGAGCTCTTCGACCCGGCCGGCGCGCTCTCGGTCGGCCTGGTCGACGAGGTCGCCGACGACGTCGAAGCCGTCGCGAAAGCGCGCCTCGCGGTCCTGAGCAGGCACCCCCGCGAAGCCTACGCCGTCGCCAAGCGCGAGCTGCGCGGCGACGAGAACGCGCTCTGTCCCGAGGGCGAGCACGGCCAGCGGCTGCTCGCGATGTTGCCCATCTGGAGCTCGCCCACGGTGCGCGACAAGATCGCGCAAGCGCTGAAACCCCGATAAACAGAGCGCGCCAAGGGCCCGATTTGCAGGGTGTGCACCGCAGGAATGCGGTGCGAAGTCCTCACCGCTAGCGAAACAATTCCAGTGCGCGGGCGCATGGCGCCGGCGATACAATACGTACTTATGAACATCCGCCTCGCAGCGCTCGCGATCGCATGCGCCGGTGTCGTGGCCTCCGCGCCGGTGAACGCGGCGACCATCATCAAGAGCCCGAACCCGCCGAAGTACGGCGTCGAGATCGAGCCGAAGATCAACCTCGGCTTCCTCGGCTTCTACGGGCGCTACGGCGGCAACTCGTGGGGCCCCGGCGTGCGGTTCTCGATCCCGATCGTGTCGCCGGGTTTCATCAAGACGATCAACAACTCCGTCGCCATCTCGTTCGGCGCGGACATCATCCACTACGACGGCTACCGCAACTACGCGTACTGGTGCGGCGGCAACCGCAACAACCCCTGCTGGGCCTACTACGGCGGCTACGACAACTCGTTCTGGTCGCTCCACCTGCCGGTGGCGATGCAGTGGAACTTCTTCCTGACCGATAAGTGGAGCGTGTTCGCCGAGCCCGGCATCACCGTGCGCCACGCCTTCTATCGCAACGACCCGTACGTCAATCAGTACTGCGACCCGCGGTTTTACGACTGCACGCGCTCCCCGTGGGACGTCTACTTCACGTTCTATGCGGGCGGACGCTTCCACTTCAACGACAAGCTCGCGCTCACCATGCGCATCGGCCACCCGGTCGAGCTCTCGGTCGGCCTGTCCATCTTCCTCTAGCTTTCCCGCGCGGCGGGCGGCGTTTCGGGGCGCGCGTGCTAGATTCCGCCGCCCCGATGTCGACCCAAGACCATCCCTACGCCGCCTTTGTCGCTCGCGTGCAGAAGCCCGCGCGCTACCTCGGCGGTGAATACGGCGTCGTCCGCAAGGACTGGGACTCCGTGCAGGCGCGCGTGTGCCTCGGCTTTCCCGACCTCTACGACATCGGGATGAGCCACCTCGGGCTCAAGATCCTCTACTCGCTCCTCAACAAGGAAGAGGACATCCTCGCCGAGCGCGCGTTCTCGCCGTGGGTCGACATGGAGCGCGAGCTCCGCGCGCACAACATGCCGCTGCTCTCGCTCGAGTCGGCGCGTCCGCTCCGGGACTTCGACATCGTCGGGTTGTCTCTGCAGTTCGAGCTCACCTACACGAACTGCCTGCAGATCCTCGACCTCGGAGGCATCCCGCTGCGCGCGTCCGAGCGCGGCGACGACGATCCGCTCGTGGTCGCCGGCGGCCCCACGGCCACCCACCCCGAGCCGCTGGCGCCGTTCCTCGACGCGGTCGTCATCGGCGACGGCGAAGAGGCGTTCCCCGCGCTGATTCGCGCGTACGTCGCGCACAAGCACCTCCCGCGTATCGAGCGCCTCAAGGCCATCGCCAAGATCACCGGCGTCTACGTGCCCGCGCTCTACACGACCGAGGTCGACAGAGACACCGGTCTCGAGGTCGTCGCAAGCTCGGAGCACGCGCCGCTGCCGGTGAAGCGCGCGCTCGTCGAGGACATCAACCGCTATCCGTTCCCCACCGACAGCCCGGTCGCCGCGGCGGAGGCGATCTTCGATCGCATGTCGATCGAGATCGCGCGCGGCTGCACCGAGGGCTGCCGCTTCTGCCAGGCGGGCATGATCTACCGCCCGGTTCGCGAGCGGGATCCCGAGAGCGTGATCAACACGGTGATGGAGTCGATCAAGCGCTCCGGCTTCGACGAGGTCGCGCTCACCTCGCTCTCCACCGCCGACTACTCCTGCGTCTCGCCGCTGGTGCGCGAGGTCATGAAGCGCCTCGAGCAGGAGAAGGTCTCGCTCTCGGTGTCGTCGCTCCGCGCCTACGGGCTCGACGAAGAGCTCCTCGACGAGATCCAGAAGGTGCGCGCCACCGGCCTCACCTTCGCGCCCGAGGCGGGCACGCAGCGCATGCGGGACGTCGTCAACAAGAACGTCACCGAGGAGCAGCTGATGCAAACGGCCGAGCGGGTGTTCTCGCGCGGCTGGGCGAAGATGAAGCTCTACTTCATGATCGGCCTGCCCACCGAGCGCGACGAGGACGTCGCCGGCATCGTCGAGACGGGCAAGAAGGCGCAAGACGTCGGTCGCCGCGTGCAGCGCGGTCGCGGTCCCGCGGTCACCGTCAGCGTCTCCACGCACGTGCCCAAGCCGCACACGCCCTTCCAGTGGGCGGCGCTCGACACGCTCGCCGAGATCCAGCGCAAGCAGCAGATCCTCCGCGGCGAGGCCAAGCGCGCCGGCGTCGATCTCAAGATGCACGACGCGCCCGGCTCGGTGCTCGAGGGCGTGCTCGCCCGCGGCGACCGGCGCGTGGGCGAGGCCGTGCTCCTCGCCTACCAGCGCGGCCAGCGCTTCGACTCGTGGGAAGAGCACCTCGATCTCGACCGCTGGCAGAAGGCCTTCGACGACGCCGGCGTGGTGATGAGCCGCTACACGGGCACCATCCCGCTGTCGGCGCGCCTCCCCTGGAGCCACATCGACGTCGGTCTCGAGGACGGCTTCCTCGCCCGCGAGTACCGCAAGGCCCTCAAGGACCAGCTCTCGCCGCCGTGCGGCAAAGCCGCGGGCGCGTTCGTGCACCACACCAACATCGCCGACTCCAACGCCGACAAGCGCAAGCTCGTTTGCTACGACTGCGGCGTCGCCTGCGATCTCTCGGCCATGCGCGGCGAGCGGCTCGTCTACCTCAAGAAGCTCGGCGCCGACGGCCCGGTCGCGATCGATCCCGAGAGGCGGCGCAAGAAGTCGCCGCAGGAGCGCAGGCCCACGGTGAAGTTCACCCAGGCGGCGCCCACCAGCTACCGCGTCCGCTACAAGAAGATCGGGCCCGCGGCGTTCACCTCGCACCTCGATCTCATCCGCGTGCTGCCGCGCATCTTCCGTCGCCTCGAGCTGCCGCTCCACTACTCGCAGGGCTTCCACCCCAAGGCCGACCTCACCTTCGGGCCGGCGCTCTCGCTCGGCATCGCGAGCCTCGAGGAGTACTTCGACGTGAAGATCGGCCAGGACATCGAGCTCGAAGGCTTCGCCGAGATGCTCAATGCGAGCGCGCCGGCGGGCTTCGTCATCGACGAGGTCGTGAAGCTCGGCGCGAAGGACGACAACATCGCCAAGGTCCTCGGCGACGGCGCATACACTCGCTATGTAGTCGGGCTCCCGCGGAGCGCGCTCCCCCAGCTCGGGCTCGCGAGCGAACGCGCGCTCGAGCACGAGATCGAGGGGCAGCTCGAGGGCGGGCGCCTCACGGTGCTCCGAAAGATCGACGGCGTCGGCAAGAAGATCGACGTCCGCAGCTACCTGGAGCGGATCACCGTCGGGCGCGGCGCCGAGGACCTCGCGCGCGCCGGCGTCGTGGGCGACCTCATCCCGATCGAGGTGTTGGTCTCGATGTCCGGTCAGGGCGGCGTCAAGATCAGCGAGGTCGTCGAGGCGTTCCTCGGCAAGGACGTCCCCCACCGCGCCGTACGCGCCGCGATGTGGCCCGCCCGCGCCGGCCGCCGCGTGAGCCCGATGGACGCGGCCACCCTGCGCGCCGAGCACACGCTGATCGCCACCGCCTAGCCGCGCGCGTCAGCGAGCGCCTACCAACAGACAGGCGCGCGCGTCAGCGAGCGCCTACACACGTTCAGGCGCTCGCTCACGCGCGCGCCTACCAACAGACAGGCGCGCGCGTCAGCGAGCGCCTACACACGTGCAGGCGCTCGCTCACGCGCGCGCCTATGGCGCCGGTCAGAACTCGATCACTGTGCGGATCGACTTGCCCTCGTGCATGAGGTCGAAGGACTCGTTGATCCGCGCGAGCGGGAGCTTGTGCGTGATGAGCGTGTCGATGTCGATCTTCTTGTCCATGTACCAGTCGACGATCTTGGGCACGTCGGTGCGGCCGCGCGCGCCGCCGAACGCCGAGCCCTTCCACACCCGGCCGGTCACGAGCTGAAACGGGCGCGTGGAGATCTCCTGCCCCGAGCCGGCGACGCCGATGACGACGCTCACGCCCCACCCCCGGTGGCAGCACTCGAGCGCCTGCCGCATCAGCTTCACGTTGCCCACGCACTCGAAGCTGTAGTCGGCGCCGCCGCCCGTGAGCTCGACGAGGTGGGCAACGAGATCGCCGGAGACCTCGCTCGGGTTCACGAAGTGGGTCATCCCGAACTTTCGGCCGAGCGCCTCGCGCGCGGGGTTGATGTCGACGCCGACGATCTTGTCGGCGCCAACCATGCGCAGTCCCTGGATGACATTGAGGCCGATGCCGCCGAGCCCGAACACCACGGCGTTCGCGCCCGCCTCGACCTTGGCGGTGTAGATGACCGCGCCGATGCCGGTGGTGACGCCGCAGCCGATGTAGCAAATCTTGTCGAAGGGCGCGTCCTCGCGCACGCGGGCGAGGGCGATCTCGGGCAACACCGTGTGGTTCGCGAAGGTCGAGCAGCCCATGTAGTGATGGATCTTCGTCTTGCCGATCGAGAAGCGGGAGGTTCCGTCGGGCATGAGCCCCTTGCCCTGCGTCGCGCGGATGGCCGTGCACAGGTTGGTCTTGCGCGAGAGGCACGACTTGCAGCCGCGACACTCGGGCGTGTACAGCGGGATGACGTGATCGCCCTTCTTCAGGCCGCTCACGCCCGCACCGACATCGACGACCACGCCGGCGCCCTCGTGCCCGAAGATCACCGGGAAGAGCCCCTCGGGATCGGCGCCGCTGCGGGTGAACTCGTCGGTGTGGCAGACGCCGGTGGCGCGGATCTCGACGAGGACCTCGCCGGCGCGCGGCCCCTCGAGCTCGACGTCCTCGACCACCAACGGCTTCCCGGCTTCGTACGCGACGGCGGCTCTGGTGCGCATGATGTCAGGGTAGACCGCAATCTCTTCCACCGGAGTAGCGAAGCGGCGTTCACGAATGGCCGCGCAAACCGCCCAAATCGGCCGCAAACCGCGCGGATCGCCCTGTGCATAATCGGCGAGCGCATGCGCTACGCCGTCCTCGCCGCCGCCCTCCTCGGTTGCTCGTCCAGTGAGTTCGCGGTCGCGGGAGAGGGCACCGAGACCGACACCGGCACCGCCGCGACAGACACCGGTTCGGTCGCCGTCGACAGCGACAGCCCACCCCTCGTCGACTCCGGGAGTCCGGCCGACGCCAACGCCGACGTCGCTCCCTGCGCGCCCCTGCCGATGAACCCGCCCACGGTCTACGTCGACAAGCGCACGACGAAGGCCGCCAAGGGCACCAGCGAGTGTCCGTTCGCCACCATCAAGGAAGCCGTCGCGTTCGTGGCGTCGCTCCCGAGCGGGAGCGGCAAGCACACCATCCGCGTCGCCGGCGGCGCGGCGGGCGCGCCCCTCGTCTACGACGAGCCGATGCTGGTCCTCAAGTGGCAGATGTCGCTCGTGGGCGACGGCCAGGACCGCGTGACGATCACCGGCGGCGGCACCTGCGGCGACGGCCAATGCATGGTGGTGATGGAGGGTGGCTCCACCCTCGAGGGCGTGAAGCTGGACGCGAAGGGCCTCGCCAAGGTCCCCCTCGCCCTCGGCCCCACCGCGCTCACCGGCGTCACGGTCAAGGCCACCGGCGTCGTCGGCACCAAGGACGAGAAGTCCCCGGCGATCTACGTCGACGGCGTCGGCGCCGCGGAGCTCGGTCCGGACATGCGCGTCACCGACAACGGCGGCCCCGGCGTCCTCGTGAAGAACATCTTCAGCTTGAAGATCAACGGCGCGAACCTCTTCAACCGCAACCTCGTCGGCATCTACATGCAGGGCGGCCGCCTCGACCTCTCCGGCGCCACGGAGGCCAGCAAGAATCGGACGATCGGCGTCGCCCTTCTCGCGCCCGAGAAGACCGCGCACGTGCTCGACGGCCTGATCGCGGTCGAGAACGCCTCGACCGGCGTCTACGTCGACGGCGGCGCGAGCCTGAAGCTGCGCCGCGCGCGGATCACGCGAAACGACATCGGCCTGATGTTCCGTTTCGTCGGCACCAACGAGCTCGATCTCGGCACCCTGCTCGACCCCGGCAACAACGTCTTCGTTGGTCCGGCCGAGCCGAACAAGCGCGCGGGCATCTGTCTGCCCGCCATGCGCGCTGCGACCACGGCGCCGGCGCGCGGCAACTTCTTCAGCGCGTGCCCGCCGACCTCGGCGTCGATGCTCGAGGACGTGAAGGCGTGCGACACACTGCCGAGCGCGTACAAGGACATCTACTACGCGGCCGCCGCGGCCGGCGGCGAGACCCCGCCGCTCGATCTCACGAACTGCGGCGTGAAGTAACGCTATCCTCCGCCGGTGCAACGGCGCAGCCGCGTCTGTCTCGATTGTCGCTCGGTCGTCGCGGGAGACGAGCCGTGCCCCGGCGGTCCGCGGCATCGGGTCGTCGATCTCGCGAGCGAGGGGCGGAGCAAGCTCGTCGACGAGGTGTGGGGACCGCCGTCGTGGCGCCGCGAGCGCCGGCGCCTCGCGCGTGCGGGCGGGGCCGGCGC
>JALHOE010000113.1 GCA_022843175.1 Deltaproteobacteria bacterium
CGTCGGCGTCGGCGTCGGCGTCCGCGTCGGCGTCCGCGTCCGCGTCGGCGTTCGCGTCCGCGTCGGCGTTCGCGTCCGCGTCGGCGTTCGCGTCCGCGTCGGCGTTCGCGTCTGCGTCTGCGCCCGCGTTCGCGTCTGCGTCCGCGTTCGCGTCTGCGTCCGCGTGCGCGTCTGCGTCCGCGTTCGCGTTCGCGTCGCGCGTCGGCGTTCGCGTTCGCGTTCGCGTTCGCGTCGGCGTCGGCGTCGGCGTCTGCGTTCGCGTCGCGTTCGCGCGTCGGCGCCGGCGTCATCGCGGCGTGATAGGCGCGCGCGTTAGCGAGCGCCTGACGAGCGAGACAGGGGCTCTCTCCGCGGGCTCTTCGATTGTGCCGGCGTGCTCGGGTCGGTCAAGGGTTCGCGCCTGCGGCGCCTCGTCGCTGCGCTCCTCGCCCTTGACCGACCCTGCGCGCGCCGGCGTGGGGCGAGTACGCCCGCCGAGAGAGGCTCGGCGTGGTGCACGTTCGAAGGAGTCTCACCATGTTGCGAATCTATGACGAGGTCCTCGAGATCATCCGCACCGTCGCGCCGCTGGTTCACGAGCTTCGCAAGCGCAGTCCGAACCTCGCCGATCAGGCCGAGCGCGCGTTGAGCGCCGTGCCGCTGCGCATCGCCGAGGGGAGCTACAGCCGCGGGAAGAATCGGGCGGCGCACTATCACGGTGGTGCGGGGTCGCTGCAGGAGGCGATCGGCGCGTTTGACACCGGCGCGGCGTGGGGGTGGATCGCGCCGCTGGATCCGGTGCTCCGCGATCGCATGGTGCGCGCGCGGTCGGTGCTGTTCAAGAACGCGCGGTGAGCCCGGTGATGCGGGCCGGCGCCAACAACCCGGCCCGCATTCGACTCCAGACGCAGACGCGGACGCAGACGAAGACGCAGACGCGAACGCGAACGCGAACGCGAACGCAGACGCGAACGCGAACGCGAACGCAGACGCGAACGCGAACGCAGACGCGCACGCGAACGCGGACGCGCACGCGAACGCAGACGCCGCCGAGTCGTCGTCGTCACCACTGCGCCGCCACGCCGAACGCGAGGTGCAGTCTCCGGTTGTAGTACTTGAAATCCGGCCAGCTCAGCTGCGCCTCGCTGCGGAGGAAGAACCCGTCCCAGATGCGCACGCTGAGGCCGACCGGCGCGCCGAAGCTCAGGTCGCGGCCGAAGGTGCCGAGGCGCGGGCTCGCATACAGCCAGGTCTGATCGACGATGCGGACCGCGACCGGCAGGAGCAGCGCGCCGAACGCGTAGCCGGCGGCGACCTCGGGGGAGAGCGCGAAGCGGTCTGCGCGGATGACGTGGAACCGGGTGGCGACGCCGAACGCCGCCGCGTTGCGATCGAACGCGGTGATGCCGGTGAAGGTGACCCGGCGCGACGCGTCGGCGCTCAGCCAGAGCATGCCGCTGCGGGACGCGGACTCCTGCACGTAGGGGCGGGGGCCGAGGCTCACCGCGGCGGTGCCGAGCTCGTAGGTCTTGTCGGGCATCGCGCCGCCCGCCGGACGCATCTCCGCCAGCGGCGCGCAGGACGCACACAAGAGCAGGCTAGAAGCGCAGGCCGATCGCCAAGCCATAACGACGGTCCCATCTCCGCACGCTGAGCGGCGGCATAGTGCTCTCGCGTCCGATGTGCTCCATGTAGAGCCGCACCTGTGCGGGGGTGCGCGGCAGCTGCATGGCGATCCAGCCCTCGAGCTCCGCGACCTTGTCGGTGTGGTGCGGGTTCTTGGTCACCTTCTCCTGGAAGCGGTCCCACCGATCGATCGAGCCGTAGGTGCCGAGGAACGCGCGCGCGCTCACCTCGAAGCCGCCGAGCTGCAGCGTCCCGCGCAGCCACCCCGACCAGCCCATCGCGAACATGTAGCCCTGGTCCTGGAGCACCGACTTGGTGCCCTCGACGCCGAACTGCGCCTTGTATTGCTCGTAGGGCAGCGCCTGGATGCTGGCGAAGTCGACGTGGGTCGCGCCCTCGAGCAGCGCGGTGAAGTCGCCGTGCACGCCCCACAGCTTGAACGCCGGGCCGAGCAGGTGGGCCATGGCGTAGGCGTCGTGCCGCCGGAGCGGGCGCCGGTCGAGGAAGGTCATGGCCGAGTTGACTGCGATCATCGACGCGCGGCCGACCGGCTTGCCGTACTCCGAGATGTAGATGTCCTGCGAGTACTTGCCCGCGAGGTTCGCGTCGAACGTGACCCCGCCGACGAACTGCTTCGAGTCGCCGATGATGAAGTTTGCCTTCGCTTCGGTGAACTCACCGTCGCTGAAGTGATGAGTAAACCGCCCGGGGCGGAGGAAGCCGGGGATCGACACCAGCTTGCCGCCGATGGTGAGCTCGGAGAGGAAGTCGTGGTCGCCCTTGTCGTTGTGGAGGTAGACGCCGCCGAACAGCGCATCGAAGCGGTGCCAGTACAGCGCGCTGAAGCCGATCTTGTCGTTGGGGAGCGCCGTGTCGTTCTTGGCGATGCCATGGATGTGGTGCGGCCACCCGAACAACGCGCCGCCCACGTGCTGGTGCACCTTGCTCTTGGGGGCCGCGTGGAGGTACTCGCTGAAGTGGACGAAGAACTCGCCCGCGGCGAACCCGCCCATCGGCGTGAACACCAGGTCGTTGATGCTGGCCTTCTCGAGCCACTCGAGGAGGAACTCGAAGACCGCCGACGACGCGAACGAGTAGCCGAGCGCTACGGGGATCGAGAGGCCGTTGATGCGCGCGAACCCGTAGTACGCGGCGCCCGCGGCGGGGTGGAGCAAATGGTTCGTGGAGAACAGGTTGGTGTCGAACGTCGGCTGGAGGTTCGACATCCGCGTCGCGTAGTCGGGGAAGTCCCAGTCCTGCTTGTTGATCTCGGGGCGAATCCAGTAGTACGCGGTGCCGGCGCCGAGGACGAACAGCTGCTCGAGCCCGGCGCGAAAGTACTTGGGCTCGCGACGGCCGGGCTTGGCGTTGGCCCGGTAGGTCTCGCGGAACGGGCGCAGGTCGCCGTCCTCGTCGATGTACGTGTCGTCCGGCAATCGTTCGGCGCGCACGCTCGGGGCCGTCACCGCGAGGGCGGCGAAGACTGAAGCGGCGGCGATTCGCGCAAGCATGGTGAGTCTCGGTCCCGCCCCGTAGCAGACAACAGCACCGCGCATGCCATGCGTGGACGGCGACCTGCGCGTGTAAAACCTGGTCGGCGCGAAGGTTCTGCGCCGCGAGCGCACTGCCTGCAGAAACGGCCTTGGCACGGCCTCCGCTAGTGGATCGCATGGACGTCCGCATCGAGCCGCTCGCGCGCCCGCTCTGCCCGGCGCAAGAGATAGAGATCGTCGAGCACAAGGGGCTCGGGCACCCCGACTCCATCTGCGACGCGCTCGCCGAGCAATCGAGCGCCGCGCTCTCGCGCGCGTATCTCGAACGGTTCGGCGCCGTGCTCCACCACAACCTCGACAAGGCGCTGCTGATCGGTGGCGCCTCGTCGCCCCGCTTCGGCGGCGGCTCGGTCGACCAGCCGTTCGAGATCATCGTCGCGGGCCGCGCGACCAAGCACGACCAGGGCCTCGACGTGGACGACGTGGTACTGACGCGCTGCCGGGAGTGGCTGGCGAAGAACCTCCACGACGTCGACGTCGAACGGCACGTGAAGCTCTCGGCGCGGATCCGCGCGGGCTCGCGCGAGCTCGCCGCGGTCTTTGCGCGCCCCGGCGTCGCCCGCGCCAACGACACCTCCGCCGCCGTCGGGTATGCGCCGCTCTCGCGGCTCGAGCGCGCGGTGCTCACCGCCGCGGCGCGCCTACGCGTCGCCGCCCACGATCCGGCCACGCCCGCGGTCGGCGAGGACTACAAGGTCCTCGGCGTCCGCGAGGGCGCTCGGATCTCACTCACTGTCGCTTGCGCGACCGTCGGCGCGCACGTCCGCGACCTCGACGCCTATCTCGCGCTCAAGGCGCAGGTCGCCGCGATGATCCGCGAGGCGCTCCCCAACGTGGACGCGACCATCGAGGTCAACGCAGCCGACGCCCCGGAGCGCGGAGACATCTACCTCACAGTCACCGGCACGTCGGCGGAAGCGGGCGACGACGGGGAGGTGGGGCGCGGCAATCGGGTCAACGGGCTCATCACCCCGCTGCGCCCGATGAGCCTCGAGGCCGCGGCGGGGAAGAACCCGATCAGTCACGTCGGCAAGCTCTACAACGTCGCCGCGTTCCGCATCGCGCGCGCCATCGTCGACGAGCTCCCGGCGCTCGAGGAGGCTCACTGCGTTCTCGTGAGCCGCATCGGCGCGCCGATCGACGAGCCGTGGGTCGCGAGCGTGCGGGCCGCCGCGCGGGACGGCGCTCCGCTCGCGCCGTTTGCGCCGCGCATCGAGGAGCTCGTCCGTGAGCAGCTCCGCCTGCTGCCGACGTTGTCTGCTCAGATCGTGTCCGAGGAGCTCAGCGTGTTCTAACCGGAACGCCGCATGCAGTGAGCCGGGTCACAATGAGCCCGGGCAGAAAACACGTGCTCATCGCCGATGACGACGAGCCGACCGCGCGCATCCTCGCGCGGTTCCTGCGCGACTACGACGTCACCATCGCACGGAACGGGCGAGAGGCGCTCGAGCTGGCGATCGATCGGAAGCCCGACCTGGTGATCTCGGACGTGTGGATGCCCGAGCTCGACGGGATCGAGGTCGTCCTCGCGTTCAAGGAGGATCCGGGGCTCCGCAACGTCCCGGTCATCCTCCTCACGGCGGCCGTGTCGGCGCAGCACGTCGCGCGCGGCATCTCCGCCGGCGCCAAGCACTTCCTGCCGAAGCCGGTGCAGATCGACCAGCTCCTCCGGATCGTCCGCCGCGAGCTCGCGGCCTGACCTATCCATCAGGAGTCAGTACTCGAAGCCGCTCTCGCCGATGAACTCGCGGAGGATGCTGGTCGGCGGGACGTGCGCGGCGTGGATGGCGACGAAGTGGTCGATCATCCGGCGCAGGCGGCTCGCCGTGGCGTGGGCGGGGTGGGTGACCGGGACCTCGAGGAGGTAGCGCTCGGCGTAGGTCTTGAGGACCGATGGCTCGTAGACCAGCGACGTGTCGAACACGATGTCGGCCTGGTCGACGAAGGGGAAGATGTGGAACCGCTCGCCCCGGCGTACCGAGGGCCACCGCATGATGTTGTCGCCCGGGGTCGCGCCGCGCGAGCGACGATCGCGGACGATCCGCCGTAGCAACCGCAGGTCCGAGGCGCTGGCGCGCGAAGCGTGATCGAGCGGCAGGGCCGCCATCGGCTGGATGAAGATGCGGAACATCTGCGCGTGGGGGACGACGTCGCCGAGCAGCCGCGGGTTGAGGCCGTGAATGCCCTCCAGCATGAGCACCCGATTGCCGCCGAGCTGCACCTCGCGTCCGCCCTCGCGGATGCTCTTGCCGCTGACGAAGTCGTAGCGGGGAGTCTTCACGCGTTCGCCGGCGAGGAGGCGGCGGACGTGGTCGCAGAGCAATGGGATGTCGAGCGCCTCGAGCGCCTCGAAGTCGTACTCGCCATCGGGGCCGCGGATCGTCCGCTCGCGATCGACGTAGTAGTCGTCGAGCGAGATGTAGACCGGATCGGTCCCCACGATGCGCAGCTGGACGTCGAGCCTTCGAATGAACGTGGTCTTGCCCGACGACGACGGGCCGGCGATGGTGATCACGCGCACCCCGCTCCGCACTGCGATGGTGTCGGCGATGCTGCTCAGGCGCTTCTCGTGGAAACCCTCGGCGATACGGATCGTCTCCGACACGCGTCCGTCGATGCACGAGCGGTTGAACGCTCCGACGCTGGTTACGCCGAGCCCCGCGAGCCACCGGTCGTGATCGCGCATCGTGTCCGCCCACGCGGTGCGGCTCGAGATCCCCGGCGGCCTCTTGCCGCAGATGAGCAGGGCGCCCCCGCGCGCCGGCTCGACCTCGATATCGGCGAGCGCGCGCGCGTCCTCGACCATCGCGCCCATGCGGATGGCGTAGCTGCGGCCGCAGCTCACGAGCGGCACCGTCGCGTCCCGCCACGTGGCGAGCAGATCGACGGCCTCTGTTGCGCCGACCTCGTTGAAGTGTGCGCGCGCCTCCTCGAGCGTCCACAGCTCCTCGCGGAAGGGCGCCGCCTCGGAGATCAGGCGCGTCACCCCCGAGCGCAGACGATCGACCGCGTCCTCGCCCTCGAGATCGATCCAGGTCGCGGTGCCCATCGTCGCTGCGATGCGCGCGCGGAGGCCGACCCGCGCCGCCGCCTCGAGCATCAGCAGGTTCGCGCTCTCGCGGACGATGCGCTGTCCCTCCCAGTGCTCGCGCGACAGCCCCTCGACCCTGCCGGGGGCCACGATCGGCGTGCTCAGCGACACCGCGTTGCGATCGACGAGCGCCGCCACCGAGTCCTGCAGCAGCTCACCGACCCGGGTGCCGGTGCGGACGCTGCGACGCTGGCCGTTGAGCTCGATCGTGACCTCGAGGCGGCGGGGGAGAGACCGCTCGCGGAGCATCGCGCCGACGTCGTCGGTGATCGCAGTGAGGCGTGCGCCGAGCGACGAGACGAGCTCCTGCACCAGGGCGATCGCGCCCCGCGGGTCGAGCTCGCACATGCGGGCGAAGCCGTCTCGGTCGAGGCGCAGCGCGATGGTGGCGCTCTCGGCGATCCATGTCGCGGCTCGGGGGGTGCCAGCGAGCAGTCCCAGCTCGCCGACGTGATCGCCCGGATGGACGCGCTGCACCTGGAGCTGGTTGCGCGTGAGCACGCCCTCGCCGGCGAGCACGTAGTAGAGCTCGCGCGTCGTCTCGCCCTCGCGGAGGATGGTGGTGCCGCCGGGGAACGTGTGGCGTTCGCCGAAGCGTTCGAGGAGCGCGAGGGTGGAGGGCGACAGCAACATGACGCTCACGAGACCGCGATGTGCTCCCGTTTCGCGAGCTCGCGGTCGAGGAGCTCGTGGAGCGCGCCCTCGACGAGCAGCCGCTCATTGCGGAGCGCCTGCGGGTCGTTCTCGGCGTCGGGCGGGTAGAGCGATGCGATCGGCTCACCGATGACGTAGCGGAGGTGAACTCGACGGGGCAGGTAGTGGAGCGGACGCGGCAGCGGGAGCCCCGCGAGGCCGAGGGGCTCGAGCCACTTGCGACCGCGCGCGTAGGCGTCGCCGACGAAGTCGAACAGCTCGTCGGCGCCGAGCGTCGCGAGCGGGACCATCGGCGCGCGGTTGCGGATCGCCGCGCGCACGAAGCCGTAGCGGCTCCCCCACAGCAGTCGGTAGCGGAGCGCGCCCGGCTTGACCGCCTCGCGCAGTCCGCCGGGCAGCACGACCACGAGGTGCTCGGCCGAGAGCAGACGGTCGACGTTGGTGCGCGTCCCGTCGACGACGCCCACCGCGACCGCGAGGCGCCGAAGGATGGGCACCCTCCACCAGAGGTGCTCGCCCAGGCAGAACACCGGCCGACCGGTCTTTTTGCGGATCGCGCTCAGCGCGAAGGCCACGTCCCAGCCGAACGCATGGTTTGCGACGAGCAACGCACGACCTGCAGGGAGGTTCTCGATGCCCTCGACCTCGACCGACAGGCGATGGGCGATGCGGTCGAGCAGGCCGTAGAAACGCGCGGCGAAGTCGGCGCGATAGCCGACGAGCGCGCCTGCATCGGCCGGATCGAAGCCGTCGATCGTCATGCTCTCGGTGACTTCACGCGTCGTGCCACCCCCCGTGGTTTGGCCATTGCAGTGAGCGCTGCCGAAGGAGGTGTGTCATGAGGGTTTCCGAGCTGATGACCAGGGGGGTGCGGACCTGTCGCGCCGAGGACACGTTGAACACGGTCGCGCGCGACATGTGGGACGGCGATTGCGGATGCGTCCCGGTGGTCGACGCCGCGGGCAGACCGATCGCGATGGTCACCGACCGAGACATCTGCATGGCCGCCTTCCTGACCGGGGAGCCGCTCTACAAGATCCCGGTCAAGAGCGCGGCGTCGCAGGCGATGTACACCGTGCACGACACGGACTCGGTCGACGCGGCGAGCACGGTCATGCGCGACAAGAAGGTCCGCCGTCTGGCGGTCACCGATGAGGGCGGGATGCTCGTCGGCGTGCTCTCCGCCGCCGATCTCGTGCGCGCCGCCGCCTCCAAGAGCAATGGAGTCGATCCCAAGAAGCTCACCTGGACGCTGTCGGGCATCACCGAGCCCTGGAAGCACATCCCGGTGCGGTTGCCGCCACGCGCCGAGGCGTGACATGAAGGACGGCACCTCGCCCTCGCGCCGCGCCGTGACGTCGATCCTCTACGTCGCGGTCGCGATCGCGTTGTTCGCGCTCCTGCGGGTCGGCCCGCCGCGCGCGAGCAACGGCGAGATGCCGTTCTCCGAGCTGATGAGTGCGGCGGGCGAGGGCCGGGTCGAAGCGGTGCACATCGAGGAGACCCAGCTCCGCGTTCGCGTTCGTCCCGCGGCGTCGAGCTCGGTGGCGCAGCCGTTCGTCGTCGGTCGCCTACCCGGCGTCGACGAGTCCGACTTCGTGGCCGAGCTCCGCGGAAGAGGTGTGAAGATCAGCGGCGAGGTCCGCTCGACGGGGATCTTCCAGACGCTGTTCATCACCTGGGTTCTGCCGCTCCTCATCGGCGTGGGGTTCGTCGTGTGGATGTCGCGCACGATCGGGCGCGCCGGACCGCCGCCGGTCGGGAAGAGCAAGCCGCGGCTCTACGACTTGACCAAGGATCCCCGGGTCACCTTCGCGGACGTCGCCGGCGTCGACGAGGCGAAGGCGGAGCTGATCGAGATCGTCACGTTCCTCAAGGATCCGGCGAAGCACCGCGCGCTCGGCGCGAGGCCCCCGCGCGGCGTGCTCCTCGTCGGACCGCCCGGCACCGGCAAGACGCTGCTCGCGCGCGCGGTCGCGGGCGAAGCCGGGGTGGCGTTCTACTCCTTGTCCGGCTCGGAGTTCGTCGAGCTGTTCGTCGGCGTGGGCGCGGCGCGGGTGCGCGATCTCTTCAAGGAGGCGAAGGCCCACGCGCCGTGCATCGTGTTCATCGACGAGCTCGACGCGGTGGGAAAGGCGCGCTCGTTCGTCGGCGGCGCGATCGGCGGCCACGAGGAGCGGGAGCAGACGCTCAACCAGCTGCTCTCGGAGATGGACGGCTTCGACGTCGGCGAGGGTGTGGTGATCCTCGCGGCCACCAATCGGCCCGAGATCCTCGATCGCGCGCTGTTGCGCGCCGGACGCTTCGATCGCCAGGTCGTCGTCGATCGGCCCGATCTCCGCGGTCGCGAAGCGATCCTCCGCGTGCATGTCCGCAAGCTGCCGCTCGCCCCCGACGTCGAGTTGTCGGTGGTCGCGCGAAGGACTCCCGGCATGGTCGGCGCCGAGCTCGCCAACGTGGCGAACGAGGCCGCGCTCTCGGCGGCGCGGCGCGACGTTCAGACCGTGGAGCAGCGCGACTTCGAGGTCGCGATCGATCGCATCCAGCTCGGGCTCGAGAAGCAGGGACGGGTCCTCCCGCAGCGGGAGCGACGGCGTGTCGCCTATCACGAGGCGGGACACGCGCTCGTCGCACTGACGGTGAGGCACGCCGATCCGGTGCACAAGGTCACGATCATCCCGCGATCGATCGGCGCGCTCGGCGCCACGCTGCAGCTGCCTGCCGACGAGCGCCACCTGCTCACCCGCTCGGAGCTGCTCGATCGCATCGGCGTGGCGATGGGCGGCCGTGCGGCAGAGGAGCTCGCCTGCGACGAGCCCTCCACGGGCGCGGAGAGCGATCTCGAGCACGCGAGCGAGCTCGCCCGGCAAATGGTGCGCCGCTACGGTATGAGCGAGCGCGTCGGACCGGTGACCTACGGGGCGATGGTCGCCCCCTACCTCGACCCTCACCTGAGCGCGCGCCCCGAGTGCAGCGAGCAGACGGCGATCGCGATCGACGCCGAGGTTCGATCGATCGTGCAGGGGGCGGCGCGCCGCGCGCGGACCATCCTCGAGGAGCGTCGCGGTGCGCTTGATGCAATCGCTGAGCGATTGGAGCGCGAAGAGACGCTCGACCGCGAAACATTGCTGAAATTGATCGCGCAAGCCCCGTTGCCACGGACGAATCAAGCCGCAGAGTAGTGTGGAAGGAGACGGATCATCATGCGTCCCACCGGTCATCGCCCCAAGCACGCGCGTCCCGTAGACCACGACGGCGAGGCCTTCATTGCCGTCAACCATACGCGCGACGACCTCGCTGAGCTCGCTGGCGAGGAGTTCGTTGCCTCAGCCATCTCGGGTGAGGAGGTCGCTTACGACGACCGCGACCGCACCGCGCCGGAGGAGATCGGCGGTCCGTTCCTCGAGGAGCAGATCCCCGAAGAGGTCATGGCGATGATCGCGAAGGAGAACGAGGCGGCGGAGAAGCACCGCAAGCACCGCAAGTAGGTTTCTCTTCCGAAGGGGCCGCGGGCGTAAGCCCGCGGTTGCTCTTTGGGTGCTCCCAAAAACAGGCAACCGCGGGCTTACGCCCGCGGCCCCTTCGTGGCTGGAGGTCAGCGGAGGACGTCGTCGACGGTGCGGCGCGGCGTGGCTTGGACCGAGGTCGCCGGAAAGCCGAGACGGAGGATCAGCTGGGGGACCGAGTGTTGGTCGATGAGCGCGGCGACGGCCGGACGCAACTCCTCGACCTCGATCGGCTGATTGAGGAACGAAGCGGCGAGTTCGAGCGACGTCGCGCGCAGCAACAGGTGCGAGAGCGCTTGCCCGGCGCGCAGCCAGTCGTGCACGGAGTCGCCCGAGGTGAACAGCACCGCGAGCGCCTGGGCGCCCTCCACCAGCTCGGCGTCGTGCGCGGCGACCCCGTCGCCGCGATCGAACGTGCGGACGACGAGCGGCGCGAACGCAGCGGCGGCGTCGCCCATGCCGAGCGCGTAGCCGGGCATCCCGTCCCGGTGCTTCTCGTCGTGGTTGCTGCGCAGCCACTTCGCGAGCTCGCGGCGGAAGCCGCTGTCGTGCCATTGGGCGCGATCGCCCTCGGCCACCAGGTTCGCGAGCTGGTGGCGCTTGGCCTGCGGAACGATGACCAGGTTGGCGCCCTCGGCCTCGGCCGCGTCGCGGACCGCGATCAGGTGTTGCGGCGGGATCTCTCGCGGGAGGAACGCGCCGCGATTGGTGTGCCGCTGCTCGATCGCGTTGGCGAGGACGACGTCGAGCTTGCTCGGCTCGTTGTGGCGTCCGATGGAGACCCGCGCCAGCAGATCGGGCCGGTGTGGCTCGGCCAGCATCTCCACCTCCGGCGCGTAGCCGGCCCTGCGCATCGCGACGCGAAGATGGTGAAGCGCAGCGCCGCAGCTCATGGTGAGCTCGCGGTCGTGCGGATCGGCCACCGGGAGCGAACGCGAGCGATCCGCCCATAGCTCCACGGTGCCGTCGATGACGTGAAACAGCCAGGGCTGCGTGTTGTGCGACGACGGCGCGCGCACCGCGTCGCGGAGCACGAGGCGCAGGAAGGTCGCGTCGAGTGCGTCGTACCGTGGCTGCTGCGTCAGTTCCATGATGAGCAATATCGAGCAATGGTCGTACCGCGGCGGAAGGCCCAACGATCGAGGTCGCCGGGCCCGCAGTTCTTGCGTCGCAACGCAATCGCACGCGGGAATCAGGGCGCGTCTCGTCAGGCCGCGACGCCGCCGAGCATGGGGACGAAGACCACGGCGGCGAGCTCGTCGCGCTGAATCGCGCCGCCGACCTTGCGGTCGCGGACCAAGACCTGCTCGCCCTCGCCGACGGGCGCGATGAGGATGCCTCCCTCGGCGAGCTGGTCGTAGAGCGCGCGCGGCGTCTCCCTCGGCGCGGCCGTGAGGATGATCCGATCGAAGGGCGCGTGCTCCCGCCAGCCCTCGAAGCCGTCGCCGATGCGGACGTGGACGTTCGCGAAACCGTGCTTGGAGAGGGTATCCCGCGCGCGCCTCCCGAGCGCCGCGATGCGCTCGACGGTGTAGACCTCGGCGCAGAGCGACGAGAGCACTGCCGCCTGCCAACCCGAGCCGGTGCCGATCTCGAGCACGCGCTCGCCGCCGTTGAGCTCGAGCGCGGTCGTCATCTGGGCGACGATCGCGGGTTGCGAGATCGTCTGGCCCCAGCCGATCGACAGCGGCGCGTCGATATAGGCGAGCGGCTCGGACGGATCGGGCAGGAACCAATGGCGGGGCGCGCGCTCCATCGCGCGGGCCACCCGCGGATCGGTGAGGTCGCCGAGCGTCACCAGGTCGGCGATCAGCTGCGCGCGCTCGGTCCGGCGGAAGTCCATACGCCGCTCCGGAGCACGTGCTGTGCCTTACATCCAGCGCAAACGCAGCAGGATGAACGCGACGACGCCGATCACGGCGAACGACCCCACCACGATCCCGCCGAACGCCCCGCCGTGGTGCTGTCCGGGCAGGATCACGTTCATGCCGTAGAAGCTCGCGATGACCGTCGGGATCGTGGCGAGCAGCGTCAGGGAGGTGAGGGCCTTCATGACGACGTTGAGATTGTTGGAGATGATCGAGGCGAACGCGTCCATCGTCTCGCTGAGGATGTTGCTGGACACGTTGGCCATCTCGACCGCCTGGCGGAGCTCGACTTCGACGTCCTCGAGCAGCTCGACGTCGAAGTGAAACGCGCTGTCGCGCCGCAGTCGGTCCATCATGATTCGGTTCGAGGCGAGCGCCGTGGTGAAATGCACCAGCGTCTTCTGCTGCAGGAGCAGACCGTGCACCTCTTCGTTGCGGAGCGACTCGCGGAGCCTGTCCTCGAGGTCGCTGACGACCACGTCGATGGCGCGGACCAGCGTGAGGAACCGCTCGGTCGCGGTGAGGATCACCTGGAGTAGGAAGCGTTGGTGGTCCACCGCGTCGAGGTCCGGGCGGCCCGAGAGGAGCTCGGCGAGCTCGTTCTCCTCGCGCACGATGGTGAGGACCCGACCGCTGTCGATCACGATGCCGAGCGCGATCGTGCGGGACCGCTGGTGGGGTATTCGCACGACCACCAACCGCGCGGCGCCCTCGCGGTCCACGCGGGCGATCTCGTCGATGTCGAGCGCGTGCGCGACGAGCGAGCGCGGGATCGCCATCTGTGCGCCGATCCAGTCCAGCTCCTCCTCGGTGGGATCGGAGGCGTGGACCCAGCCCGCGGTCGGTGGCTCGCTGCATGGCCGCAGGGAACGCGACGCGGCGTCGTACGCGAGGAGCATGGTCGTGACGAGCGAGCATAGCGAAGCCCGTGCCGGTGGCACGAGGCTTGGAGGCTCCCTGTTCCTCGAGGCCCAAGGAGCACGATGTTCACGGAACCCGAGGAGCAGCCGCCGATCTCGCACAGCGTGGTGCGTGCACTGGTCGCGCTGGAGCTCCTCGCCGAGGAGCTCGCCGACTGCGCGATCCTGGCGTCGGCCGAGGACCGTGCCGCGTACGAGTGCCTCGCGCCCAAGCTCGAGCGCCTCGAGCGCTTCGGTGAGCGCGTCGACGAGGAGCAGCTCGCGGAGCTCCGCGCGTTGCTCATGGACGCGCAGAGGCTCCGCGACGATATGCGTCGGCGCTGACCCCGTAGCTGTCGGGAACTCCCCCGGACTGAAGTCCGGGGGGATACCTCCGACAGCACTTCAGTTCTTCTTCATCCCCTGGCGAAACGTGTGCATCGCCTCACGCAGATCGTGCAGCGCCGTCTTGGTGGCGGCCGAGACCTCTCCCTCGACGCGCTTCTCGAGCGAGAACAGGCGCGGCTCGAGGTCGCGGTTCCACAGATCCTTCGCGTCCATCCCGGCGAGGTGCAGCTGAACCCTGATCTCATCGCCGAGCGTTCGTAGCTCGTCGTAGGTGGACTTCAGCTCCTTCGCGAGCACATCCTTCTTGTTCATGACTCAATCCTCCTGACGCGCTGCGATGCATAGCCCGTGCGCGGGGCGTTCAGTGATGGCGCAGGTCGGCCACGACGGTCGAGACCTTCGCCACGAACGACTGGTCCTTGGGGACGAACTCGTCGACGCCGAGCGTGCGGAGGACGACGAGGTCCTGCTCCACCGCCTCGGAGCTCATGCCCACCACGCGCGGTCGCCGCGAGGGCGGCAGGGCCGACAGCTGCATCATCAGCTCGATGCCGTTCATCTCCGGCATTCGGAGGTCGAGCAGGACGAGGTCGGGGCGCTCGCGTTCGATCTCGGCGAGCGCCTGGCGCGGATCGTTCTCGACCTCGACCACGAGCTGGGGCAGCGCACGGCGGAGTGAGCGCCGGAGGATCAGCCCGATCGCGGGATCGTCGTCGACCACGAGCACTCGGAACGGCTGAATGCCCGTGCGCGCGGCGTGTCCGCGGATGGCGCAGAGCTGCCACAGCGCCGCCTCGGCGCTGTCGACGCGCTCCGAGGGAGACTTCTCGAGGAGGCTCCGCACGAGGTCGGAGAGCGCGCGCGGCACCTCGGGGCGGAGGTGCATGATCTCCGCAGGTTGCTCGCTGAGGTGCTTGCGGAACACCACGTCCTTGCGGTCGTCGTTGAACGGCGTGTGGCCCACGAGGAGCTCGAACATCATGACGCCGAGCGCGTAGAGGTCGACGAGCGGCCCCGCGCCGGGGATCACGCGGCCGGAGATCACCTCGGGCGCCATGAACTCGGGCGAGCCTGCGACCTGGTCGATCGCCGCGGCGTCGCACTCGGGCACGAACAAGCCGAAGTCGAGGAGCACCACGCGTGCGCCGCAGACGAAGACGTTGTCCGGCTTGAGGTCGCGGTGCGCAAGGCCCGCGCGATGCGCAGCGGACAGCGCGTCGCAGATGCCGATCGCGAGGTCGATGACCTCGTCGATGGGGAACGGCCCGTGGTGCTTGTCGAGCCGTGACTGGAGCGTGCGGCCGCGCAGGCGCTCGAGCACCAGATAGTCGTGGCCGTGGTGGCTGCCCATCGCGTGCACCGCGATCACGCCGGGGTGGTGGACAGCCGACAGCGCCTGCCCCTCGCGGCGGAGCGCCGCGGCCCACATGTTGTCGCGCTGGACCTTGATCGCCACCTCGCGTTGGAGACGGAGATCGCGCGCTAGATACACGACGCCCATGCCACCCGAGCCGAGGATTCCGTCGATTCGATAGGTGTCGTCGAGCACCTCGCCGAGCGTGAACGGACCCGCCCACTTGCGCGGCCGCGCCTTCACCCCCTCGACGTTGGTGACTCGATCGGTCATACCCGTAATGCCTCCTGCAACGCCTCCGCCAGCGCATCGTAGTCGAGCGGCTTTCCGAACACGCGACGCGCGCCCGCCGCGAGCGCGCTCATGCCGACGGCGGAGTTGGCGTACGCGCTGACGACGAACACCGGGGCGGCGTGCTTCACGCGCTGCGCGACGCGCACGAGGTCGACGCCGTGGAGGTCAGGCATCTCGAGGTCGGTGACGACGGCGTCGAAGGGCTCGGTCTCGATCGCCGCGCGGCCGTCGAGCGCGCGCGTGTAGCCAACGACGTCGTAGCCATCGAGGCGGAGGAGCCGCGAGAGCGCATCGACCGCGGTGCGCTCGTCATCGACAACAATTACGCGGTACATGAGGCCTCGTAGAGCGGTAGACGTATGCGCACGCACGCGCCCCCGCGCTCATGGTTGAAAGCACAGACCTCGCCACGATGCGCTCGAACGACGTCGTGGACGATGGACAGCCCGAGACCGGTGCCCTCCGGCTTCGTCGAGTAGAACGGTCGGAACGCGACGCTCGGGTCCACGAAGCCGGGACCGCTGTCCTCGACCTCGATCGTCGCGGAGTCCTTGTTCGGGGTGCGTCCCACCCGCACGACGACCTCGCCGCCGGGCTGCAGCGCCTCGGCGGCGTTGCGCAGGAGCTTGTGGACGATCTCGGCGAGCCGTCGCGGCTCGGCCTCGACCGGCAGCTCCTCGGGCGGGAGCTCGAGCTTCACCGCGATGCCGAGGCGCTCGAGCGCCGCGCGGTGGTTCTCGACGGCGTCGCGGACCGGCTCGCTGATGTCGATGCGCCGAAGGGAGACCGCCACTTGGTCGGCGTGCCCGAGCTCGACGTACTCGTCGACCAGCGCGGCGAGCCGTTGGATCTCGCCATCGAGCTCGGTCACCGATTCGGCCGCGACGTCGAGGGAGCCGCGGGCGAGCGCCTTGCGGACGACGCCGGCGTGCAGCCGGACGCCGTGGAGCGGGCTGCGAATCTCGTGCGCCATCACGCGCAGGATTGCCGCGACGCCCTCGGTCTGCTCGAAGCGGCGTCGCTGCTCGGCGAGGGACGCGCGCTCGACGAGGAGCTCCTCGCGGGCTCGCTCGATCCGGCTGCGCGTGCGATGGACGAAGAACCCCGACCACGCAGAGATCACGGCGCCGAGGAAGAACGCGCGCGCGGCGAACAACCTGCGGACCTCGAGCGACACCTCGATGCCGCTCGTCCGGGCGAGGTAATCCGAGACGACGAGCGTGAGCCCGCAGAGCACGAAGGTGCCCGCGACGAGGGGCACCCATCCCCACCGGTAGAAGCGCGCGAAGTCCGAGGCCGTGCCCTTGGGGAGCTGGCTGCTCAGCGGCGCGATCGAGAGGGCTCGCTGGGACATTCGGGGCGACGTACTGCAGGCGGCGCGCCAACCCGTGGACCGTGTCTTGCTGGCCCTTGCCATCGAATGGCATATCGAGCGGTACTGCGCGATTTGACGCGGCCGGCGGGGCTATTGACGATTGTCAGAGTTCCGCTCGGGTTCGTCTTCCTCGTGGTCGCTCATGAGCGCTGGGCCGCCCTCTCGGTCCTCGCAGCGGCGGCGCTGTCGGACGCGCTCGACGGCACGGTCGCTCGGGCGCGCCACGAAACCTCCCTCACCGGCGAGATCGCGGACCCCATCGCCGACAAGGTGTTCGCCCTTTGCGTGCTCCTGGGGCTCCTCCGTGGAGGGGTGCTCGACGCGCTGAGCGCGCTCGGCCTCATGACCCGCGAGGTCGGCGTGCTGCCGCTGTTCCTCTATGTGCTCGTGCGCGGCGGACCGCGCGCGCCGACCCGGGCCCTGCCGCTCGGCAAGGTGACCACCGTCGCGCAGTTTTGTGCGGTCGGCGCGCTGATTGCGCGGTGGAGCATCGCGCCCATGCTCGTCCAGGCCACCGCCCTGCTGGGCGTCCTCGCGGCCGCATCCTACTGGGAGCGCGAGCTCGCGACGCAACGCTTGCAGGCCCCCCGCACCCCCCGCGCGCGGCATTCGTAGTCGCCCCTGAGCTACTCCGGGTGGAGGTCTTCGGGGGGCGCCATCGAGGCGGGCGTGTTGCGCACCTCGGGCGGCGAGGAGATCGACTCGTCGCCACATGCCAACGTGAAGGCGTCGGCGAAGCTCTTCGCGTTGTGGAACCGGTCGGGGATGTCACGGGCGAACGCGCGCGCGAACAGCGCGTCGAGCGCGGGAGGGAGCCCCACGTCGACCGTGGTCGGCGGCTCGTACGCCGATGCGCACACCTTGCTGAGGATCTCGAGCGCGGTACGGCCGTGGAATGGATCCGTCCCGACGACGCAGCGATAGGCGAGGCAGGCCAGCGCCCAGATGTCGCAGTGCTCGTCGACCTCTTCGCCGTTGGCCTGCTCGGGGCTCATGTTCACCGGGGTCCCGATCAGGGTGCCGGCGACCGTCGAGTGGTGCTGGCTGATCAGCGCGCCGCGGCCGAGCTTGGCGATGCCGAAGTCGGTGACCTTGGCGAACCAGCGCTCGTCCTCTTGCACGAGGAGCACGTTGCCCGGCTTGAGGTCGCGGTGCAGGACGCCGTCGTGGTGGGCCGCGGTGAGCGCGCGGCCCACGTGGCGAACGACGCGCGCTGCCATGACGACGGGGATCGGTCCCTTGCTCAGCTTCTCCTCGAGCGAGGGGCCATGGATGAGCGGCATCACCAGGTAGGGCCGACCGTGATGGGCTCCGTGGTCGATCACCGGCACGATGTAGTGCGACTTGTTTCCGAGGCTCGCGCCGACGCGCGCCTCGAGCTCGAAGCGGGAGAGAGTGTCCTCGCCGATCCCGTAGACCGGCGCGAGCATCTTCATCGCGAAGTCCTCGTTGAGCGCGCAGTGACGCACCGCCCAGACCTCGCCCATCCCGCCGCGCGCGATCCGACGAATGGCGGCGTAGCGGCCATTGATGACCTCGCCGGGGTCGAGGTGCAGCTCGTGGTCGAAGGGGGGTCTCATGCTGCCACCATGGGGATGGAATTCCTCACGCGCTCGACGATCTCGCTCGGGCTGAACGGCTTGGTGATGTAGCCGCTTGCGCCAAAACTGCGGGATCGCGCGACGAGCGCGTGTTGATGCATCGTCGTCACGACGATCGCGTGCGCGCGCCCGCGCAGCTCCCGCAGCAGATCGAAGCCATGCCCATCGGGGAGCTCCAGCTCGAGGAGCACCACGTCGACGGTGCTCGTCGCGAGGATCGCGCGCGCGCTCTCCATCGTCGCCACCGCCTCGCCCTCCATCCCGGCGCGCGTGATCGCGGCGAGAAGGACCGTTCGAGCCGTGGAGTCGCCGTCGATGATGAGAACCTTGGGCACGTCGTCCTCCCGCGGGTTTGTGCCCCCCGCACCCGACTCACGTAGCAAGGGGCGAGCCGAGTTGGTGGCGTGCTCCTTGCGTCGCCACGCTGCATTCCCATGTGGAGGAAGCTCGCCATCGCCGCCTCGCTGCTGATGGTCGCGTCGCCGGCCCCGGCAGCTTCGATCGATGACTATCGCGCCGCGCTCACCCACGATCCGCGTGACGTCGATGCGCGCGCGGCTCTGATCGATCGCCTGATCTGGAGCGGTCAGTACGACGAAGCGGATCGCACGATCGACGTCGGTCTCACCCTAAGTCCCGGGTCGGCGCCGCTCCTTGCGCGACGCGCGCAGTTGCTGCATTTCCGCGGCGATACCGCGTCGGGGCGCCCGTACCTGAAACGCGCCGAAGCGCTCGCGCCGCACGACCTCGACATCCGCACGCTCGGCGATCGGATGTGGCTCGGTGAGGCGCGGATGCGTATGCGTCGAGACGTCTTCCCGGCGGGTTGGCCGAGCGACGTGACTACGTGGGAGCTGTGGGTGCTTCAGCGCGTCGGCCGTGCGATGCTCGGTGTGCGCACCGAGCAGTCGAAGCGGCCGGTAACGCCGTACGGCGACGGCACCTACAACGCGTTCTACGCGGCCTCGCTCGCGTATGCGCTTGGCGTCGGCTGGACGCTCGGTGTCGAGGGCGGGTTCGGCCAACCGGCCCGCGCGGTGCCGAACGCGCTCGGCCGCGCGTTCCTCTACTTCCCCATCCATGGCCCGCTCGATGGTTACGCCGCGTATACGTACATGACCTTTCCGTCGGGCGTGAGCGTGCACCTCATCAACCCGGCGATTGGCTTGCAGATCACCGACGCGCTCCGTATCGACGCGCGCTACTGGCTCGCCAACACCGCGACCGAGGGGTCGCGCAAGGTCGTTCACTCCATCGGGAGCTACGCGATCTTGCGGGTGCGACCGCGCTTCGCGATCGACGCGCTCTACGTGTACGGCTCGCAGCTCGACCGACTGGTTCCGGCTGCGTTTCAGCTCGGAGAGATTCGCTCGCACATCTTCGCGGGCGGCTTCGACTGGCGCGTGGTCCGTGAGCTCGGGATCAAGCCGCAATACCAGTTTGAAATCCGACGCAACCCAAACGCGGATGTGATCCGCATCCACAGCGGCGAGCTCGCCGTCTACGTGAGGTGGTGACATGTGGCGCCGATGGGGTGACTACCTGTACGCGGTGCTGGTCCTCGTCGTGTTCGGCGCCGAGGCCCTCGCGCTGATCGTCCTCTCGCTCGCGTTCTTCGCGCGCATCGTCGGCCTGCTCGCGTATGGCCGGCTGATCGAGCTGATGATCGCGGTCGTGCTCCTCACGTGCATCTCGCTCGCGGTCGTCATGATGCACGTGCTCGTGTACATGGCGATGAGCGCTTATCGCGAGCGCTCGCGCAAGGCGCGCGGGCAGCGATGGACCGAGCTGTTCGTGGCGTGGATGTTCGACCGCACGGTCGAGCTGCCGGCGCGCTTCCCGCGCGAGGCGATCGACGCGCTCCTCGAGCTCCGCGAGACCATTCGCGGAGAGGACGGCGTCGCGCTCGGTGCCTTGATCGAGGCGCGCGGGATCGCCGCGAAGCTCACGAAGCGGGCGCGCTCGCGGCGCCTCGCGGCCCGGCTCCACGCGATCGAGGGGCTCGCGAAGGCCCGCGTGCCGAGCGCGCTCGAGGTCGCGTACGAGCTGCTCGACGACGAGACGCCGGTGGTGCGCTTCATGGCGACCCGAGTCATCGCGCGCACCCTCGCCGCCTTCCCCGGGCTCGACCGCCGTCGCTTCGTCACCGCGCTCCGCACCCACGAGCTCCCCGGCGGCGTCGTCGAGGAGGCGCTGCTGTTGCTCGACGACGCCGCGGGCAGCGTGATCGGCGATCTGCTGTCGGTCGATCGTGTCCCCCCGCGGCTCGCGCGCGCCGCGCTCGATGCCGTCGGGCGCGCCACCGACACCAACCACGACGAGGTGGCGCGGGCGGTGGTCCACTTCGTCGCGCACCCCGACCCCGAGCTGCGCGCGGCGGCGATGCAGGCAGCCGCGCGCATGCACCTCCGCGAGCCGGCCCTCACCGAGCTCATCGCGGGCGCGGCCGGCGGCGAGATCGAGTTCGTGCGGATGCAGGCGACCCGCGCGCTGGGCGTCATCGACCAGGAGCGCGCGCTGCGGGTGCTCTGGGAGCGCCTGCGCGACGTGTCGTGGTGGGTCCGGCGCGCGGCGGCGGAGACGCTCCCGACGCTCGGCCCGCCCGGGCTCGCGCTGCTCACGCGCGCGAGCAACGAGCATCCCGATCGCTTCGCGCGACACATGGCCCACCACGTGCTGATGGAAGCTGAGCTCGGAGGCGCGCCATGAGCACCGTGCTGACCATCGTCCTGATCTTCCAGTACGTGGTGCTCGCGTACTTCGCGCTCCTCAACCTGGGCTACACGCTCTTCGGTTACCTCGGGCTGCGCAGCATCGTCGTCTACTCGCGCGAGCTGTCGCAGATCACGCTCCGCGACCTGCTCGCGCGCGAGAGCTACAAGCCGGTGAGCATCCTCGTGCCGGCCTACAACGAGGAGACCTGCATCGTCGACAGCGTGCGGTCGTTCCTCGGCCTGCGCTACCCGGAGTTCGAGGTCGTGGTCGTCTCCGACGGCTCGACCGACGCCACGGTCGACCGCTTGATCGAGGCGTTCGCGCTGCTCGAGGTCCCCGCCGTCTATCGGCGCGCGCTCCCCTCGGCCGCGGTGAAGCGGATGTTCCGCTCGGCGCGCCACCCCAACCTGGTGGTCCTCGAGAAGGAGAACGGAGGCAAGGCGGACGCGCTCAACGCGGCGATCGACGTCGCCCGTTACCCGCTGGTCTGCGCCGTCGACGCCGATTCGCTGCTCGACGCCGACGCCCTCCTCCGCGCCACGCGCCCGTTCCTCGAGGACGAGAACGTCGTCGCGATCGGCGGCACCATCCGTCCGCTCAACGGCGCCCGGGTCGTCGACGGACGCGTCGTCGAGCTCGCGATGCCCAAGAGCTGGCTCGCGCGGCTGCAAATCCTCGAGTACGCGCGCGCGTTCTTCAGCGGTCGCGCGGGGTGGAGCCACTTCGACGCGCTGCTGATCATCTCCGGCGCGTTCGGCGTGTTCCGGCGCGATGCCGTCATCAACGTGGGCGGCTACCTCGTCGGGACCGTGGGCGAGGACATGGAGCTGGTGGTTCGACTCCATCGTCACTACCGCGAGCGCCACGAGGCGTACCGCATCCTGTTCACGCCGGACCCGATCTGCTGGACCGAGGTGCCGACCGACTGGGCCACGCTGCGCGGTCAGCGAAATCGCTGGCACCGCGGGTTGTGGGAGACCCTGTGGACCCACCGCGCGTTGATGTTCAACCCGCAGTACGGGCGGCTCGGCACCTTCGCGGTCCCCTACTTCCTCGTCTTCGAGGCGCTCGCCCCCATCGTCGAGGCGTTCGGGTGGATCGCGATGCCGCTGGCGATCGCGCTCGGCATCTTCAACACCAGCTTCGCGATCTGGTTCCTCATCCTGTCGGTGCTCTACGGCATGCTGCTCTCGCAGCTCGCGGTGGGCATCGAGACGCTGCTGCTCCAGCGCTACCCACGGCTGCGCGACCGGCTCGCGCTCTTCGCCGCGTCGTTCATCGAGTTCCTCGGGTATCGCCAGCTGCTCGTCTTCGAGCGCTGCCTCGCCACCCTGCTGGTGTTCCGTCGGCGCGGCGTGTGGGGGCGCATGAAGCGCGCTGGCGTCACGCACGAACAGGCGGCGCCATGAACCGCGCGTTCCTCGCCGTCGCGCTCCTGAGCGTCGCGTGCAGCCGCGAGGCGCGCGGGCCGGTGTCGACCACCGATCCGCTGGCGCCGGTGCCGTGGCCGGGGAGCGCGGGCTGCGCGGCGGTGATCTCCTACCAGGTGCCGCCGGGGCACCCCAACGAGCGCACGCTCTCGGGGCGCTCGTTCGTCTACGACAACGCGCTCGCGATGCTGGTTCACCTCAGCGAGGGGCGACCGAGCGACGCCAAGGCGATCGGCTGCACGCTCGTCGCGCTGCAGAACCCCGATCGCTCCATCGGCTTCTCCTTCGACTTCGCGAAGCCGCCGTTCGTCGACCGCGCCTACGTCCGCGCCGGCGTCGTCGCGTGGACCGGCTACGCGCTCGCGACCTACGACCTCGTCACCCAGACCGACACCTTCCGCGCATCGGCGCGCGCGTACGCCGACGGGCTGCTCGCCGCACGCTTCAAGGACGGGCCGCGCGCAGGGCTGATCGCGGCGGGCCGCGGGCGTTGGCTGGACGGCGGCACCCAATTCGAGCCGGGCTACGTGGCCGACTACGCCGTCACCGAGCACCAGATCGACGCCTACTTCCTCCTGCGCGCGCTCCACGAGCTGTACCCCGGTGGCCAGTACGGCGCGGCCGCGGAGGCGCTCGGTCACGACCTGATTCGCGCGGCGTGGGTGAGCGACGAGGAGCTGTTCTCGGCCGGCGTCGACGCCGACGGGCAGAGCGAGGATCGCGCCCTCGACGCCGGCGGCGCGTGGGGGACGCTGTTCCTCCTCGCGTTCGGCGATCACGAGCGCGCGGTGCGCGCGTTCGCCGCGACCGATCGGACCTTCGGCGTCGTCGTTCGCGGTCTACCCGGCTACGCGCCGTACGTCGGCGTGGTGTCCGACTTCCCCGAGCGCGATCTCTCGCAGACGTTCTTCGCCGAGGGCACCGCTGCGATGGGCGTGGCCTACGCGCGACTGCACCAGAAGTACTCCGCGCGAGGCGTGGCGTCGGTCCTCTCCGAGCTCCGCAAGCGCCACGGCGGCGCGGTCCCCTACGCGTTCCCGCCCTCCGAGGACTTCCCCGAGCTCCCCGCCGCCGCTCCGACTGCCTGGCTTCGTCTCCTCGAGCGCGAGCTCGAGACGTCGTCGCCGTTCGTGTTTGCCGCACCGAGGGTCCTGCCATGAACAAGCTGCCCCTGCTCTCGTTCGCCCTGCTCGCCGCCTGCAGCGCGTCCGCGCCGGATGACACCGAGTCGTCGACCGACTCGGGGATCCCCGACATCCCCGGCGTCGTGATCCCGCCGACGTCGGTCTACTGCGATCTCTCCGGCCTCAAGACGGAGCTCAAGGACGGCGTCCGCTACGGCTTGCCGACGAAGAACATCCCGGTGCTGCCGCCCGTGGTCACGCCGCAGACGAGCAAGACGCCGCCGGAGATGCACTTCCGCAAAGCCGTCGGCGTGCTCAATCTGACGCCGAACGTGCGGGACCTGCAGGCCGCCGAGCACATGCTGCGGCCGATGGGCATTCCCTACGCGATCACCACCTCGCCCAAGCTCTCGATCCAGCACGACCTCACGCTGTTCTTCCCCGAGGCGTACCCCGAGAACTTCGACGCCGACGAGCTCGCGACGATCAAGATGTACCTCGACAACGGCGGCACGCTGGTGCTCAAGGGCAGCGAGGTCCCCGAGCTGAAGCAGCTCGGGGGGATCAACAAGACGGTGTTCAAGCTCCCGCACTTCCGCGTGGACCTCACCGACGCCGGCAAGCGCGAGTTCCCGACGCTCAATCACGCGCACGAGCAGTCGCTCCCGCTCGGTGGGACGACCAAGGAGTACCTCAACACCTGGGTGCTGGAGCTCGCCCCCGGTTCCGGCGCGGAGGTGCTCGCGCGCTTCGACGACGGCACGCCGGCGATCGTGAAGAACAAGGTGGGGCCCGGCGCGGTCTACACCTTCGGCGTCGACTGGCGCGATCTCATCATCCGCAACCAGCTCGGATACGCGATGGGCGGCGCGCGCGACTACATCAACGTCTTCGAGCCGGCGACCGACGCGTGGATGCTCATGCTGCGCGACATCTACGACGCGCGCGTCGAGTTCGGTGTGCGGCTCCACACCGCGCCCAACGGCGCGCGGGCGGCGCTCCTGCTCTCGCACGACCTCGACTGGGGGCCGAGCTACGAGAACTCGATCGTGTACGCCGCGGACGAAAAGGCGCGGAACGCGAGCGCGACGTACTTCCTCCACACGAAGTATCTGCGCGACGCGCAGGACGAGGCGTTCTTCCGCGCCGACCGCGCCCCGCTCGCCGCCCGGTTCCTCGAGCTCGGTGCCACCGTCGGCTCGCACACCGTCGCGCACTCGAAGATGCTCGACAAGATGCCGGTCGGCGACGGGACCGAGACCTACCCGCAATACAAGCCGATCAACATCACCAAGTTCGAGACCACCGGCGGGACGATGTTCGGCGAGGGCCGGGTGTCCAAGTCGCTCATCGACGGCTTCCTCGAGCTCTGCAATGTCCGCCACGACGTCGTCTCGTTCCGCGCGGGAGAGCTCAGCTTCCACATGGCGTCGCCCACCGTGCTGGAGCGTCTCGGCTACCGCTTCGACAGCTCGCGCGCGGTCGGCGAGGTCCTCACCAACTTCCCCTACCGGCTGATGACCGACTGGCCGGATGCGTACGACACCAGCATGTTCGAGATCCCGGTCACGCTCGAGGACGAGCTACCCCCGCGGCTCGACGAGCGGGTCGACGCCATGCGGGCGGTCGTCGAGGCCAACGCCCAGAACGGCGCGCCGACGACCCTGCTCATCCATCCCAACGTGCTCGACTACAAGCTCGAGGCGCAGCAGCACCTGCTCAAAACGCTGCCGAACGGCGTCATCGCGATGGGTCTCGAACCCTACGCCGCGTTCTGGCGCGCGCGAGACGAGGTCCACATCGACGCGGTCGACTACGACTGGGACGTGCAGACGGTGACGGTGAAGCTGACGACCAAGTCGCCGATCAGCGGCCTCACGCTGCGCGTGGGACGGACGGTCGATTCGGTCCTCGCGCCGACCGCCGCGACGTTCGCGCGCCAGCCGGACGGCGCCGGGTTCGTCACGCTCCCGACCCTCGCCGGCGCGACTCAAACGACGGTGGTCATGCACTTCGTTCGCTGAAGCGGTGGCTCGCGGCATGCAGCACACCTGTCGCGATGTCCAACCCTACTGTCAGTTCGATCGCACCGAGCTCGTTCCCCGGCAGCCGGCCGCGGAAGGTCGCGTTCGAGACATTGCCCCGCATCGTGCGCGAGCACTTCGTCGCGTCGACGTCGGAGACGTTCCCGCCCTGGCCAATCCTGCGCGCCCACCCGGTGGCGCCCGCCGCGCGAGCGTGGATCATGGTGTCGCTCGCGGCGTTGGCCGTGCTGTTCCTCGCGATCGCGGCGGGCTTCGGCGATCCGCATTCGCAGTACGTGACCCATCCGCGGTGGGCGGCGCTGCTCTTCGGGTTGCTCTGCGCCACGGCCGTGGGGGCGCTGCTCCGCGCGATTGCCGCGCGCAACGCGCATAACCTGCCGTTTCGCGCCGGGGTTTACCTGTTTCCGAGCGAGGTCATCGACGCCCGCAGCGGCGTGCTCGGGGTCTACTCGCTCGCGCAGCTCGCGACGATCGATCACACCGCCTCGGAGGTCCGCCTCCGCTTCGCGGACGGCCACTCGTTCGTGTTCCCGGTGCCCAACGAGGCGGCGGGCGTGTCGGCGGTGGAGGCGGCGCTGCGAGCCCGCGACGCCCTCGAGGACGCGCACAACGCGCCCTCGCTCCTTGGACTCGTCGATCCGCTCTACGCGCCGTGCAAGGAGATCCCGACCGTCCCCAACACCCCGACGCGGGTCGGGCCGGTGCTGCGTATCGAGCGCAACCTCGCGCTGGCGGTGGCGCTCGGAGCTCTCCTCGGCGGCTCGATCTACTCGCTCCGCGAGGCGGCGAGCGACCGCGTCGCGTACGGTCACGCGCGCGCGCGCGGCGACATCGCGTCGCTCCGGGACTACGCGAGCAACGGCCGCGCGCGCGTCGGCGAGGTCCGCTCGCTCCACCTCCCGCTCGCGGAGCTCCGCGTGCTCACCCAGACGGTGGAGATCGAGGCGTGGATGGCGGCGCACCCCGTGGCCGCGGCGACCGCCGAGGCCCGCGAGCACCGCATGAAGGCCCTGCTCCGCGACCTCGACCGTTTCAGCACGGTCACGGAGGTGCGCGCGTTCGCGCTCCGCTACGAGCTCGATCCGAGCAAGTCCCTGGCGCGCCTGCACGGGAGCGCGCTCGCGCGTCACTCCGAGGGCGTGATCACCAAGCTGCTGCCGACCCCCGATGCTTGCGGCACGGCGATCGCGATCGAGGTGGTGCGGGGCGAGGGATCGCTCACCGGAGCCGACCACGCCGTGAGCATGTCGCGTCGCTACGCGGGGACGCCCTCGCTTCCCTCGCGGTACCTCGCGACCGCGCCCGAGGCCGAGCGCGCGGCGCGCGAGCGGATCGAGGATCTCCTTCGCCGCTCGTTCCCCGAGGGCTGCCTGACGACGACGAAGGTCGCGCCCGGGACGCCGCGACTGCGGATCACCTGGACTCCCCGCGCCACCGGTGTGCTCGTCGAGACCGCGAACCCGCCGGCGGTCTTCACCGAGGTCGACCTCCGCGTCGATCTCCGCTTGATCGGCGGCGACGGGGTCGAGCTCGCGCGCCGTGGCCGCTCGTTCGCCGCGAAGATCACCGAGGCCGATCTGATGATGTTCTCGACGGTGAAGATGCGCGTCCCCGGCGACGACCGGATCGAGCGCCGCGCCTACGACGACGTGATGAAGACCCTGCTCCTCCTCGCCGCCGAGGACGCCACCGCCTGGCTCGGCGCCGCGACCGACGGCCGCCTCGCGATCACGCAGCCGTAACCGGCGCTACGTGCTGACGATGACCATCGCGTCGTCGTTGGTGCGGCCGAAGGTGCGGAGCATGTGATCGGCGACGCCGAGGGGATGGCCGCGGAGCGCGTTGTTGTGGACGTCGAGGCGGGCGCGCGCCGAGATGCCGTCGGTGAACAGGATCACGACGTCGTGCGCGTCGAGCTCCCGCTCCTCGTGGTTGAACGATGGGATGCGATGCTGGTTACCGAGCACCGCGGCCTGCGTGCTCAGGATGCGGGTGCCGCGCGGGCCGACGATATGGGTCATCACGTTGCCACCGCCGGCGAGGCGCAGCTTGCGATCCCTTTCGTCGATCTCGATCACGGTGAGCACCGTGCCGCGGGTGCCGACGGCTGCTTGCGCGGCGAGCCGGCACAGCTCCGCGGGCGACGCGTCCGTGCTCGCGATCGCCTCGATCGCCGCCGCGGCGGCCTCCCGCGCGTCGTTGCCGTGGCCGAGCCCGTCGGCG
>JALHOE010000114.1 GCA_022843175.1 Deltaproteobacteria bacterium
AGGCGCAGACGCAGGCGCAGGCGCAGGCGCAGGCGCAGGCGCAGGCGCAGACGCAGGCGCAGACGCAGGCGCAGGCGCAGACGCAGGCGCAGGCGCAGGCGCAGGCGCACGCGCAGCCGCAGCCGCACCTCGCCCGCCCAACCTCACCGCCCTAAACGACGATCTCGCGGACCGGCTGCGGATCCTCGATCTCCACCGGCCGCTCTCCGGGCGCCGGCGGCGTGGGCGGTGGATCGCCGCCCGGTGGCGCCTCGGGCCGCGGATCCCTCGCGGGAGGTTTGCTCGGCTCTGCCGGTCCCGGCGGCGGGGGCTTCTTCGCGTCGTCCTCGCTCATACAACGCAGATGCCGCGTGGCGCACGCGACACCCAACAGCACAACACCCCGAGCGAACGACGCGAGTCGAAAAGCATCATGATGCCGTGCGGCAACGGCTCAACAGGGACCAGCGAGATGAGCGCTGGGTCGGGAACTTGCACGGCACCCGGTATGCGCTGGCTCCCCCCTCTTGCAGCCACGTTGATGTTGTCGCTCTCCGCGTGTGGCCGCGATGCGCGGTCGCCCGCGGCGCGGGGTGGCGGACCTCCGCCCAACGCCGCGACGGAGACGAAGGCCAAGATGACCACGCACTTCCTCGCGGCGAGCGTGATGCTCGACGCGCTGGTGCGCGGGGATCTCGACGGCTACCACGGCGCCGCCGCGGTGATCGCCGCCGAGGGTGAGCACGGCCCGCCGTGGAGCCGCTCGACCTCCGTGCGCGAGGTCGCAAAGCGCGCAGGCGAGGCGACTACCGTGCGCGCCGCGGCGGACGCCGTCGCAGAGCTCGGCGTGGTGTGCGGCGACTGCCATCGGAGCCAGGGCGGTCCGAAGCTCGACATCGGCGCGCCCCCCTCGGCCGTCGCGACCGGCAGCCTGCGGATGGCGCGGCACCGCTGGGCCGCCGAGACGATGTGGCAGGGCTTGATGCAGCCGTCGGACGCGGCGTGGAAGACCGGCAGCGAGGTGTTCGCCAATGCCCCGCTCGTCCTCGACGCCGTGGCGGCCGACGAGCCGATGCCGAAGCAACTCGAGGCGTTCACCCTCGCGGCACGCGCCAGCGCGACCGCGCGGGAGGCGAGCAGCGCGATGGACGCCGGAGATCGCCGGCGCCTGTTCGGGGAGCTGTACACGACGTGCGCCGGCTGCCACGCGCTCGCGAAACAGCACTGATTCGACGCAAGCCTTGCGCGGGAGGCTCGGGCTTTTGCACCCGAGAGCCGCGCGATCGACGCGCACGAGCCCAACCGCGGGTGGAACGCGGGTTGCTGTATCAGAGCGCATGACCGCCAAGAGCCGTGAGAAGAAAGCCACCAAGCACGCCGTCCTCGCCGCCCGCCACAAGAAGCCGATCCGCGGCGAGACCAAGCACGCGGAGGGCAAGGCCTCCGTGGTGCAGGAGGAGTCGGCGGGTAAGCCCTCGCGCAAGTCGACGCGCAAGGCCTCGAACCGCGCGAAGCCGAGCACGAACCTCGAGCTCCGCGCGCAGCGAGCCGTGCGCGCGCCGAAGCGCCGCGCGACGACCGCGAAGCGGAAGGCCGCTCGGGTGCGCGGCAAGACGCAGTAACGCGCTCACGCGCTAGCGCGCGAACGTGGCGCGGGCAGCTGCGGCGACCAGCGTGAGCCCCTGAAGGATCATGTCGCCGTTCTGCTGCGCCGCCGTGCCGAAGTGACTGCTGATCCGCGCCGGCGAGTCGATGTACTCGAGCCACACGCGCTCGTGCTCCCACGAGAGGTTGAGCTGCGGCCAGCGACCGACGTGCTGCTGCAGCTCGTGGGAAGCGCACACGTACATCATGAAGCCCGGATCGGGGCTGCAGACCTCGTACTTCTGATCGATGAACGGCACGCCGCTCTGCACGCGCGGGCCAATGGCTCCGCGCTGCTGCCAGGTGTGATCGCGGAACATCGACGTGTTCTCGCGGAGCGAGCCCCCGGGGAGGCGATTGCCGGGGAGCTCGATCACGTACTCGTGCTTCATGAAGAACGCGCCGCCGGTCATCGCCTGCGCCATGCCGCCGGCGCCGCCGCCGAGCAGACCGGCGAGCCCGCCGAACGCGCCGCCGTCGCCGCGGAACGCGCCAGCGTGGTTGCCGACCATCTCGGTGCGGCACCACGCGGGCAAGCCCTGAAACCAACCGACGAAGCGGTTGCCCTCCGCGGCGAGCCCCGTCCGCTGCTGGACCATCGCAGCGAACTGCTGCGCAGCACCGCTTCCGAACATCTTCCCCTCCTCGACCGAGCGTAATGGCATCCTGCGGCATGCGCATCGTCTCCGATCTGGACGGCGGCAACGTGCTCGTGCACTCGACGCGCGACGTCATCCGGCTCGGAATCCGCAGCGACACCGGGGCGCCCGAGTTCCGGCAGTGGTTTCACTTCGGGCTCGAGGGCGTCGCGGGTGTGCCGGTCCGCATCGAGCTCGATGTCTCCGACACGACCTACCCGGGCGCGTGGGAGGACTACGACGTCTGCACCTCGTACGACCTCGAGACCTGGTTTCGCACGCCCGCGAGCTTCGACGGCGAGGTGCTCGCGTGGGAATTCGTGAGCGAGCAGCCGAGCGTGTTCTTCGCCTACTTCGCGCCGTACGGCCTGGACCGACACGCCGAGCTGCTCGAGACCGCGCGGCGCTCGTCCCTCGCAACCGTGCGAACGCTCGGCGAGAGCGTCGAGGAGCGCAGCATCGACGTCGTGCGCATCGGTCGCGGCGAACGGATCGCATGGGTCATCGCGCGCCAGCACCCCGGCGAGACGATGGCCGAGTGGTACGCCGAGGGGCTCGTCGGCCGGCTCCTCGACGAGGACGACGACGCGGCGCGCGCGGTGCGCGAGGCGTGCACGGTGTACGTCGTGCCGAACATGAACCCGGATGGGTCGGCGCTCGGCAACCAACGCGCGAACGCGGCGGGCATGAACCTCAACCGCGCGTGGCTCGAGCCCGATCGCGAGGCCAGCCCCGAGGTGCTCGCGGTGCGCGCGGCGATGGAGGAGACGGGGGTCGATCTGTTCCTCGACGTCCACGGCGACGAGCAGAACCCGTGGTGCTTCCTCGCCGGCTGCGAGGGCAACCCGTCGTACGACGAGCGGCTCCGCGACCTCGAGAACCTGTTCGAGCAGGCGCTCCTCGAGGGCAACGACGACTTCCAGGACGACTACGGCTACCCGCGCGACGAGCCCGGCGGCGGCGATCTACGCACCGCCGGCAACTGGGTCGGCGAGCGCTTCCAGTGCCTGTCTTTCACCGTCGAGATGCCGTTCAAGGACGCGGCGAACCACCCCGATCCGGAGTACGGCTTCGACCCGGATCGCGCGCGCAGGCTCGGGAGCGCGACGGTCGAGGCGATCCTCGCGGCGCTGCCCGGGTTGCGCGACTGAAGCTGCGTCATAGATCCGTGCCGCACCGCGACGATGATCGCCGGGGCGCGGAGAATTAGGCTGCCGCGCGTGAGCCACAACCTCGTCACCCTGCGCCGCAAGCACGCGCCGAAGCCCGACGGGCTCGGACCGAGCGTCCTCGACCGGCTGCGCGAAGCGATGGACCGCGAGCGCGTGCTCGATCGCGCCGCGATCGGGCGGATCGCGCGCGAGGCCGGCGTGCCCGAGGCGATCGCGTACGGCGTCGCCACCTACTACGGCGATCTCTCGCTCGCGCGTCGCGGCGACACGCGCCTGCACGTGTGCGTCGGCACCGCGTGCGTGGCGACGGCCGGGGAGTCGCACGTCGAGTGGTTCCGCGAGGCGACCGGGCTCGCCCTCGGCGAGACGAGCGAGGACGGCCGCACGTCGCTCGAGCCGACGTACTGCCTCGGCCTCTGCAACGCGGCGCCCACGGTGCTGGTCGATCGGCACACCGACGACGGGCTGCACATCCGCCGCGCGCTCGGCCACCTCACCCGCGAGCGGGCGCACGCGATCGCGGGTGGCGATCTCGAGCTGCTCGCCGAGCCCGAGCCGCGACCGCGGATCGAGAGCCGGGCCTCGGAGACGATCGTGCTGCGCAACATGATCGACGGCGCCGACGCGACGACGATCGAGGCCGCGCGCGCGCGCGGCGCGTATCGGGTCTATCACGAGGCGCTCGCGAACAAGCGCCCCGCCGAGGTGCTCGAGCAGGTCGTCGAGAGCGTGCTGCGCGGCCGCGGCGGCGCCGGCTTCGCGACCGGCCAGAAGTGGCGCTTCGCCGCCGCGCAGACCGCGCCCGAGAAGTGGATCGTGTGCAACGCCGACGAGGGCGATCCCGGCTCGTACATCGACAAGTGGCTGCTCGAGCTCGACCCGCACGGCGTGCTCGAGGGCATGGCGCTCGCGGCGTTCGCCATCGGCGCGACCCGGGGCGCGATCTACATAAGGAGTGAATACCCGCGCGCGATCGAGGCGATGAAGCGCGCGGTCGCCGACGCCCCGCTCGCGCCCTTCGCGGTGACGGTGGTCGAGGGCGCCGGCTCCTACGTGTGCGGCGAGGAGACCGCGCTGCTCCGCTCGATCGAGGGGCTCCGCGGCATGGTCACCGCGCGCCCGCCCTACCCCGCGGTCAAGGGCCTCTTCGAGCAGCCCACGGTGGTCAACAACGTCGAGACCCTGCTCAACATCCCGTGGATCGTCGCCCGCGGCGGCGCGGCCTACGCGGCGATCGGCGCCGGCAAGAGCCGCGGCACCAAGGCGATCTCGCTCAACGAGCGGTTCGCGCGGCCCGGGCTCTACGAGGTCGACCTCGGCGTCACGCTGCGCGCGATCTGCGACGGCATCGGCGGCGGGCTCGCGAGCGGCAAGTCGATCAAGGCGGTGCAGATCGGCGGCCCGCTCGGGGGGATCATCCCCGCGTCGCTGTTCGACACGCCGTTCGGCTTCGAGGAGCTCGACGCCATCGGCGGCCTCCTCGGTCACGGCGGGATCGTCGCATTCGAGGAGGGGACCAACATGCGCGCCATCGCGCGCCACCTCTTCGAGTTCGGCGACGCCGAGTCGTGCGGCAAGTGCTTCCCCTGCCGCATCGGCATGCGCCGCGGGCTCGAGATGGTCGCGGCGCCGCTGCCGCAGCTCGACCTGTTGAACGAGCTGCTCGAGACGATGCGCTACGGGAGCCTCTGCGCGCACGGCGGCGGGCTGCCGATCGCGATCGAGTCGATCGTCAAGCACTGGCCCGAGGAGCTGCAGCGATGATCACGATCAACGGCAAGAGCGTCGCCATCCGCGAGGGCGACACGATCCTCGACGTCGCGACCCGCGAGGGCATTTACATACCCACACTATGTTTCGACGAGCGCCTGGCGCCGTTCGGCGCGTGTCGGGTGTGCCTGGTCGGGGTCGAGGGCGCGCGCGGTCCGGTCGCCGCGTGCACCACCCCCTGCCGCGACGGGATGAAGGTCGACACCCACGACGAGCGCGCGATCCGGGTGTCGCGCGGCGTCGTCGAGCTGGTCCTCTCGGACTACCCCGAGGGGCGCCTGGCCGAGGAGCGCAACGAGCTCACCGCGGTGGCGCGCCACTTCGGCCTCGAGGGCTCCCGCTACAGCGGGGAGCGCCACGCGCACCCGCCCGACGAGCGGCACCCCTACATCAAGATGCACCTCGACGAGTGCATCGTGTGCGGGCGATGCGTGCGCGCGTGCGACGAGGTGCAGGGCGCCTTCGCGCTCTCCTACTCGGGCCGCGGCTTCCAAACCAAGATCGTCGCCGGCCTCGACACGGCGCTCACCGAGTCGTCGTGCGTCTCCTGCGGCGCGTGCGTGTCGGCGTGCCCCACCGGCGCGCTCGACGAGAAGCCGTTCCGAGAGGACTCGCACGTCGACCGCACCGTCACGACCACGTGCGCATACTGCGGCGTCGGCTGCCGACTCGAGGCGCACGTTCGAGACGACGTCGTCGTCGCGATCGATCCCGCGCTCGACGGCCCGAGCAACAAGGGCCACACCTGCGTGAAGGGTCGCTTCGCCCACCAGTTCGCGATCGACCGCGAGCGGCTGCGGAGCCCGCTCATCCGCACCAGCACCGGCTTCCGCGACGCCTCGTGGGACGAGGCGATGGACCTCGTGGCCACGACGCTCCTGCGGATCAAGCGCGAGCACGGCCCCGACGCCATCGCCGGCATCTCCTCTTCGCGCTGCACCAACGAAGAGAACTACCTGATGCAGAAGATGATGCGCGCCGCGATCGGCACGCACAACATCGACAACTGCTCGCGCGTCTGCCACTCACCGTCGTCGTTCGGGCTCATTCAGTCGCTCGGCAAGAGCGGCGGCACCAACGGGTTCAACGACATCGAGCACGCCAAGGTGATGTTCCTCACCGGCGCCAACCCGACCGAGGCCCACCCGGTGGTCGGCGCGCGCATGAAGCAGGCCGTGCTCAACGGCTGCAAGCTCATCGTCGCCGATCCGCGGCGCATCGAGCTCGCGGGCCTCGCGGACTGCTTCCTCCAGATCAAGCCCGGCTCCAACGTCGCGCTGTTCAACGCGCTCGCGCACGTGATCGTGGAGGAGGGGCTCGGGGATCGCGCGTTCGTCGACGCGTTCGCCGAGGGCTTCGAGCCGTATTTCGAGTTCATCCGCAAGTACTCGCCGGAGTCGGTCGAGGACATCACCGGCGTGCCGGGCGCGCTCGTGCGACAAGCGGCGCGCCTCTACGCGACGGGCGGCGCCGCTGGCATCTACTACGGCCTCGGCGTCACCGAGCAGTCGCAGGGCGCACCGGGCGTGCAGTGCCTGGTCAACCTCGCGATCCTCACCGGCAACCTCGGGCACGAGGGCTGCGGCGTGAACCCGCTCCGCGGCCAGAACAACGTGCAGGGCGGCAGCGACTCCGGCGCGCTGCCCAACGTGTACACGATGTATCAATCCGTCTCCGACGACGCGATCGCCCGCCGCTTCGAGGAGGCGTGGGGCGTGAAGATGAAGCGGGAGCGCGGCCTGATGATCCCGGAGATGTTCGACGCCGCGGTCGCCGGCGATCTCCGCGCCATGTACGTGTTCGGCGAGGACATCGCGCAGACCGATCCCAACACCCACCACGTCGAGAAGGCGCTCCACGCGCTCGAGCTCTTGGTGTGTCAGGAGATCTTCCTCTCCGAGACCGCGAAGCTCGCGCACGTGGTGCTCCCCGGCTCGGCGTTCCTCGAGAAGACCGGCACGTTCACCAACGCCGAGCGGCGGATCCAGCTCGTGCAGGCCGCGAGCAAGCCGCCGGGCAACGCGCGCCAGGACTTCGAGATCCTCCGCGAGCTCTCGCGTCGGCTCGGCTACGAGATGCCGCAGAAGACGCCGTCCGAGGCGATGGACGAGATGGCGCGGCTGTCGCCCGATCTCGCCGGCGTGTCGTTCGAGCGCCTCGGTCGCGGCGGCCTGCAGTGGCCGGTGCCGCACAAGGACCACCCCGGCACGCCGATCCTCTACACCGAGGTCGTCGAGGGGCGCCGCTTCGCGACCCGCACCGGCCGCGCGCGGCTCACCGCCATCGACTGGGCCCCGCCCGGCGAGGAGATCGATCGGGAGTACCCGTTCATCCTCGTCACCGGCCGGCAGCTCGCGCACTACAACGCGGGCACCATGACGAGGCGCACCGCCAACCTCGAGCTCCACCCCACCGACCTCGCCGAGATCCACCCCGACGACGCCGTGCGCCTGGCGATCGACGACGGCGACGAGGTCGAGGTCGCGTCGCGCCGCGGCGCGGTGCGGACGTTCGCCAAGGTCACCACGCGCGTCGCGCCGGGCAACCTGTTCATGTCGTTCCACTTCCCCGAGATCAAGGTCAACCTGCTCACGTCGTCGCACGCGGACGCGGCCACGAGCTGCCCCGAGTACAAGGTGTCGGCGGTCGCGATCCGCAAGATCGCGGCAGGCGCGGGGCGCGCGCAGCAGGGCGCGCACGGCATGTTCCACGTGTCATGACCGTGCACGATCCCCAGACCACGCTCCGCTCGGTCGTCCGCGTCGACGACAGCGAGGCCTTCGATCGCGTCGTCGTCGAGGAGCCGCTCGAGCTCCGCGTCGGCGGCGAGTCGATCGCGGTGACGATGCGCACGCCGGGCAACGACCGCGAGCTGGCCGCCGGTTTCCTCCTCACGGAGGGCGTGCTCCGGAGCCGCGACGACGTCGTCGCGATCGCGCGCGGCGCGGAGCCCAACGTCATCGACGTCACGGTGCGCGAGGGCGTCGACGCGGGCCCGGCGAAGCGGGCGTTCTACTCGGCGTCGTCGTGCGGGCTCTGCGGCAAGGGCACCATCGCCGCGATCACGGCGCGCGTGCCGCCGATCGAGGACGACACCACCTTCCCCCGCGAGGTGCTCCTCGCGCTGCCCGAAGCGATGCGCGCCGCGCAGGCCACGTTCGACCGCACGGGCGGGCTGCACGCGGCCGCGCTCTTCGACGCGCGCGGCAACCTCGAGGTGCTCTTCGAGGACATCGGTCGCCACAACGCGACCGACAAGGTGCTCGGCCACCACCTCCTCGCGGGCGCGTCGCTCGCCGGCAAGATGCTGCTCGTATCGGGGCGCGTCGGCTTCGAGATCGTGCAAAAGGCCGCGGTCGCGCGCGTCCCGCTCGTCGCCGGCATCTCGGCGCCCTCCTCGCTGGCGATCGATCTCGCCGACCGCGCCGGCGTCACGCTGGTCGGCTTCCTCCGCCCGCCGCGCGCGAGCATCTACACCCACGCCCACCGCGTCGCGGGTTAGCCGCTCTCCTGTGTACGATGGCTCCATGACCGCCCCCCGAGTCGTCGTGCTGTGCCTCGCCCTCACCGGCTGCGGCTCCTCGTCCTCGTCCGAGCCCCCGGCCGCCGAGCCGGACGGGGCGGTCGACTCCGCGAGCGCCAGCGACACGGGTGTGCCCGGTGACGCCGCCGCGCCGGACACCGCGACCGCGACCGACACCGGCGTCCTCGCCGACGCGACCGACGCGCCGCCGAGCGGCTACTGGTACCCGAAGCCCGGCACGTCGTGGCAGTGGCAGCTCTCGGGCGCGCTCGACACGAGCTTCGACGTGCAGGCCTACGACATCGATCTCTTCGACAACTCCGCGGCGCAGATCGCCGCCCTCCACGCCGCCGGCCGCAAGGTCATCTGCTACTTCGACACCGCCTACGAGCCCGGCCGGCCCGACTCGGCGAAGCTCGATCCCTACAAGGGCAACCCGATCGCCGGCTGGCCGGGGCAGTTCTGGCTCGACGTCCGCGCCACCGCGGTCGTCGACGTCATGAAGGCGCGCCTCGCCCTCGCGCAGACCAAGAAGTGCGACGCGGTCGAGGCCGACGACGTCGACGCGCGCTCCAACGATCCGGGCTTCCCGATCACCGCGGCCGACCAACAGGGCTTCATCCGCACGCTCGCGAAGGAGGCGCACGCGCGGGGGATGGGCTTCGCGCTGAAGAACGACCTCGAGGAGATCCCGGCGCTCCTCCCCGACGTCGACTTCGCGGTCAACGAGGAGTGCTTCGAGTTCAGCGAGTGCGACGCGCTCAAGCCGTTCATCGCCGCGGGCAAGGCGGTCCTTCACGTGGAGTACACCGCGGGCGCGCTCGCGACCAAGGGAGCGACCATCTGTCCGAAAGCCAACGCGCTCAACTTCGACACGCTCATCAAGCGCCTCGACCTCGACCCGCCGCGCTACGCGTGCCGGTGAGTCACGCCATGAACGCCCGCACCTCGTCGGCGCGGGCCATCGTGTCCTCGTAGCCGAGCATCATCAGGCGCGTGGTGTAGGCGCTGTCGAACTCCAGGTAGCTGAGCAGGTCCCAGCCCGCCGTCTCCGATGCGCCGAGGCCGCGGAACAGATAGCGGATGGTTCCGGGGACGTTGTCGAGCGTGCGCACCACGAGCGAGCTCGGATCGCGCGACGGGCGAAGCACCAGCACGTCGATCGGGCGGAGCGGCGTCGACTGCGACGCGACCACTGCGGCCGGGAGAAGGCTCAGCGTGTGGTTGATGCGACGGGTGCGCTCGATGTCGGACTCGAGCGCCTCGAGGAACAGCGCGTTGAGGAGCACGCCGATCGTGGCCGCGGTGGTCGGATACTCGCCCTTGTGCTCCTCCGACCCCGGCGCGACGGGCTCGCCGAGGTCGGCCTGACGCACGGCGATCGCGATCAGCCGGTCGGCGCCGAGGTGGATCGCCGGGCTGAGCGGCGTGCTCAGGCGAATGCTCCCGTCGGCGAACCAATGACCGTCGACCTCGGCGGCGGGGAAGAAGATCGGGATCGCCGACGACGCGAGGACGTGCGCGGCGGTGAGCTTCGCGCGGACGCCGATCCGCGTGACCCGCGACCAGGGCGCGATCTCGGGCGCCCCCTCATAAAAGTTCACCGCGACGCCGCGCTCATAGTCCGTCGCCGTGACCGACACGCCGTGCACGCGCCCGGCCGCGACGTTGCGGGAGATCGCGTCGGGATCGAGGTTGCTCTCGAGCAGCTCGCGGAGCGGCGCGGTGTCGAGCAGCGAACGCCCCCGGCCGCTGCCGATGAGCCCGCCGAGACCGAGGTCGGTGAGCCAACTGGCCGCCTTCTTCGACACCGCGACCACGCCGGTTCGGTAGACGCTCGCGGCGCGGAGCGTCGTCCACAGATCGGAGAGCTCACGCGTCGCGCGACCGAAGTCCTCGGCGCGCGAGGCGAGGAACGACGCGTTGATGCTCCCGGCCGACGACCCGACGAGTACGGGGAACGGGAGGGACGACGCGCCGGTGATCTCGGAGATCGCGAGGAGCGCGCCCGCCTGGTAGGCGCCGCGCGCGCCGCCGCCGGTGAGCACGAGGCCGAGACGTCCGCTCATCCCGGAGAGGGTATACCCAACCCAGACGTCGTACGCATCAGCCCTCCGCGGCTGAGCCGCATGCGGTTCCGCGCTTGCACCCCTCCTCGCATCCGCACCTTTCCGCGGCCGAGAGGGGGTATTCGATGACGACACACACACTCATCCGCGCCTTGGCCGCGGGCGTGATCGCGACGGTACCACTCGTCGGTTGCAGTCGGCGTGAGCTCGTCGACCTGCGCGTCAAGAACGAGCCCGCGGCGATCGGCGGCGGTCCCGTCGACATGAAGACGATGATCGTCGAGGCCCGCTGCGCCCGCGAGGCCGCGTGCGGTTTCATCGGCAGCGAGGCCAAGTGGGCGAGCGAGGACGCCTGCCTCGAGGTCGTGTCGCGCGAGTACGCAGACGACCTCGAGGAGCTCGACTGCGAGATCGACTCCAATCGCTTGAGCGAGTGCGTGGCCGCGACGCGCAGCGCCGACTGCAACGCCGCGCTCGACGTCGTCGGTCGGGTGCCGCAGTGCCGCCGGTCCGTGCTCTGTCAGTGAGCGCGGCCGCGCGCCTTCTTGAACGCCATCACCACGAGCACGAGCACGATGCCGACGAGCAGGCCGATCAGCGCGTCGCCCACGCTGCCCATGATCGCGCCGAGGGCGCCCTTGGGGGTGAAGCGGTCGATGAACTTGTCGATGGCCTTGACCGAGTGCGTGAGGATGCCGCCGCCGACCATGAACATCGCCGCGGTGCCGGCCACCGAGAGGAACTTCATGAGCCAGGGTGCGCCCCAGAGGAGCGCACGGCCGAGCGAGCGCGCGCCCGAGTTCTCGCGCTTGCTCAGGTGTAGGCCCGCGTCGTCGAGCTTCACGATGCCGGCGACGAGGCCGTAGACGCCGACCGTCATGATGAGGCTGATCGCGCACAGCACCGCCAGCTGACGCGTGAAATTCGCCTCGCTCACCGTGCCGAGCGTGATGACGATGATCTCGGCCGAGAGGATGAAGTCGGTGCGGATGGCGCCCTTGATCTTGTCCTTCTCGTGCGTGACCAGGTCGACCGCCTCGTCGGCGACCGCTTGCACCAGCTCCTCGTGATGCGCTTCCTCCTCCGCTTTGCTGTGGAAGAATTTGTGCGCGAGCTTCTCGGCACCCTCGAAACAGAGGAAGGCGCCGCCCATCATGAGGAGCGGCGTGATCGCGAAGTGGGCGAACGCGCTGATCGCGAGCGCGGCCGGCACGAGGATCGCTTTGTTGACGAACGAGCCCTTGGCCACCGCCCACACCACCGGCAGCTCCCGCTCGGGCTTCACGCCGGCGACCTGCTGCGCGTTGAGGGCGAGGTCGTCGCCGAGAACGCCGGCCGTCTTCTTGGTGGCGACCTTCGTCATCACCGAGACGTCGTCGAGGATTACGGTGATGTCGTCGAGGAGGGCGAGGAGGCTGCTCGGCATGGGGTCAGGGAAGAATCGTGATCACGCGGTCGGCCGGCAGCGTTGCATTGCCGCCGGGGACGCGCACGCGAATCGTGCGGGGGCCGGGGAGCGTGAGCTTCGGCACCGCGAGGTCGGCGCCCCACGTGGTCGCGTCCACCTTCTCGAGACCGACGATCTCGTCGCCCGAGTACGTGCGCCACACGACCTGCACCGCCGTGACCACGCCGCTCACCGACACGCGCACCGGGATGGTCGAGCCGAAGCGGAAGATCGCGCCGTTGTCCGGCCCGACGAAGGTGAGCGTGGGCGCGGTGGCCGTGGGCTTGCTCGGGGCCTCGGGGGCGGCGCCGCCCTCGCCGAGCATCAGCGCGCGCGGCTCCGACACGCGCACGTTGCCGGCGCCGTCGATCGCCTTGATCGCCCAGCTGCGCGGGCCCTTGCCGCCGGGTAGCTGGAACGAGTACGCGCCGAAGAAGTTGGTGCAGGTGGTGCCCTGGGGCGGCGCTGCGCAATCGATCTCGGTGGTCTTGCCGGCGATCGTCCACAGCAGCGAGACCTTGGCGACCTTGACGTCGTCGGTGACGTGCGCCGCGAGCGTGACGCTGGCGTTCTCGGGGAGCTTGGTGCCGTCGGCGGGGGCGAGCGGCGCGATGCGCGGGGGCTCGCCGTCGCCCGACGTGGGCGGCGGGGGCGGAGGCGGAGGCGGCGTGGTGGGCGTGGGAGGCAGCGTGATCGGCGGCAGCGCGATCGGCGGCGCGCCCTCGGCCTTGCCGAGCCGCGCGTCGAGGAAGCTGACCGAGTTCTGCGTGGCGCCGCACATGCACGAGCGCGGCTTGCCCTCGCCGCACGGCGCCGCCTTGTTCTGAAAGACCTTCTGCCCGCAGCCCTCGAGGTAGGTCATCGGATCCTCGCAGAGCAGCTCGTGGTCGAGCCCCATCGCGTGACCGGCCTCGTGCGCCACCGTCTCGCACTCGTCGCGCGCGTCCTTGTAGATCTTGCTGAACACGAAGACGACGGCGCGCTCGACCATGTCGCAGTCGCCGTACATCGGCGCGATCCCGCCCACGTTCTTCTCGAGATCGAGCAGGGCCGGCACGCCGCCCACGACGACCTCGACGTGCGGCGCCGCCCCCGGGTCCTCGGTGGTGACCGTGACGTTCCATCGCGCGAACGCCGCCCGGGTGCACGCGAGCAGCTCGAGCTTGCTCTTGTCGTTCTTCTCGTAGCCGGGGAGGGTGACCGAGGGCTTGTTCTTCGGCGTGACGCTGGAGCGGTTCTCGGCGGAGTTGTCCGAGGCGTGGGTGTACGTACCGCCGGACAGGTTCATGTAGATCGTGCGATGGGTCGCCGTGGTGGTCTTCACCGCGAAGAGCGACTCCGCCGTCGAGAGCGACTCGGGCTTGGGGACGATGCGCATCGCCGGGCGCGGCTTGGGCTCGGCGCCCGCGACCGTGGGTGCCGGCGGCGGCGCCTCGATGGCGACCCGCGGGGCCGGCGTGGTTCGGGGACCGAGACAACCCAGGGCGATCGCCACGACCGCGAAGGAGGAGCGCATCGTCTAGGAGAAGCACGAACCGCTCGTGGCGCGCAATCGATTGGGCGATTCTCGGGGGCATGACGCGGACATGGGTCCTCGCGCTGCTCGCCATCGCGGGCTGCGATCGCGCGCCGACGTTGGTGCAGCCCGCGCCCGAGAAGCCTGCACCCACGAACCAGTGGACGTGCGTCGCAGACGGGGACTGCATGAACTCGTGCAAGCTCGGCGCGGTGAACAAGGCCTGGTACGCGTCGGCCAACGTCGCCGAGTGCCATGACGGCTGCGCCAATCAGCTCGCCGCCCCACCCCGTTGCATCGAGGGCTCGTGCGTCGCGTTCCAGAGCGATCCGCACGACTCCACGAAGCTGACGCGCTCGGAGCACTGCACCAAGAAGAAGTGAGGTACGTCGAATCGACGACGGCGAGTCCGCGGCACGGGGCAAGAGCCCGCGATGGACGGTTGCCGTGCGGATTCTCGTCGCTGTTGCCCGGAGAGAATGGCCCCTTCAACCCAGCCGCTCTTCCGTTTGCATTGGCCCTCGCGGCGGCGCGGCCGACCAAGGTGCTCTTTCGCGCTCTCGCGGTGCCCGGCGGGAATCAGTGCGCGCTTCGCATAAGTCGATTATGTAAGATTCGTACACTTGCGGCTCGCTCGAGGGGGCAGCCGTTGGCGCTTTCGGTCAAGCCTGCTGGAGTTTGGTCGACGGGCCGCGAGAGCAACCGGCTGCGCCCGAGGACCGGATCCGTTTGGACTACCCATGCCCCAACAAACCGAAGCGACACTTACCCGGGTGTGGCGTGGTACGCGGCCCGCGCCCGCGACGGACGTGCCGTCGTCGAGCTCGAGCGCCACGGTCCACGCCGCGCCCAACGCGACCGGCACGGTGCACAGGCTGGTCGCGCCAGGCGCGTGGGCTCACTCGGGCAGCGCCGTCTTGCGATCGAAGACGTACGGTCCCTTCGTCGCGCCCCACACCTGCGCGTCCGAGGCGTCGAAGCCGCGGTCCCACGAGCGCAGGCCGGCCTCGCCGAGGATCACCTCGGAGCGCGCGTAGGTCGCGCCGTTGAGCAGGCTCACGCACCCCTTGCCCTCGGTGCCGCCCTCGAAGTGATCGGCGACCCATCGCAGCGTCACGGCGCAGCCCGCACGCTCATCGACGTCGGCGGGCGTCACTGTCTTGCTCGCGACGTCGGCGCACCAGCCGATGACCCTCTTGGGCACCTTGAGCTCGAAGACGCGCGAGACCGCATGACCGTCGCGGTCCTCCACGACGTAGAGACGTTGGCGATAGGGCGCGGCGGGCGTCTCCTTCTTCGCCTGCTCGACGTACAGCACGCGCTGTCCGAGCTCGGCGACCGGGACCGCGCAGGTCACGAGCTGAATCGCGAAGTACGAGGCGTCGGCCTTCGACTGCGCCTCGGAGTCGAACGTACCGGTCAGATACCGCGCGGCTTTGTCGGCGAGCGTCGCTGCGGGCGCGGCGTCGACGATGACGCCGGCGTCGCTCCCCGTCGCACCGGACGAGGGGTCGCCGCCACAGCCCGCGAGCGCGCCGCAGAGGGCGAGCGAGAGGAGCGCGCGCATCACTTCGCCCCCTTGCCGCAGAACGCAGCCGAGCCGCATTTACCGCCAGCACCCAGGGGATCGAACGGGAGGCACGTGAACGCGTGCGCGGTCTTGCACTCGTCGTCGTACTTGCAGGCCTCGCCGTCGGCCTTGAGCGCCGCGCACTTGCCGCTGTTGAAGTCGCAGTAGGTGCCCGCCTCGCAGAGGTTCGTCGGTCCGGTCGCCGCGGCGCACGACGCGCCGAGCTTGATCGTTCCGCCGTACTCCGAACATTTGCCCGGCTTGGTCGGGCTGCCCCCGTCGCAGTTGGAGCCCTTGCGCGTGTCGCAGAACTGCCAGGTCGGCATGATCGAGCACTCGTCGCCGGGCTTGCGCCACGCGACGCACTTGCGCGTCGGGTACTTGCTGGACGGCCCCTCGCAGAAGCCGAGGTCGGGGGCGCACTCGCCGTTGTACGTCCCGTCGCCCACGTCCTCGCAGGTGTCGCCCGGCTTCGCCAACTTCTCGAACGTCGCCGCGCGATTGCCGAAGCAGCTGCCGTCGTAGAGGGCCTGCGTCAGAGGCACGCCGCACGCGGCGTCGGTGAGCGCCCTGACGCACTTCTCGGCCTTGTCTGCGTCGAACCTCATGCGCCCGCGACCGATCGAAGCGACCCAGCGATCGTGCAGCTTGTGGAACGCGGATTCGAGCGTCGCGACGCACTTGTCCGCCGGCGGCACCTCGCCGGTCTTCATGCCATAGAGCTCGGTTTGGTACTGCGCCCAGTACGTCGAGTAGTCCGCGCCGCTGCAGCAGCTCGCGAGGCGCGCGCAGACAGCAGCCGCCGCGTCCGCGTCGAACTTCGCCACGCGGGACTTCGCGTCCGAGGGCTCGGGCGCGTCGCTCGCCGTGGCACCGTCGCCCGCGTCGGAGGCACCGCCAGCGTCGTCGCCGACGGCGTCGTCTCGCACCTCCACGTCCGCGTGCGCCGCGGCGTCGGCGCCCGGGGGCGAATTGCCGGGCGGATTGGCCGCACCATCTCCTCCGCAAGCGGCGAGAACTAGGGCGGGGAGCGCGAACAACGACAGCTGGCGAATCGGCGACATGGAGACCTCTCTCGCCCGAGCGCGACACCTCGCTCGGGCGCGGCGCCCTGAGCAGAACGCGTGCCACGCGAGATTCGCGGTTCCTGGCCGAATTCCGAGTCCGGCCGTATGATCCATTTTGAGTCATGCCTCGAAATGAGTCACTCTCGCGAGAGGCAGATTCGGCGCTGGCGCGCGCCGACTGGACGGCCGCGGAGGCCGTGCTCGAGAAGTGGAGCGCGCGCGACGCCGGGGGTGATCCGGCGCTCCTCGAGGCCTTCCGGCGCCTCGAAGAAGGCCGCGGGACCCGGCTGAAGCTGCTGCCCCGCGTCGAGGAGTTCCGCGCACGACACCCGACCCGGGCAAACGATCCGCGTGTGCTCGTGGAGCACGGGTTCGCCCTCCGCGCCTCGGGAGAGGGTGAGCGGGCGCGTGCGGCGTTCCTCGGCGCCCGCGATCGACTTCACGCTGCTACGGCGCGCGGCGACGAGGTCGACGCCCGAACGCTCGCGACGGCCGAGGCCGGCATCGGACTGACCTGGCTCGCGCCCCTCGACGCGGAGCGGGCGCGCGCGGCGTTCAAGTGCTCGCGCGAGATCGCCGAGCGTGCCGGCCTGCCCGACCGCGTGTGCTTCGCGGACCTGTACCTCGCGCACGTCGAGCTGGAGGTGGGCGCGGTCGAACGCGCGGCGCGCCTCTACCGGCGCGCACTCGTCGCCTACGAGCGTCTCGGCGACGAGGGTGGCGTGAGGCACGCAGCCTACAACCTCGGCAATTGCCTGCAGGATCTCGGGCGACCGATCGCCGCGCGACGAAGCTTCGCGCGCGCGCTCGCGATCGCCAAGAAGCGCAACGAGGCCTGGTGGGAGGCGTGGTGCACGGAGCTGCTCGGAGAGGTCGATCACAAAGCCGGTCGGCTGGATGAGGCGGAGGCGAAGTACCTCGCCGCCGAGGCGATCTTCCGAAGGCTCGGCGGGCCGACCCCGACCGAGCAAGCGTGGGTCAACATGCGGCTCGCCGAGGTCTACCTCGACCGCGGCGATCTCGTCCGCGCGGAGCGGCTCGCGCGCGCGGGGGTCGACGAACGCGTCGAGCCGACCCCGCGCACGTACGGCAGCCTGCTGATGGCGATCATCCGCAGCCGAAAGCGGCCGGGCCTCGGAGCGCGCGCCTTCGAGCGCGTGGCCGCGGCGGCGGAGCGCTACGCGCTCAACGACATCGCGTGGCGCGCGCGGGCGCGCGCCGCGCACCTCCGTGTCGAGCGCTCGATGGAGCGGGCGCTCGATGGCGCGCCGCCCGGCAGAGACGATCCCGACGCCGCAGCAGCGCGTGCCCACGTCCTTCGCGCGCGCGCGACGCTCGAAGAGACCATGGGCGCGATGCGAACGGCTTCGCGCCGGCGCTACCTGCGCGATCGCACGCGCAGCACCGAGGCGGCGATGTTGTTCCGCGCCGAGGCGCTCGTGGGCAGCACGCGCGCGCCCGAGCTGCTCTCGCCGACGTTGGCAGCGCGGTCGGCGTGGCTTCGGTTGCTCGGCGCGATCTCGGAGAGCGCCGCGCAGCGAGCGCCCATCGCGGTGCTCCGACGCGCGGTCGACGCCATCGTGGAGCTCGCGGGCGCTGGGCATGCGACGGCGTGGCTCGACGCGAACGACGAGGGACCGTCGTTGGTCGCCGCGCGCGATCACGACCTGCGAGACGTACCCGCGGGTGCCGTGCCGTCGCCGCTCCCCGAAGGGGCCGTGCTCCGCCCGATCGTCGCGGCCGGACGCAGAGTCGGACAGCTGCTCCTCACGCACCCGCGACGCGCGCACTTCGACGCCGAGACCCTCGAGCTCGTCGACGCGCTCTCCTCGGTGGCCTCCACGTTGGTCGATGCCGCGCGCACGCGTTCGCGCCTCGAGGCTCAAAGCGAGGCGCAGGCGCGCGAGGCGATCGGGCTCGCCGCCGAGCTCGCACGCGCAGAGGTGGCGCTCGACGCCGCCCGCTCCCGCCTGTCGGAGCACGAGGAGCGACCTGCCCGCGCAGGCGTGCTCGGTCGTAGCCCCCCCATGCAGGAGCTCTTCACGCGCCTCGATCGACTCCGCGGCACGGCGCTGCCGGTGCTGGTCACCGGCGAGAGCGGCACCGGGAAGGAGCTCGTCGCGCGGGTGATCCATGACGAGAGCGCCCGCGCGGGCGGTCCGTTCGTCGCGATCAACTGCGGAGCGCTCGCCGAGTCGCTGCTGGAGAGCGAGCTGTTCGGGCACGTGCGCGGCGCCTTCAGCGGCGCGACCCGCGACGCCCCAGGTCTCTTCGTCGTCGCCGACCGAGGCACGCTCTTGCTCGACGAGGTCGGCGAGATGTCGCTCGCGATGCAGGCCAAGCTGCTGCGCGTCCTCCAGGAGGGCGAGCTCCGCGCCGTCGGCGCAGAGCGCACCACGAAGATCGACGTCCGCGTGCTCGCCGCGACGCACCGCGATCTCGCGGAGATGGTGCGTCGACGCGAGTTCCGCGAGGATCTCTATTACCGATTGCACGTCCTCACCGTGCACGTGCCCCCTCTGCGCGTGCGCGGAGACGACGCGCTACTCATCGCGCGCAAGCTCCTCGCCGACCTCGCGCCGAACAAGCGCCTCGGCGCAGACGCAGCCGCGTGGATCGTCGCGCACACCTGGCCCGGGAACGTGCGCGAGCTCCGCGCAGTGATCGAGGCGGCGACCGTGCTCGCCGCGGGCGATGTGTTGAGCGCTCGCGATCTCCGACCTCCCCCCTCGACGAAGGCAGCCGCGCAGCGCGGCGCGGCGCCCCTGCAGGGGTTGCCCGAGCGCCTCGAGGAGCTCGAGGCGCTGGCGATCGAGCGCGCGCTGACGCGCCACGGCGGCAACCGCGTGCGCGCCGCCGAGGCGCTCGGGATCGGGCGGGCCACGCTGTACCGAAAGCTCGTCGCGTACGGGCTCACCGACGTCGAGCGGCGGCGCTGACCGCGCGCATCGAAGGGCGCTCTACGCGCGGAAGATCTCCAGCCGCGCGTTGAAACGAGGGGTCCCTCGCTAGAGCTTCACCCCGAAGTGCAGCCCCGGCTCAGCGAGGAAATAGCTCGGCCACTTCGCCTCCTTCTTCTGAAACGACTCCGGCAAGTTGGTGTTGATCGGCCAGGACGTGCACGCGATCGATGGCTCGAGGAAGAAGCGATTCGCAAACAGCTCGATGTGGTAGCCAACGCGCAGCGTGACGAAGAGCTGGAACCCGCTCCCGAGCTTCTCCCCCGCCGAATCGACGAAGGTCTGATGCATCGGCAGCGCGTGCAGCGCGGAGTAGAGGCCCTTCCAGAGGAACCGCTGATAGGCGACGCCGACGCCGTACGCCCTCACGTGGCCGGGGAAGCGCTCCTCCTCCGCGCCGTAGCTCGCTCCGTAGGGGATGCCGAGGGGGGCGTGATACCTCCACGTGATCGCTTCGAGCGACACGACGTCCTTTGGGGTCACTCGATACCCGTAGTTCAGCTGATAGAAGAACGGCGGCTCCTCCAGCGGCACCAGGTTCATCAGCATGAACATTGAGCTCCCCACGAAGTGCCGGCGGTAGTTGGGATCCGATGGCTCGGTCTGCGCCGAGGCGGGGAGCGCGAAGAGCAGAACGGCGAAGAAGATGGCTCGCATGGCCCCACTGTTGGTGTGCGGTGGCGCTCATTCAACGAGTTGATTTGTGCACCGACTGTGCAAGGATGCACATGTGGTTTGGGACGATCTCCGCTATGTCCTCGCTCTCTCTCGCGCGCGCACGTTGAGCGGCGCCGCGTCGAAGCTGATGGTCCGGCACACGACGGTCGGACGAAGGCTCGACGAGATCGAGAAGGCGCTCGGCGTTCGCCTCTTCGATCGCACGCCCGATGGATACATGCCGACGAGCGCAGGTCAGGACCTCGCCGACGTCGCCGAGCGCATGGAGGCCGAGGTGTTGGCCGCGGAGGGCAGAGTGCTCGGGCGCGACGGCGAGCTCGAGGGCGCGCTCCGCGTGTCGACGATGGACATGCTCTTTCGCGGCTACCACGAGGTGTTCTCCTCGTTCATGGCGCGCTACCCGAGCGTGAAGCTCACTGTCTCCACCACCAACGACGAGGTGTCGCTCACCCGCCGCCAAGCCGACGTCGTGCTCCGCCTGACGAGCAAGCCGCCCGACCCTCTTGTCGGCCGCAAGGTCGCGCGCATCGACTTCGCCGTCTACGCGAGCAAGAAGCTCGTCGCGCGCGTCGGCAAGAAGGCCCCGTACGCGGCGTATCCATGGCTCAACTGGGACGAGCGGCTGAACGCGCGCTGGCTCGACGAGTGGCTCGCGAAGAACGCGCCGGGCGCGCGCAGCGTGCTGTGGTTGGACACCAGCACCCTTGGGTTGCACGCGGCGGTCGCAGCGGGGCTCGGCGTGCACTTCCTTGCGTGCTTCGAGGCGGACCTCGATCCGCTGCTGCAGCGGATTGGTCCGATCGAGCCGGCGTTCTCACGTGAGGTGTGGTTGCTGACGTTGCGTGAGCTGCGGAGCACGCGAAGGGTGCGAGCGTTTATGGATCATGTGGAAGAGGCCCTACGTCCGCCGCCGGCGCAGAGAGGTTCTCGTCGAGAGGCCGCTTCACCGCGGGGCCGTCCCCTGCACGGGTAGGCGGGTGCCGCGCAACGTCAAGGTCACGAGAGACGAGCGTACGGCTCTCGCGGTACCCGGTGGGAATCAGCGCATGCTTCGCATAACTCGTTTATGTACCTTCGCGCACGGCTTTCGGTCAAGCCTGCTGGAGTCTGATCGACAGGCGCGAGAGCGACCGGCTGCGCCCGAGGACCGGATCCGCTTGGACTACCTATGCCCGAAAACAGGTAGACGCATATGCGCGATAGCTTGAATCGATCGGACGGACCGCGCGACACGATCGGTTCGATCACGGTTCGCGGCGGCCGTCGCGCAGTCGTTACTTGGCGAGCGCGTACACGCTGCGATCGCTGCCGCCGAAGTAGAGCGTGCCGTCGAGGCCGAGCGACGCGACACTTCGGATCCAGTAGCCGGTCTTGAATTCCCACTTCATCTTGCCGGCGGGATCGATCGCGTACATGCGTTGATCGTGGCTTCCCACGTACAGGGTGCCGTCGCCGCCGACGATCGGCCGGACGTCGACGTAGTTCTTCGCCCCGAAGGTCCACTTGAGCTTCGCATCGGCGCCAAGCGCGAACACGCCACCACCCGCGCCGCCTTGGTAGCCGACATACAGCGTGCCATCCTTGCCGATCGCGGGCGCCGTCACGCTGTTTGGGTTTGGGCTCCAGATCCACTTCTTCTCTCCGGCACTCGTCACCGCGAAGAGTCGAACGCGGTCGCTCGCGTAGATGGTCCCGTCGGGGGCGACGACAGGCGTCTCGGACAACCAGCCGCCGAGCTGCGCCACCCACTTCTGGGTGCCGTCGCGACGGAGCGCCCACAGTTTGCCGTGAAGGCTCGCGTCGTAGAGCGTTCCGTCGGGCCCAATGGCGACCGAAGGCTCGTTGATTCCGAGCTCGAGACTGAACTTGTGGAACGCCCACTTCTGCGTGCCATCGGGGTTGATCGCGTAAAGCTTGCCCGAGTGACTGCTCACGTAGACGGTGCCGTCGACGTCGATCGTCGGACTGCTCGGCCAGGTCCCCTTGGTGTCGAACGTCCACCTCTTCGTGCCATCGGACTTGAGTGCGTGCAGAATGCCGTCGTTGCTCGCGACGTAGACCGTGCCGTCGGCGGCGATGGCGGGGGTGACGTTGATCACCATGCCGAGGTCGACGGACCATTTCTCCGTGCCATCGGGCCTGAGCGCGTAGACCTTTCGATCGCGGCTGCCGAAGTAGAGCGTCCCGTCGCGGCCGACGACGATCGATGACCAGATTTCGTCCTTCGTCTTGAAGGACCACTTCTTGGTCGCCTTGTCCGGTCCGACGATCGAGGAACGATAGAGGTGCGCGGGACAGAGGCCCTCTCCGGGCCACGCGGCGCCCTTCTCTACACCGGCGTTGTCGCCGCAACCCTTCGGCCACGGACAGCAACTCGCACCGCAGGCAACTTGGTCGTCGCCGCACGTTGCGACGGCGGGGGTCGCCGAGGGCGCGGCGCTCGCGGACGGTGCGAGCGAAGGGACTGCGATGGCCGACGAAGCGACGGGCGACGAAGCGACGGGTGGTGCGATGGGCCGAGCCGGCCGTGGCGATTCGGATGCGCATGCGCCCACGAGCACGATCGAGATTAGCCAACCGGACGAAGACGCGCGCGAGGGGAGCACGCGGCATCGGTCGCCAAGACCGCCCAAGCGTTTCAAGACGATGGGCCGAATACGTCCCAACCCCGGCCTCGGCGACGTTGCCGACGATGCCGAGCAGCTCGATCTCCCGCCGTCCACCCCACACCTCGACCTCCACGACGACTGACCACACCGCGCAGCGAGGCTCGTGCGCCGCCGCCCGCTTGCATCGTTCACGAGAGACGAGCGTACGGCCACGAGAGACGAGCGTACGGCTCTCGCGGTCCCCGGCGGGAATCAGTGTGTGCTTCGCATAACTCGTTTATGTAACTTCGCGCACTTGCGGCTCGCTTGCGGGTGCTGCCGTTGGCGCTTTCGGTCAAGCCTGATGGACTTTGATCGACAGGCGCGAGAGCGACCGGCCGGCTGCGCCCGAGGACCGGATCCGCTTGGACTACCTATGCCCCGAGGGCATGGTCGTCGGGAAGTAGCCAGGGGCCGACGCGCCCCCGCGGGCGAACAGATCGTGTCATCTTGATCACCGCGGTCACCGCCGCACTGTGCCTCCTTGGGATGACCCAATGACCGACGACGCCCACCAGATTCGGCTGCCGCTATCGAAGAGGGACGCCATTGCGTGGGAGATGCACGTAATCCTCGACCACGTGCTCGCTCGTGGACGCTTTGCGCGAATGCAGGCGAACGACCAAACGGCTTTCGCTACCGAGGTTCTTCGCAAGTTCGGCTTGGGTAAACGCGAGCTCGAGTCAGCGCGCGCGCGCGTGCTCCCCCACATCCCGCGCGATCTCGACGCGCTCGACATGAACGACCTTCTCGGCGCTCTCGAGACGATCGTGCCCTTCACCTGGGTGAACGATCTCGTCACCATTCCGCCGAGCACCCGAGAGTCGCTGGTGAAGGCGACCACCGCGATCCTCGAAGCTCGTGAGCGACCGTCTCCACCCGAGCCGCTGGCGAGCGCGATTATCGAGGAGTTCCGCCGTGCTGTCGGTGATCAGCTCGCGGACACCGATACTGTGCGCGGAATCATCGGATCGAGGATCGTCAGAGAGGTGTGGCAGTGCAAGCGCGGCGAGGAACGCGCGTTGAGCGAACGCATCGTCGATGACGTTGCAGCGGCTTCACGGATCAAGTTTGGTCGGTAGTCAGATGTTTCTCTATCGCCCCGTCGGCCTCGAAGAACTCCACCTCGTCTACCAAGCCGAGATGAGCGCGTTTCCGCCGCGCCTGCCAGAGCAGCCGATATTCTACCCCGTGACGAACGAGCCGTACGCGCAGCAGATCGCGCGCGACTGGAACACGAAGAGTGGATCGCTCGCAGGGTTCACCACGCGCTTTTCGGTCGCCGACGCGTACGCGTCGCGGTTCGAGCGCAGGGTCGTGGGCGCGCGCGAACACGAAGAGTTGTGGGTGCCGGCGGAGGATCTCGCGGAGTTCAACACGCACATTACCGCGCCCATCGAGGTCATCGGCGCGCACTTCGGTGAGGGGTACCGCGGCCACGTGCCCGACGCCGAGATGTGGGCGGGGAAGACGGCGGAGGAGCAGTTCGTCGCGCTCGCTCAAGGGGTGGAGACGAAGGGGTACTCCTTCGGTCTGGAGATCGCGAAGCACCACGACGCGATCTTTCTCAACTACTTCTACTGGGAGAAGTGCGACTTCAGTCGCGACGGGATCGAGGTCGTCGGTCGAGACGAGGTGCTCGGCGCGCTGAAGCTGCAATGGGACACGTCGAGGCGGGGAGTGGTGCCGCTCGGCGAGGGAGGACGCGGCGACACGACGGCGATTCGCGCCCTCCCTTTTCGCCTCATCGTGCGCGACGTCTTTCGCGGAAAGACGGGGCGCACGACGGTCACCGGCCGCGTGGTTGCCGGCTGCGTGCGGGTCGGCGCCGCGATCGAGATGGTGGTCGACGGCGTCGCCGCGCCGACCGAAGTCTACGGCCTCGAACGATATCGGGAGCTCGTCGACGAGGTGTCGGCCGGCGAGGAAGTCGCGCTCGAATTTCGCGACCTCGATGGCGCATGGATCAAGCGCGGCGACGAGTTCCGTGAAATCATAAACGAGCGTTGAGCTTCTGCTCGTGCGTCTACCGGCCAAAGATCGCGTGGCGGCCCTCAACTGCAACGGTGGTTCCGTACGAAATCTTACCGCCGACGATCGTGTACGGAAGCACGACCTCCGCCGAATACCCACCGGCATGATCGAGACGAACCGCGATCGCATCGGTGGCCATCGTCGAGCCCGGAGGCGTCGTCCGCACCACGAGAGACGAGCGTACGGCCACGAGAGACGTGGCGTACGGCTCTCGCGGTACCCGGTGGGAATTGGGAATCAGCGCATGCTTCGCATAACTCGTTTATGTACCTTCGCGCACTTGCAGCTCGCTCGAGGGGGCTGCCGTTGGCGCTTTCGGTCAAGCCTGCTGGAGATCAAGACGAGCGTTCCATTGCGCGCACTGTAGTCGAAACACGAATAGGGCCGCGCGCGGAGCACTGCACGAAGAAGAACCGAGTCAGAGCAGCTCGGGCTCGATCAGCTCGATCGACTGCCAACGCCCCGACGCGAACCGCCAGGCGAAGAGCGCCGCGAGCGCGGCGATGTAGACGACGAGCGCGGTCATCATCGTGAGGACGCCGCCCTTGAACAGGAGGATCGCCGCCCACGCCATCGGGGTGAAGACGAACCAGGCGAGCACGATGCGGGCGAACATGCACCAGGTGGTGTCGCCCGCGGCGCGCAGGGCCTCGGCGAGCGTGAGGCCGATGCCGTCGAACAGCTGCCACAGGGCCGACATCATCAGCATCGTCGCCCCGACGGCGACGAGCGCGTCGGCGGGCACGTCACGCGGCTTGAACAGGCCGATGAGGCGCGCGGGCGCGACGAAGTAGAGCGCGCCGATGGTGCCCATCCACGCGCAGGCGACGATCATCCCGCGCCGCACGATCGGCCACACCTCGTCTCTTCGGCCCTTGCCGATCGCCTCGCCCACGAGGATCGCGCTCGCCGAGGAGAGGCCGAACGCCGGCATGAACGAGATCGAGTTCAGCTGCATGACCACGTTGAAGCCGGCGAGCACCGTGGTGCCGAGGTGGGCGACGACGACGTTGATGAACAGCGTGAACGCCGCGAACTCGAGGAACCAGTTCACGCCGTTGGGGAGCCCGAACCGGAGCACGCGAAGGAGCTCGTGCATCGCGAGCTTGCCGCGCGGCCCCCGCACCGAGTCCTCGACCCCGTAGGCTCGCGAGAACATGACGAGGGCGACCGCGAAGCCGAGCGCGGTAGCGAACGTGCTCGCCCACGCCGCGCCCGCCACCCCGTAGCCCGGCAAGCCGAAGCGCGGCTCGATGAGCGCGTAGTTGAGGCCGACGTTGGCGACCATGGTGATGACCCCGGTGATCATCGCTACGCGAGTGTTGCCGAGACCGCCGTACCAGTTGCCGAGCGCCTCGGTGCCGACCGCGAAAGCGACCGAGAGCAACCGAATGCTCATATAGGTGCTCATCGCCTCGGTGACCGCGCGCTCGTAGCGAAACCGAGCGAGGAGCCAGGGCAGGAACGGGAGCGCGGCGAGCGCGAGGAGCCCCGCGAGCGCCGCGATCATCAGCCCGTACCACGCGTAGCGCCGCACCGAGGCGAGATCTCCGCGACCGCGCAGCTGCGCCGCGAAGCTCTGGAGGATGAACACCGTGCCCATCGGCAGGATGATCACCGAGAACGTATTGAGCGCGCCGGTGGTCACCGCGGCGAGCGGCGCCTCGCCGAGCGGGGAGACCATGAGCGCGTCGCTGAACCCGACCACCGACTGGGTGGCGCGCGCGAGGACGATCGGCCACGCGAGCGCGAAGAGCTGACGGTAGGGCCGTTCCACGGCGCGTTCTCATAGCACGCAAGGCCCCGCGCATTGCCTCGACGCGGACAGGTATGCTGCGCGTCATGGAGACAATGCGCGCGCGGCTCCTCGCCGCGATGGGGCTCTCGCTGGTCGGCTGTCCCGAGCCGAAGCAACCCGCGACCGCGACCGCGGCCGCCGACGCCGCGGTGACGGTCGCGGTGGCCGACACGTCGCAGCCGGAGATCGCGACCGAGGATGCGACCGAGGGCGCGGACGTCGCGGCCGAGGCAGGCGCGGACGTCGCAGTGGTCGCCGCCGCCGACGCCGGCATCATCAAGAAGAAGCCCCCGCCGGGGATCACGCCGCTGCCCAAGGACGCGTGGTACGTGAGCTACCCGCTCACCAATCCGAAGGCGGACTACTGCAAGAACGGCAGCGCGGTGTGCGTTCCGCTCGACTGGGCGGTGAAGCAGCAGGGCAAGCCGGGGCAGGCGACGTGCCCGCCGGAGATCGTCGAGAAGTGCCGGTGCCCGGCGGGCATGGGCTGCAAGGACGACCCGATCTTCGAGCAGGCGTGCTCCGACGCCTACCACAACGCGATCACGCTCAAGCAGCGCGCGGCCGGGAAGAAGGACGCCTGCTGCTACGCCCAAGAGGTGATGTGCACGCCCCCATGGGTCGGCCGCGCCCTCCGCGACGACGACCAGGCGGTGCTCCGCGCCCCGAGCGCACGGCGGCGAGACTGGAGCGCCGAGCTGGAATCGCGCGAGGCCTCCCTCAGCGCGGCCGAGCGCGCCGCCGTCAGATCGGAAGAGC
>JALHOE010000115.1 GCA_022843175.1 Deltaproteobacteria bacterium
CGTGTGCTCTTCCGATCTAGGGGGCGAGAGCCAGCTCGCCGCCACGCGCCGAACGCGCACCCGCGCGTCCACGTGCGCCCGCACCGCGCCCGCGATCGTGCGCGCGCTCCCGACCGGCATCCATGTGACGACCTGCACCCGCGCCGGATCGTCGTCGCGAACCTCGATCCCCTGCGCCCCGAGCGCATACGCCGCCCGCTCCGCCGCCGCCCGATCCCGCCGGGCCGCATCGATCACCACCTCGAGCACCGCCCGCATCGGAGCCCTACCGCTTGCTCCGCGCCTTCATCACCGCGCGCACCACCATCAGGATGGCGACGAACCCCGCGCCGATCGCGACGACCTCGAGCCCGTTCAGCCCGCCGATGTTGAAGACCATTGGGCCGAGCGTACGCGATCGCGGCATCCGGCCGACCGCGAGCGCCGCGAGGGGGAAAGGTGGAGACGGCGGCAGTCGCGCTGACGAGTGCCGCTGCGCGCTGAGCTCGCTCAGCACAAAGGTGGAGGCGGCGGGAGTCGCCGCCGGACGGACGGAGCGCAGCGCAGTCCGTCCAAGCAGACGAGCGCCGCGCCGAAGTTGGGGAGCGCGAGCTCCCCACGCTTAAATGGTGGAGGCGGCGGGAGTCGCGTTGCCGGACGGCCGGAGGCTTTGCGCAGGCCGTCCGGCGCTGACGAGCGCCGCAATGAAGCTGGGGAGCGCAAGCTCCCCACGCTTAAATGGTGGAGGCGGCGGGAGTCGCCGCCGGACGGACGGAGCGCAGCGCAGTCCGTCCAAGCAGACGAGCGCCGCGCTGAAGTTGGGGAGCGCGAGCTCCCCAGAGTTAAATAGTGGAGGCGGCGGGAGTCGCGTTGCCGGACGGCCGGAGCTTTGCGCAGGCCGTCCGGCGCTGACGAGCGCCGCGTTGGGTTTGCTTCAGCAAACCAAAAGGTGGAGGCGGCGGGAGTCGAACCCGTCCTTCCTCGCTTGCTGGGAACACGTCTCCGCCCGTGCGGGACGCGTTCGACACAGGAAAAGCCGCGGTTCCGCGCGGCGCGCGAGTCCGCCCCGTACCGCCGGAGTCCGCCGCGTCCCGCGGAGTCACGGCACACGGAAGGCACAAGGCCCGACTACCAGTGCTCGCGGAGCCAGGCGACGAACCCCTCCGCCGGGAGCCCCTCCGCCTTCTCTTCGCCGAGGCTGACGGTGAAGACGTCGCCGGGGTCCGCGCCGTCGGCGTTCTGCTTGGCGCCGATCCCCGCGTCGCGCTTTGACGTGAAGCTCTCGACGAAGGGTACGCCGCCGTCCACTGACACCGAGACGATCCACTCGGGCGCCTTCTCGGCGATCGTGACTAGGAACGTCGACACACGTGCGGTCATACTCCGAGGTCCATGGGCGACAAGGTCAAGGCAAGGGTGGGCGATCTGTTTCCGGCCAACGACGAGCGCAGCCCGTGGATGTTCCGCTTGGCAGTGCTGCGCGACGACGTCGACTACGAGGTGAAGACGCTCTTTTCCTTGCGTCACGACTCGTCGACCGCGGACTCCTGGCGCACGGTCTATCACCTGCGGCGCCTCACCGTGACCATCCTGGAAGCGCGCGATATCTTCCGCGCGCAGGTGCAGCCGTGGGTAGGCCGTAACAAGCGCGATCCCGGCAAGGTCCCCCCGAAGATGAAGAAGTTGGTCGACTTCGTCGTGAGGAAGCTAGTGGACGCGGAGCTTTACCTTGAGCCGATACGCAACGGGCTCGGAGGCCACGTGAAGCCAAGAAGCGCGCATCACGGGACCGCGGTCGTCGACACCGTCGAGGCGACGGTGTTGGAGAACCATAAGGACACCGTGACGACAATGATCGTCAGTGATGACGGGGAGTCGACCGCATTCCACGACCTCACGACGCACGCTCTGATCTGGGTTTGGGCTGACGTTACGACCGATCAGCAGTACGCCGACAAGCACTGGCACCTTCACCAGATCCTGCTTTGTTGCGCGTCGTCCATTCGCCAGGCGGCGGACGAGCTACTCCTCGGGTTCTGGCGCGAGCGCGGACTCGTCGCCTAGGACTCGGCCGGTTCGACCATCAGCAGCACGACCACCGGAAGCGAACTCGCGTCCACAACCACGCTGGCGACAGAACGTGTCGCTAGCACTCGATGGGCTGAACGACGCCGAGCTCCTCGCCGCTCTCGGAGTCGACCCACAGGCCGGCGCAGTCCGGGAACAGCCAAAGCTCCACCGCCGGCCGGCCGGTCGATCTCGACCACCACGGTCCCGCATTCGAACTCGAACACCCTCGTCTCGCCGGTCATGCGAGCAGATCGACCGGGGCCGCGGTCCGGTTGCGCGCGACGGCACCTGGGCGCGGACATTCCTTGGCTGGGAGTCTTTGGCGGGCAGGCTTCCGGTGCTTACGCTGCAAGCGATGAGCAGCCTGTACCGGCGAATCACCACGGCCGCCGCCCTGCCGCCGGCGGGGCCGGTCTCCCACGAGGCGCGCGAGCGGTGGGACTGCGACTTCAAGGGGTTCGCGGACCGGCGAAAGTCGCCCGAGCACGCGAAGGATCTGGCACCGTCGCGAACACGATGGGCGGCGTGATCCTCGTCGGCGCCGTGATCGAGAACGACGAGGTCAGCTACCCTGGCCTGGCGCGGCAGTCGTTTGGCGACGTCGAGCAGATCTACGAGCACGCGGCGAAGCACGACTGCTCACCGTGGCCGGCGGTCGACGTCGTCCCGATCACGCGCGCCGACGGCGCGAAGGTGGTCGCGGTCAACGTGGCGCCGTCCGTCGAACTGATCGCGGCGCGCGCGGCCAACCGCGACGGTGCCGCGATTGATGGAAGCTGGCGGTTCCCCGTCCGGCGCGGGACGCAGGCCGACTATCTCGAACCGAAGGAGCTCGCGATGTACATGGACCCGCAGGTGCGGCGTGCGCTGGTTTTGCTCGACCGCATCCCGGACGCGCAGCGCGAGCTGGTCTTCGTTTACCACCCACAGCCCGACGCCATGGCGGGCATGCCTTGGGAGGGCACCTACAGGACGGCCAGGGCGAACGCGAAGCTCGAGGGCGTCGCGGTTCACGAGAACACCATCACACTGAGCTACAGCCACCGGTCGATTCTGCGCGTGCCGTTGCGCGACGTGCGCGACGTGTGGAGGCACGCCACCCACGAGACGTGGTGCATCCGGCTCGCCGGGTCTGTTCAAATGATGCCCGGCAAGCATCCGTCGCAGCACCCTGACTTCCTGGACTACGTGCCTCTGCCGTAGGGTCAGTACGCCTTGAGCATCGCCACGATCGCCGCGTCGTCGCCCGCGGAGAGCGCGCCGTCGTCCCCCGCGACGATCGCCGCGAGGCGCATGTGGGCGAAGTTGCCGGTCGCTCCGGGGTTCGCGCCGATGCGGTTCGTGGCGGTGGTGCTGCCGGTCGCGCCCGAGGCGACGCCCGCGGTCTCGGCGCCGCCGCCGGCTCGCAGGTAGAGGCTGCCGCCCGTGTGGCGCCAGCGCGCGACCTGCCGGCCCGCGGCGGTCGGCGCGGTGCGGTGCTGGTAGCCGCCGGAAAAGTTGTACGCGGAGACGTTCGCGGCCTGGTAGAAGCCGAGCCCGGTGTAGCCGCCCGAGGTCGCCCAGACGCTGTCGGCCTGGTAGTAGAAGCCGGCGCCGGGGTCCGCGACCGCGAACGTGAGCGGCTCGAAGAGCGCGTAGACGTAGCCGTCGGTCGCCGTCATCCACTCGTCGATCTGGCCCGCGCTCATGTAGTCGTCGGCGCCGTCGTGCAGGAGCGCCGGGCGCCCCGCGCCGAATCCGGACGCCTCCACCGCCGGGCGCGACGCGCCGATCTGGCTGAACGCCGTCACGCCGGCCTTGGCCGACTCCCACGAGTCCGCCACGCCGCCGGTGGCGGCGACGCCGCGGTCGGCGAGGAAGACCGCCCTCACGTGGGAGAGAGCCGTGACCGCGTCGACCTTCTTCTGGAAGTCGAGCGGGTAGCGCGCGGCCAGGTACGCGAAGAGGGCGTCGCGGCGCGCGTCGCTCGGCAGGCGCGCGACGCCGATCTCGGCGATGGCGCCGTCGAAGTGCCACGCGGTCCCGTCGAAGATGGACCCGATCGACGTGTAGGTGCCGCCGAGGTGGACCGCGCTGTAGTCGAGCGCGGCGCCGAGCTGCACGCTGTCGCGGTACACCCGCGCGGTGCCGACGCCCGCGCGCAGGTCCCACACGAGGATCTGGGCCCCGCGCTTCGAGGCCCCCGCGGTGCGCCAGGCGACGCCGTCGTAGAAGCCGACGCTGCCGCCGCCGGGGCCGTCCTGAAAGGCCAGGGCGAGGCGGTCCGACGCGCCGTCCCAGCAGTCGAAGACCATCTGCGGGTTGGCGTCGCGGTCGTCGGCGTCGACGACGGCCCAGCAGATCCAGTCCGACGCGCCCGTGCCGTAGACCGCCGTCGAGATCGCGAGCCAGTCGTCGGTCCCGTCGAAGTCGACCGTGCGGTGGCCGTCGAGGTGCGGGTCGGAGGGGACGTCCGCGGGCCGGTCGGACAGCGCGGCCGCCGCGCCCGGTCCTGTGCCGGTCCACGAGTCGACGACGCCGCCCGAGGCCGAGAGGCCGGAGTCGCTCCTGCGCCAGAGCTTGAGGTCCGATCCGAAGATCGCGTCGGGCGCGGCGACGCCTCCGACCGCTCGCGCGACCGTCAGCATCAGGAGGCCTCCGAGCCGTGGACGCCGAGCGTCCGGACGGTGACGTTGACGTTGAGGGTCCAGCGCGCGGCCGCCGCCGGGCCCTTCACGCGGAGGCGCGGGGCGCCGGACGCGGCGTTGTCGATGGTGAAGTCCCAGCCCTCGGAGACGGCGTCCGCGCCCTCCCAGTCGTCGGCCGCGTTGGCCTTCGTCGCCCCGAGCTGCGTGTGCGTCGTGCCGTCCGCGGCGACGAGGAAGCGGGCGACGCGGGGCGTGTAGCTCGCGGTCTCGGCGCTCGCGGCGCTCTGGATCGCGTCCGCGGTCGCGATGACGGTGGCGACCGAGGACGCGGGCAGGCTGGTCAGCGTCGCCGCGGTCTCGAACGCGTTGGTCGCGCTCCTGTAGCTGACGACGCCGTTGGCCGCGTAGCTGCGGACCGTCTCGCCGGACTGGCCCGTCCTCGGCGGCGAGCAGTCCAGGGACTCCATGCCGGTCTGCTTGAAGAGGACGCCGACCTCGGGCGTCCGCGAGACGATGACCCAGCGTCCGCCCGCCTTGTCGCAGCGGAGCGTCATCATGGCGCCGGGCTCGCGGAGCGTGGCGGCGTACTGCGTGCCGTGCGCGCCCGCGTACGTTCCGATGCCGCTCGGGTCGCCGACGATGACGTCAGACGTGATGCCGGCGCCGTACTCGCCGGCGACGGAGATCCAGCGGTCGCCCGGCGCGGGCACGTTGCCCTCGACGACGACCGTGACCTCGTCGCCGTCGGCGACGTCGTCCCTGGCGCTGTTCGGCAGGATGACCGAGCTCTGGTCGTTGACCTCGGAGAGGCCGGCGGATCCGACGACCCACACCGCTCGCCGCCGCGCCGGCGGGAACGTCAGCGCGGGCGCGTTCTCGTACGGGGTGTCGCGCCAGAGCGTCGAGTTCGGCTGGTTGTGCGCGAACACGCGGTAGGCCGCGCCGGTCCCGAGGACCGCGATCGAGTCGCCGGGCTCGAGGACGTGGTCGTCGTAACCGCCCTCGAGGACGTAGTTGTCGGCCGGGATCTGGACGACGAGGTTGCGCCCGGACGCGGTGTCGTTCGCGACGTAGTAGCGCTTGTTCACCGCCTCGGGCGGGACCGCGAGGAGCAGGTCGGGGAGCGTCGCGTAGACGTCCGCGGCGTCGTCGAACGTGAACTTGACGAGCTTGCCGGCGTCGGCAGTCGTCAGCGCGTAGCTCGCGGTCTTCGCGAGGACCTCGACGGGCTCCGCGGTGGCGCTGGATCCGGCCGGGCCCGCGGGCCCGGTGGCCCCCAGCTCGCCGGCCGAGGTGACGAGCTTCGCGGTCGCGACCACGGTCGAGGGCGACGCGTTGCCCGTCCATCCGAGGTTGGTGAGCGAGGTTGAGAGCGAGTCGGCCTTGGAGGCGACGCGGTAGTAGCCGGCGCCCGCGACGTACACGGCCTGGCCGACGGCCATCCAGTCGGACGAGCCGACGTCGACCGTGACCGAGCTCGAGACGCCTGGCACCGTGAACGCGCCGGTCGTGAGCGTGTAGCCGCCGGCCGAGGAGCCGGACGATCCGACCAGGCGGAAGCCGTCGCCGTCGCAGACCACCTCGCACGCGGACGGGTGCGGGACCGTCGCGCTCGAGCCCGTAGGGCCGCGGACGATCACGGCGTAGCCGCCGGAGGTGGCGTTGACGACGATCCAGTGCACGCCCTCGCGGAGGGGCAGCACGAGGTGCGCGTCGGCGGTGAGTGCGCCGGTGCAGGTGACCGTGAGCGCGCGCAGCGCGGCGTCCTCCGCCGGCGCGTTCACGCCGTCGGCGAGGGCGAGCTCCAGCGGCTCGGTCCGGAAGACGCGCGCGAGCGCGGTCACGGCTTGATCGCCTTCACGAAGATCGAGCTGACCGTCGTCGTGGCCGACGTAGTGTTGTCGGTGCTCTTGTGCTCGACGTAGAGGTTGTGGACGCCGGTCTGCGTCGCGAACGCGATCGTGTCGATGACGAGGTCCTCGCTCGCGATCGCCGCGTCGGCGTACTTCTGGACCTCGGACCGCGCGATCGTGGTGACCGTCGCGTCCGGGTTGTACCAGTAGCAGCGGACCAGGGCCTCGGCGCCGCCGGCCCCGAGGTTCACGCGGAGCTTGACGCGGATCTCGACGATGTCGCCGGCGTCCGCGCTGAAGCCCGTCGAGGTGCCGGGGACGTCCGACCAGGCGCTCGAGGTGGTCGAGTCCGCGGCGACGTCGAGGGTGAACGCGATGCTCGTCGCGACGCCGGACGCCTTGGTCCGGAGGTACTCGGTCCGGTCGGCGAGGTCGGTGAACGCGGTCCGGAGCTGGCCGCTCGCGAGGGGAGAGTCCGAGTCGCTCGGCGTGCGGACGTTCGCGGGGTAGCTCGCGCCGGAGCCGGGCACGTTGGTGGGCATGCCCGGACGCGCGACAAGAAGGCTACGAGCCGGCCCTCGGCGGCGCGGTGCTGCGACACATTCTGTCGCAGCACCATCACCCCGCAGGGGTGATGACGTCCCGGCGTTCGACGTCGACGCTTGAGACCGACACCTCGCCGTAAGTATCGCGACGGCAGCGACGCCGGTTCCATGTTTGGGCCGTCAGAACTCTAACCGGCGCGGCGCGTAGATTTTTCGTTATTCAACGTTTACGCCATCATACGCATTATGGCCTAACCGGCACACGGAGTGCTTGATGGCCGGGCGCGACTCGAGAGGAGCTCGCGACGAGGGAGGCCAGGTCCGGATGATCATCGCGCTGCAGCTGAAGACGGTTCCGGCGGTCAGTGTGGGTACGAGCGCAACTGCACTCGGCACCGGCTCCGGCGGCGCAGCCAACGCCGGCATCATGGTGCAGGCGCCGTCGAGCAACACCGCGAGCGTGTTCGTCGGCGACAGCAACGTCACGACGTCGAACGGTCTCGAGATCGAGCCGGGGAAGGGCATCACGCTGCCGATCCAGGACGAGAGCTCCGTGTACGGCATCGTCGCCAGCGGCACCCAGAACCTCCGCGTCCTCAAGCTTCTCTGATGGACTCCTGGATCCACAATGGCGCGTTCTACGTGCCGCAGCCGGGCCTCTGGCAGCTCGGCGACGGGATCGTGTGGCGCGCGGAGTTCGGTGCTCTTCCGGTCTCAACGACGACGAACGGGTCGGCGAACACCTCCGCCATCGCAGCCATGCCGCTCGTCTTCGCACGTGCGTCGTCAGCGACAGCGCAGACGTCGGAGTCGTCGTTGGTCATCTCGGGCGTCGCCACCGACGTGCCGGCGATAGGGGACGTCGGTACGGGTGTCGGGCTCCTCCATGAGCCCGCGAACACCAACGACATCCTCCACAGCTCGGACGTCTCTCAGTCAGCTTGGATCAAGGGCACCGGCGTCACGGCGACAGCCGACACCTCCGACGTCACCGATCCGGCCGGAGGAAACGCAGCCTCGAAGGTCGTCTACGACGGCAGCGGCGTCGCGAACGCCACGCGATTCGCGCAGTCGGCGACGATCGCCGTCGGTGAGGTCGTGTCGCTCTGGGCTCGCGTGGCGTCCGGCACCGCGGACATCCGCGTTGGAACGAACGTCGAGTACGGCACGGCGGCGACCTTGACGACGGCGTGGCAGCGCATCTCGTTCGAGGCCACCGCGGCAGCGACCGGCATCTACGTGTACGGCGCGACCGGCAACAACTCGGCCTTCACCATCTACGTCTACGGCGCGCAGCATGACTCACGGCGGTTCGCCTCGTCGACGACGCTGACGACGACGACCAGCGTCACGCGAGCGATGACTCGGCTCCACAAGGCATCCGAGGCCGCCCTTCAGACCACGAACGGCACGTACAACAGCATCCGCCTGGAGTTCAGGTTCACGGCGCTCGAAGCGGTCGCCGCGATGACGGCAGATCGCTTCCTCTTCTACACCGCGAACGGCGACTACATGTACATCGCCGCCACGACGCACGAGGTTGCCGTGCGCATCAACGGCGTCTCGTTCGTGTCGTCGGCCGCGATCGCGTTCGCGAAGGGCGACGTCGTGCAGGTCTGGGTCGAGACGGGCGCCAACACAACGACCGTCATCAAGTACCGCGTCAACGGCGGCACAGTCGTCAACCTGACGTCGGCGTCACCGACAACGAGCAGTCCGAACTTCACCACGAACGCGATCGACTTCTTTGCCGCGACGGGCGGCGGCAACGCAAACCTGCTCGCCGCGGTCGTCCATTACATCCGCGCCTACGGGTACGGCAAGCGGCCATCTTGGGCTCGATGACGCGAAGAACCTCAGGGAGGACCATCCATGTCAGGAATGCAGGTCGAGGCGCTGCGGCGCACGAAGCTCTATCTGGCGACGCCGCCCACCCCGGTGCCGATCAACCCGCTGGCGCAGTTCATCGACACGCTCGGGTGGGTGTCGGGCGTCCTGCAGGTGCGCGTCTACGACGTGAACATCTCGACGAGCCAGGGGCTCGGCGCCGGCGTGCGCATCGCCGTCTACAACACGTCGGTGTCGCAGGAGGATCCGTCGGTCACGCTGATCGAGACCGCACCGCTGACGTTCGTGCAGTTCGACTACACGCTGAACACCAGCGGCACGCCGGTCCTCCTTACGAGCCGTATCCCCGACCGAATGACCCGTTACGTCTCCGTCCAGATGTCGACGCGGCTCCTCAGCGCCGCCAGCGCGAGTGGCGACATCACGGTCGGCGTCGACCTTATCGGCAGGGACAGCTGATGGCCGGCGTGAAGGTCCCAATTCTGCGAAAGACGACGATCACGTTGCCGGCGGTCGTGGGCCCGGGGACCGCGTTCCTGCCGCCGCTGGCGGAGTTTGTGAACACGCTCGGTTGGGTTTCCGGCACGCTGCAGGTCCGCGTCTACGACAACAGCATCACCGGCGCCACGGCGAAGGTGCTGATCGTCGTCTTCAACTGCGTCGTCGCGCCCGAGGATCCGTCGGTGACGCTGCTCGACATCGTCGACGACGCGCCGCCGCTCGCGATGGTGGAGCTGCCTACTGGGACGCCGACGGAGCCCGCGCTCTTCACCTCGTACATTCCAACGCCCGACGCGACGAACCGCCCGTACCCCGCCATTGCGGAGTCAGTGGCCGTACTGATGCTCGTCCAAGCGGACACCGGGACGACGACAGGCGGCAGCATCACTATCGGCGTCGACCTCATCGGGCGCGATGCGTAATTGCGCAAAGCGCTGATTGCCCAGGGCTCGGTTTCTGTTCGGAAAGGGGAGACGATCATGGCAGGTATCGCGTTATCCATTGTTCGGAAAACCACGATCACGCTCCCCGTGATCGCGTCAAACGGCTCTTTGATCATGCCGCCCCTCAGCGAGTTTGTTGATGCGCTGGGTTGGGTGTCGGGCGCGCTAATGGTCCGCGTCTTCGCCAGCACCATCAACGGGGCCAATGCCAAGGTGAAGGTGCTCGTCATGAACACGATGGTGGCGCCAGACGATCCATCGACGACTTTCGTCGCCGACACGCTCGCGGAGGCCGAGCTGACGACCGCCACGACTGCCGGGACGATGATTGTCGCGCGCGTGCCCACGCCTGACGCGAACGAGCCACAGCTGACGATCGGACGCTACCTCGGCGTCTACCTGTACCTCGAGGGCGGTAACAGCGGTCTGACGACTAACAGCAGCGTCACAATCGCGGTCGACCTGATCGGTCGCGATGCGTAGACCGAAATGGCGCTCGCGTGTCGATGCGCCGCGTGTCCAATATTATGCCAACAGGACAACATGGCCGCTGACATCATGCTGGGCGACGACGATGAGCCGACGGTTACTCTCGTTGGTGACGTCGTCCGCTTCGAAAATCCCGCCGACACACACGTTCGAGTGCGCGGCCCCATCGTCCTACAGGACGAGGTCCTCGTTCGGATCCCGGTCGCAGCGGTTCCATCAAATACAACACTCGGCACTGTTTCACTGTCTCACGGCGTGACGGCCGTCAGCCGTGCTGGTCACACGCTCGGGTCGAGCGGGTATGTCACGGCCGTCGCGTCGCTCGGAGGCTCTGTCTGGGATGACTTGAGGAGGCCGCGAGAGTACGTTGACCTGGTGAAAGAGATAAGGCGCCTTCGCGCGGCCGTCTTCGAACTCAACAGCCGCCTCAAGGCCATGGGAGGATGAGCATGGCGAGGAGTCTGCGAGCATCAATGCAGCGCGTCTACGGCACCGACGCTCGTCCGGAGGAAGGGATTCGGCGGCACTGCGGCTCGTTCCGTCGCAGTCGCGACTTGTTCGAGCGGATAGGCGCGGGTAAACACCTCGACTGGCCGGCCGGCGGCATCGTGCCGCTGGAAGACTATCCTCGAAACCCGTCAGGAAGCTGGAATTCATTCCTTCAAGGCGTCACGCACGACCACTTGCATTGGTTCTTTTCGCAAGAAATAGGGCGCCTGTGGAAGATTCCGCTTGGCATGGAACTGCACTCCTTTCACGAGTGGTCCGACGCCGCTCATGTTGCTGACCTGCCGACGCAGCTTGTTGATTATGGGTTCACCCATCTCGGCGATATCGACTATGTCGATAGCGAACGCATCGTCGTCGGCGCGCTGGAGCATGTGGATCAGGCAAAGCAACCGCGCGTCGTCGCATGGGACTCGGAATCGCTTGAGTTTTTAGGTTTCGCAACGCTAACGGAGCAGTCTGGCTCAGGGCCGTGGTGCGCCGTGAGCCCGGCGGACGGACTTCTGTATAGTTGTCCATTTTATGGGTTTGACCAAAGCGAGCCCGTCACTCTTCGGGCCTACGAGTTGGCGCTGCGGCCGCTCTCTCGCGAGCCCGTTCTTCGGTTTGTGGGTCTTGCGCCGCTGTTCGACGAGGGCGGCACCCCGCTTATGGCATCGAACATCCAAGGCGGTGTCTTCGCATCTAGTGGCAGGCTCTACCTCGCGGCCCAGTGGGCCGACCGAACAGGAGATGGCGTGGGCGGCATCATGGGATTTGACATGATCAGCGGCCGCCGCGTCACCGCACACCGGGTGGATTACCACCCCGCTCGCAAGAATATCGGCGCACCGGAGTACGTTGTCGCCACGGCTGTCGGGGGCCCAGCTGCCGCGGCTATCCTAGGATTATGGGGCGACAAAGTCGAGGAGGCGTTCGATTATGTCACAGCTCAAAGCGATGAGCTCGAAGGACTCACTATCTGGAACATGCCGGCGGCGCGGCGTGCGCTCGTGGATTCTGGTAGGCCGGTTTTCATGGACGAAGTGGGTCAACCGCTTCATCGTACGCCCGACGGCGACATGCACCTCATCGTGCTCGGTGGCGGCACTCGGTTCTTCTTCAAGCACTATTGGTCGGGCGAAGCGAAGGATGAGTAGGGCACCTGCGCTGCTCGTAGCCTTGGCGCTCTTGTTAGGTGCGCCCGCTGCACGTCCTGGCGAGCGCGTCACGGGGCACATTGAGGCGCACGCGGGCTACGGGTTTGCGCTGAGTGGAACGGAACTGAATAGGTCGGCGTACCGAACTGGCCTCGGCGCACGTGGCGGTATACGCATCAACGAGCGTGCCGCAATTGGTCAGCAATCGCGTTCTGGTTTATTCCTCGGCGCATCATTCACTTACCATCTCGGCGGCCGCGCGTACGAAGGAGCCCCCGTGGTCCAGCGCGCGATGTTCGTCCCGGAACTCGGATACGAGCGTGTCTTCGCGGGGTCAATGTTTGTGCGGCCGTACGTCGGGCTCGGTTTTGGTAGCCGAATACATGCGAGCCGTCCCTGCCCCCGCGACGAGTGTAGCGAAGGCACGCTTTACGCGGGCGCCGGACTGGCGACTGGGTATTGGGGCCGCGACATCCATGTCGGCATCGATTTTCGGGCTGCCCTCGTTGCGCCCCCGAGCGATGTCTTTAGTAGCGGACGCGCTACGTCATCCGGGCATCTATTCGGTGCGTACGGCTTCGTCGGCCTGCATCTTTGAGCATGTCCGCGTTCACAATCCGCACCCGAGGATTTATTCAAAATGCTCATTCGCAAACCAGTTAGGCATCGGGTGATGGCCGTCGGTGGACTTCTTGGTGCCGAACGCGAGACGCCGCTTGTCGACTACGGCGACCGCAACGATCTCGGCATTGATGACAGCGACTGGCTTGGCGCGTTCGGCGAGTTCGGCTTGGGTTTCGATCCCGGCGAGCGCAGCCAGGGCCCGTCGTCCGTTGGTCCGCTCAACCCGGGCGACGGTGTTGACGGCCCGTCGCGAAGTTCGCGCGGCGACAGGTACGGGTTGACTGACGGACGTCCGAGCTTTGACCGAACCGGTCTTGTCTCGCAAGGTCACAAGAACCATCCCGCGGGCTCGAGCGGCCTCTGGCAAGAGAATCCGACGAAGCAGCCCGGCGGGAAGATAGTAACAACGTGGGATTACACGCCGTACGGTACTTTTCATCCCACGGTGACAACAACGAGCCCCCCGCCGCATTGGGAGGGGTCCGTTCGCGGGCCTCAGCCCGGCACACCGCACGGTGTGACGCCGCCGGCTTGGAAGCTCCTGAATCCTCAGACGCACCTCTGGCAAACGCCGCCACCGCAGACTGACAATCGACAGCGAGAGCCTCCGCAGGGGCGCGGGAAGACCGACGATCCGATGCGTGATGACTTGCGCGTCGATCAGCGAACGGTGCAGCGCACTATAGATCAATTCCATCAGCGCACTCCTGCGAGCGACGGCCCAGAGTTTCCCCGAGGCCCTGAGGCTGAGGGCCGTGTCGTGGCGTACATTGACATCTCAATGCTCGTTTCGGGTGGCGTGACGGATCCGTCGCCGGAAGCCGATCCGCGCGTGCGGCCGAAGATCGCCGCAATTCAGCGCCGCCGCATTGTCAGCGATCCGCCCGATTGGACTCCGTGACGACGTTGCCAATTGCGGTGTTGTGCGCCGTTGGCGCTGTCACCGCGTGCCAGGAGCCGCACAGTCCAGCCGCGATCGCCCGCACTGCCCCCGACGCGTCGCCATCGTCATCGGTCGCGGCGCGACCCATGACTTGCACCGGAAGGACCGTCCGAGTGCCAGGGTCGCACGCGGTCGGTGTAGCCGACTTGTGCTGCGATATCGAGGAGGTCAGCGCAGCGGCGTTCCTTACTTACCTAGGTCAGGCCTGCGGCTACACATCAGCGTCACTTACGCTCACGTGTCACAGCTTCGAACCCGACTGCGGACGATGGCCGATGAACTGCCTCACGACCGACGACGCCGAGGACTATTGTCGGAGCCGCGGGGCCCGGTTGCCGTCAGTCCGCGAGTGGGCGTGGGTCGCCACCAACGGATCGCTTGCGACGAAGTATCCGTGGGGAAACGGCGGTGGTCCACCTGAACTCTGCGTCGGCAGCCACTGCACGCTGCATGACGTGGCCGACGTCAGCTTGCTCGGTGTGCATGGCCTCGCTGGCGGATTGCGCGAGTGGGCGCGGGACGATGACGGCACATACTCGATAATGGGCGCACTAACTCCGCAGGGAATCGATCGTACGGGCGTAAAGACGCTGGTGACGCAACCTCCCGGAATCGGACGTTACTTTATTGGCTTTAGATGCGTGGCCTCCGTGGGGTCGATGAATCACACGCCGTCCCAGTAGGCCACGTACGACGCGTAAGTGCCCGCGGGGAGCGCCGAGTAGGTCGCGACGTCGGGGTAACCAAAGACGCGGCCGCGCGCGACCACGATGATGTTCACGACGAGCGCGTGCGAGCTCGTCCACTTCGCGACGGTCCGGGTGATGTGCGCGACCTCGTCGAGCGGCGCCTCGAGACCCCACGCGACGCGCGCCGCGGACCAGTCGGCCCACGTCGGGTACTTCGCCGCGAGGTCCGCCCACGTCTCGACGATCGGCCACGCCGCGGGCGGGTCGTAGACGACGACCCAGTTGCGCGCCCAGACGGTGCCGGGGACGAGGTCGTCGTGCCACCACTGCCGGTCGCGCCGCTCCGCCGCCGAGTAGCCGAGGACCGAGAGCGCCCCGAGGACGCCCTTGTCCGTCCCGGCCCACGGCCAGTCGTTCCAGGCGCTCTTGAGCCGCGCGCGGTACCGGAGGGAGCTCTCCGCGGGACCGCGCTCGAGGTCGCGCTCCCAGCCGATCCACAGGAGCGCGTCGCTCGGCGCCTGGTCGACGACGGACGCCTTCACCGCGGCGGTCGCCAGCTCGGAGATCCCGTCGAGCACGAGGCCGACGGCGCCGCCCCAGCGGAGGCCCCACTTCCGCTTCAGCGGCGGGGGCTGCAGCTCCTGGACGTACTCCTCTGAGGTCTCGGCCATTGGTCAGACGTCCACGTAGGCGATGCCGGCGAGGCTGGTGACCGTCAGGACCTCGTTCGCCGCGAGGACGACGTCGGCCGCCGGCGTGGTGAGGACGACGTTCACGACGCCGTCGGGGTCCATCAGGCGCTGGACGAACTCGTTCCTGTACGCGGTCCCGCCGATCTCGGTGTCGGCGGCGACCGCCGGGATCGAGACCGCGTGCGCGGCGGCGATCGCGGCGGCGTGGGAGGAGCGGCGGTAGACCGTGGCGACGGGCGCGACGGGCACCTCGACGGCCGCCTCGACGAACACGTCGACGCAGGTCGGCGCCTTGCCGAGGCGGGTCGCCGGGTCGACGTAGTCCTGCACCGCGGCGACGACGCCGGCGAGGACAGTCGTGCTGGCGCCCGCGAGGACCAGCGTGACCTGGCCGGGGAGGGGATGGTGGCGGCGGACCTTCACGCGCGCGACCTTGGTCACGCCCGGCGCGTGGGTCGCCCAGTAGCGGTAGGCGTCGTCGTTCGCGCCGGCCCCGAGGGTCGACCACTTGGAGACGCACTTCGAGCGGAGGCTCTCGTCGGACTCCTCGTCGACCGCCGCCGTCAGGAGCGCGAGGTGGGTGAGGGTGACGCCGGGGAGGGCGGTCGAGAACGACCACGGCGCCGCGTCGGCGTTGTACTCGGAGCCCGTGCCCTCCGCCTTGAACTGGAGGTCGAGCGTGCCCGACGCGGCGAGCGTGCCGCCGGCGACGTTGCGGTAGTGGCGGCCGGCGGCGCTCTGGACGATCAGGTCGCCGGCGGCGATCACGGTCGGGCTGCCGGAGAGGTCGGTCAGGCGGATGCTGCGGACGCAGTAGGTCGCGCCGGCCCGCTCCTCGAGGTAGTTCGACGAGGCGAGGAGCGTCAGCCATCCGCCGGTCGAGAGCCTCACGAGGCCGCCCGCGGCGATCTTCGGGACGAGCTTCGACACGTCGGCGCTCGCGCGCGCGAAGGCGTTGATCAGGCCGACGGGGACGCTCGTGGAGGCCCAGCTCGTCGTCGGGAACCCGGCGGCCGTGAGGCTCGCGAGGATGGTGGTGCCGAACTGCGCCTCGGTCTGCTCGACGAGGAGGTCCGCGAGGCTGATGGTGCTCACGCCATCCGCGCCCTATGAACGGGCTAAGTCACTCGACGATCTCGAGGCCGAGGACGGCGGACGTCACCGCGTCGACCGGCATCACGAACTGGAACGACGGGCCCTCGGCCGGGGTGACGGCGGCGCGGATGCGGACCCTCCTGGCGGCCAGCTCCCAGGTCACCAGGACGGAGCACCGCAGGACGCGCTCGTCCTTCTCCGCCTCGGCGGACAGGGTCGCCTGGAGGTCGACGGCCTCGGCCGGGTCGAACCGCGAGCCGAGGAGCGCGCGCACGTCCTCGCCGCCGTCCGGGTCCCAGAACAGGGAGCCCTTCTCGCTCGTCCACCTTCGCGCGACGGCCTCGGCGATCACGCGCGGGCCGGAGATCTCGACGAAGAACGGGTCGAGGTCCATGGCGCCCTCGTCGTTGCGGACGAAGGTCGAGACGTCGGTGCCGTAGACGCTCATGACCGGGACGGGCGATGAACGGGCTAGCGGCGGTGCGACACGGGCACCACTGCGGACCAACCCGAGCTTCGTCAACGCAAGTCCGCGTTCTTGCAACAGGCTGCACACACGTACACCACAACAGGTTGGGGTCGCGAGCGATGCGACCACCGCTAATTGTGTTCGGTCCTTGACTTCGGGCACCCTCCTGACCTAGTGTGCAGGGGGTTGAGAGTCTCCGTAGGGAGGAATGGCGAAATGAAGTTCAAGAAGGATGTGGGTTCGGAGCAGCTGTCGTTTCTCGGTCTTGAGCCCGGAGCGACCGTCGACGAGATCGATGAGCGCGCCTCCGATTACGTTTCAGTGACGCACCCGGAGAAGGTGCCGATCACAGAGCCCCGCCGACGCGCCGTTGCTTACGATCTCACCGTCCGCATCCACGACGCAGCGCGCATCGCGCGCGCGACCGCGCCGTCAAAGGCAGCGAACGAGAACCAGCTCGATCTGGAGCCCGGGAGGCCCGGCCTCAAGAAGATGAGCGCGGACGGAGAGTTCGCGTACGACCCGGCGAACCGCGAGGCAACGATCCGTTGGTTCATCGATTGTTATCGCGGCTTGCCCGAGCACGTTCGCGATCGCTGGTTGGCGATCCTCGGCGACGATCCCAACGTGCAGGCGATCGCGCACCGCGAGCGCCTGGCCGACTCGTTCTAGGCGCGCAGCTTTGCGTTGCCGCTCGTGATCACCCCGCTGACCGTGAACATGACGCCGCCGGCGGGGAGCGGATCGGGCAACGTGGCGCCCGGCGCGAAGTAGACGACGCTGTTCACGACGCCGACGGTCGTCACGACGAGCAGCTTTCCGCAACCTACCGCGTCGTCGACGCGCGCGACCGCCCTGGTGCCGCCGTCGAACGACACCTCGTCGACCGCCTCGCCCTCGAAGCTGGTGACGACCGGCTTTCGGCCGTCGCCCTCCTCGTACTGGAGCGTGCAGCGGGTCCCGGCGGGGACCTTCGCGCGGAAGCCGGGGAGCCCGTAGCGGAGCAGCACCCCGTCGGCGCCCGCGAGGTCGGCGCCGTCGAGCTTCACCGAGACGCGGCCCGAGGCCTCCTGCGAGAGGATGGTGCCGACGCGGCGCGCGTGGAACTTCGTGGCGCGGGTGATCCTGCGGACGACGGACGCGATGCCGTCGAGCAGGCGCGAGCTCGAGGACTCCTCGGGGTCGCGCGTCCACTCGGCCTCGGTCCGGACGGCCGAGTCCTCGAAGGAGTGCTCGACGTGCGTGATGCGGCGGCCGTCGAGGACGACTCCGGGCCGCAGCTCCGCCGCCTCGCTCGCGAGCGTGGCCACGCCGGTCTTGGGGTCGTCGTCGAGCACCTGGAGCGCGAGCGACGTCGTCGGCCACGCGGGCATCCCGATCCAGATGGTTCCGTCGTCGAGCGAGCGCCATGAGGTCCCGGCGGGCAGGACGTCCAGCAGCGCCGCGAGCGCCTCGGACGCCGTCCCCCTTGGCCTCGTGAACCGCTCGACGAACGCCGACAGGGTCGCGGCGTCCGAGGACGAGGAGAACGCCTCTCCGGTCTCCCGCGCCAGGTCGGCGAGGATCTGGCGGACGAACACGCGGCGGTAGGAGACCGCGCGCAGCTCCGTGCGCAGGCCGTCGGCGCCGGCGTAGAGGCGGACCGCCCCGCGCTGCGCGAAGTGGCCGGCGCGCCGAGCCGTCCCGGACATTTTGAATCCCGGCCCGACGAGCTCGAGGCGCTCGCCCTCGACGAGCACGTCCGCGTCGACGTCGACGTCGGCGTGCCACGCGCCGCGCACGGGCATGGAGATGCGCGCGGCGTGGACGCGGTAGGGGCCGAGGCGCAGCTCCGACATGGCCTTACGGCTTCGCCGCCCCCGCGCCGGGGCCTGACGGGGCAATCGGGCCGACGAACTCCGCGCCGGCCTTCCGCTGCTTCAGGTTCCAGATGCGCTCGTTGATCTTCGAGACGTCGTCGCCGTGCAGGACGCGCTTGGCGGCCTCGGCCTCGAGCGCCTTGAGGAGCTGCTCGTCCTCGATGGTCCACTTCGGGAGCCCCGCGCTCGTCGTCGCCTTCGGCGTGGTGGTCGCGGACGCCGCGGGCTTGGCCGGCGGCGGCGCGAACTCCTTGCACTTGAGCGTGACGTACGAGAAGCCCTCGCCGTCGGGCTTGCTCGGGCCGGTGACGTCCTGCACGAGCAGCGAGCGGAGCCCGTGCGTCGTCAGGACCGGGTGCGTGAAGTCGAACGGGCGGACCTGCTTGGTCTGCTTCGGCTTGATGAAGACCGAGTAGATCAGCTGGTCGATCTTGTTGAGGTGGTTGCGCGTCCACAGGCGCAGCTTGATCGTGACGTTCGCGAGCTGGAGCCCCTGGACGGTGAGCGTCGCGCCGTTCACTCCGGCGCCGCCCTTCTCGTCGACCTTGTAGCTGCGGGACACGTCGACGTCGTCGACCATGCCGGGGGCGAGGACGTTGCTGATGTAGAGCGCGTCCCAGGGGACGGGCTTGTCGTCCCAGTGCGCGGGGGCGTCGGCCATCAGGCGGACTCCCCTGCGAGCTTCGAGAGCTCGTCGGCGAGCGCGGCGCGGACTCCGCGCGCGAACGCCTCTCCCTGCTGCCGCGCGTCGTCGTGCGTGACGCCCGGCATCGCGGTGACCTGCGGGACGATGTTGATGATGGTCTGGCCCTTCGAGCCGCCCGACGCCGCGGAGCCGGCCGAGGCGATCGGGGCCATGCCCATCGAGGGCGCGGGCGGGGCGACCGCCATCGACATCGCCGCGTTGGTGTTGGCGGCCTGCGACTGGATGCCCTCGGTGAAGCCCATGACGGCGTAGACGCCGATCTGCTTCATCACGCGCGAGGGCGAGGCGATCTTGAGCTTGTTGGCCGCGGCCTCGGGCAGGGTGCCGACGAGCCCGTTCCACAGTCCCTTCAGAGCCCCCCACGCGGCGCGGATGCCGGCGGCGATGCCGTCGACGAGCGCGCTCCCGAGGGAGACGCCGTGGGCGACCGCGTCGGTGAAGACGGCGACGAACGCGAGCACGCCCTCGATGAGCGCCCAGATGGCGGCGCCGACGAGGAGGATCGGCGCGAGCGGCAGCAGGAGGATCGCGGCGAAGACCTGCCAGTTGTCGATCACGAAAGAGACGGCGGCGGCGATGGCGCCGAAGCCGATCACGATCGCGGCGGCGATGAAGCCGACAACCTTGCCGAGGTCGCGCATGATCTTCGCCCAGTCCATCCCGCCCGCCGAGGCGTCGCGGAACACGTCGAGGACCGGCTTGAACGCGGCCATGAACCCGGAGCCCGCGCCGTCGGCGAAGGCGGCGAGCGCGGAGGCCATCGCGCTGATGGCGGAGACGAACTTCTGGCCCGACGCCGTCGACGGATCGAACGCGTCGTTGAGCGCCTGCATGAACCTGCGGAGCGGCTCGATCGCGGCGCTCGTGTCGGCGCGGAGGATCCACTGCGTCGGCGCGTCCTTGAGGCCCTGCCACAGGGCGGAGAGCGAGTTGCGCGACTTCTCGGCGTAGCCTCCGAGCTCGTTGCCGGTCATCGACTTGATCGCGCCCTGCACCGCCTTGATCGCGGTGGCGCTGTCGATCGCCCCTCCTTCGAGAAGCTTCTGGAGCTTCTGCATCCCTGCCGTCGTGCCGGCGTCGATGCCCTTGAGGCGCCCCAGCTCCGCGTAGACCTTGTCGATGCCGAGTCCGCCGGACTCCGCGAGCTGGAGCAGCTCCTCGGTCTGGAGCTTACCCTTGGCCTTGATCTGGCCGAGGATCGTGGTGAGCGCCTTGGTGTCCGCGCCCTTGAGGCTCTTGAGGTCGAGCGCGCCCTTGAAGATCTGCATCGCCTCGTCGGCCTTGAAGCCGGCGGCGAGGAGGTCGTTGACCCCTTCGAGCGCGTCCTTCGCCGGGATGCGCAGGTACGACGCGAGGTCGATCGTCTTCTGGTAGAGCTGCTTCGCTTGGTCCTGCGAGCCGAGGAACGTGGCCATCGCGGAGAGCGCGCCCTCCTTGAAGGCGACGACGGACGCGCCGTAGCCGGCCGCGGCGACGACGAGGCCTCCGGCGACGAGCGCGCCTCCGGCCATCGCGCCGATGCCGCCGGCGAGCTCGGAGACTCCGCCCCACGCCTTGGACGCGGCCGGGCCGAGGCCGCGCAGCTCCGTGCCGAGCGCGCGCACGGCGCGCCCGACCTTCGTGTCTCCGAGGCGGCGGAGCGTCGTGGCCATGCGGCCACCGCCGCCGACCTTGGACTCCGCCTTGTCGACCGCCTTCATCGCGTCCGCGACCCCGCGCATCGACTTGGCGATCTTCGCGGCGGGGCCGCTGATCTTGTCGACGAGGTCGAGGATGAACTTGAGGCGGTCGTCCATGGTGTCGCTTCACTTCTTCGGGCTTGCCCAGCTGGCGCAGCCGATGACCGCCTGGCCTATGAGCGCGGTGCCGACGCGCGCCTCGACGGAGCCGTCCCGGTCGAGCACCGCCGCCAGCACGCAGCGCCCGGCGTACTCCGGGCTCTTGACCGCGCGGTGCATCGCCGGGGTCAGGCTTTTCGCGAGAAGGTCGCCTCCTCGAGCGAGGCGATCGCCATCGCATCGTTCGCGACCTTCATCGCGAGGCCGGGGAACTTGGCGAGGATGGCGCGGAACGCGTCGAGGTCCGGGTGGACGACGACGGCGAGCGCCAGCTCCTTGAGGGCCTGCGGCGCCTTGCCCTTCTCCTCGGAGACCTTGCCGACGGCGCGGTGGTAGAGCCGCTCGTCGGGGGCCTTGAAGAGGACGTCGAACTCGCCGGCCTCGAGGTGGTAGAGGTTGTCGATGCCGGAGGCCTTCGCCTTCGCGATCGCGTCGGCGAGGCGCTGCGAGCGCAGCCTCTCCGGCGAGAGCTCGTCGACGTGGACTGACTGAATCTCGTTAGCCATGTGTCACCCTTCCGGTTGCGAAAGGCCCGCCCGCGCCGCGCCGCCAACCGGGAAAGGTGGACGGCGGCGGCGCCCGCGGGCGGGTTCTTCAGCGGACGTCCTCCGCGAACATCTCCAGCCCGTTGCGCTTCATCCGCATGACGGAGAGCGCGAGCTTCACCTCGACGGGGTCCGCGAGATCGCGGCGGCGCTGACGGCGGCCGTCGACTATGCGTGGCCCCCCGCGCCCGATCTCGCCGAGCGCCTTCGCGCGGACGTCGGCTACGCGGACCACGTGCTGCACGCCCTGGAGCTCGACGCGCGCGCCGCCGGCGCGCCGCGCGTCCTGCACTGAGGCGCCGCCATAGCGCAGTTATGCATTCAATCGGAACGCACGCGGGGGATGGGTCAGCGCGCACCCAACTTATTGCGGGTTCGGCGGAGTGTTTTGTTGGAGCTCCCGGCGATCAAGTTGACGCCGGCCGACAGGAGCGACCCATGAAGACCAAGACGCACAAGACCGCCGCGACCGCCGCCACCGAGACCCCCGCGATGTCGGAGGGCATGACCAAGCTGTTGGGCGTGCTCCCGCAGGACGGCTCGCCGATCCGCGTCGGGGGCGGCGTGCTCGGCGCCGCGCGAAAGCTCGCGAAGCTCGACCTCGTCGTCATCGTCGGATCGACCGTCGCCAAGGTGATTCCGAAGCCGAAGATCGAGGGGCGGGCACCGTCGGACGAGCCCAGGACGGTCACCTTCGCGATGCCCGGCGACCAGGACTGGCCGGGCGACTTCTTCGAGCGCCTGGGCGAGGACCCCGGCTTCGACAGGCTCGACGCCGCCTTCGAGAAGCTCGCGGTCGACAAGGACGACAGCGAGGACGTCACGCTCTCCTTCGCGCCGAAGAAGGAGCCGAAGGTCCGCGCGCTAGGCCCGCGCCGGAGCGTTCGGCGACGACGTGAGGATCTACTGGACGGCGGCGCGCGAGACCTCGCCGAACGAGGAGCCCGCGCGCGGCGGCGGGGATGCGAGTTTCGAGATCGCCCTCGTCGAGGAGCCCGAGGCGAAGAAGAAGGGCGGCAAGCGCCAGACGCAGAACGAGCGCCTCCAGCGCATGAGCGAGGAGTTCGCGTCGAAGCAGGACGCGCTCGCCTACGACGAGAGCACCAGCCCGAGCGGCGGCTGGTCCGCGCCCACGCCGGCGAAGGCGAAGCCCGCGTCGGAGGCGAAGCCGAAGAAGGAGCCCAAGCCGAACCGCGCGTGGCCCGCCGCCTTCATGAGCAAGGCCTTGGTCAAGGAGCGGATCCGCAGCGACGCCCAGTTCAAGACCGAGTGCGTGAAGATCATGGGCGTCAGGACCGGAATGCGCGCGGCGGACCCGTCGCTCAAGAGCTGCGGCTTCATGTCGTCGCACATGGGCAAGGGCACCGAGTGCGTGCGGACGCTGAGCGAGGGCCGCGAGCTGAGCGCGGATCAGTGGAAGTGGCTTGCCGGCGCGCTGCCGCAGTACGCGACGCAGCTCGCCTCGCACTTCCGCGAGGCGGCGATCGAGGCCGACCCGTCGCTGAAGGCGATCGCCCGCACGTACGGCCTCAAGGAGGCGAAGTGATCACGCCGCGGTTCAGGCTCGGCGCCGTGCTCCTCACGCCCGGCGTCGTCGAGGCGGTGCCGTCGGCCGAGGCGGCCGCCGCGCTCTGCGCGCACGCCGCGGGCCAGTGGGGCGACGTGCCGCCCGAGGACGCGCTCGCCAACGAGTGGGCGCTCAAGAACGGGGCGCGGATCCTCAGCTCGCACAGGTCGGCCAAGGGGACGAGGTTCTGGATCATCACGGAGGCCGACAGGGCGTCGACCTGCATCCTGCTGCCGTCCGAATACTGACGGCGAACCTCCGACCCGAGCTCGCCGGTGGGTCATTCGTTACCCGGGGACTTCAAGGCCGGAGGTCGGCGTGTCTGGCCGGTCTTACGCAGTGCGGACTTCGACCGCGCCACCGCTGCAAACGCGGAGCACGGGAGAGGTGCGCCCAAAGGAAAAGGACGAACGAGGATGAACGACGAGGACCTGATCGAGCGCGCGCGCCGCGCGTACTTCCGCAGCGAGGGGCCCGGTGCGCCGCAGCCCAACCGGGCGCACGACCGCGTCGAGGGCGGGGTCGTGATCCTCGGCAACGCGCGCGGCGAACTGGCGCGCTACCGGATCGGCAGCCGCCAGCTCCGCAGGGTCGGGGAGCGATGACCGACGAGGAGCGCGAGCAGATCGAGGAGAGGCTCGAGCAGAAGCGCGAGGAGCTCGCCGACGCGGAGCAGCGGCTCGAGGCCTGCGCGGGGGGCGACTTCGCGTGGGACATCCGCAATGAGATCGCCCGTCTCGTCGAGGAGATCGAGGGGCTCGAACTTCGGCGTCGAGGGTACTGACCGCGCGCGGTAGCGCGCGATTCACGCTCGCCGACCGCAGCACGGCGGTCGGCGAGCTCCTGTGGAGGAGGCGAGGATGGACTTGGAGAGGATCATCGGGTCAGCAATCGCGAGGTGCGCGGTCGACATCGCGACGGCCGAGTGCGCGCTCGCCGCGGTCGACGCTCGCATTGGAGCCATCGACGCGCAGCTCGCCGAGATCAGGGCGACGGCCCGCGCGGCGGGCTCCGACTTCGACAGGGGCGCGGCGTCGCCGGCGCCAACGCCGCGGGCGTCGAAGCTCCTCACGGTGAGCGAGGCGGCCGCCGCGGTCGGCATGGACCGCAAGTCGCTGTACGCGCTCATCGCGCGGGGAGGCGGGCCGGCGGTCGTGAAGGTGGGCAAGAGGCAGCTCCGCGTGCACCCCGCCGCGCTCGACGCGTGGTCGCGCGGCACCAACGGCGGGAGGCGCAAGTGAGCATCCGCGAGCGCAAGTGGAAGGGCTCCGACGGCAAGCCGCGGAGGGCGTGGATCTACGACTTCACGATCACGTTCCCCGACGGCTCGTCGAGCGGCCGGATCCGCGGCACCTACGACGGGCCCGGCGGTCGCCGCGAGGCCGAGGCGCACGAGCGCCAGGTGATGGCGTCGGTGCTGGCGGGCACGTGGCGCGCGCCCGTGCCCGAGGCGCAGCCGGTCGTCACGCTCGTCACAATCGCGAAGCAGTACGTCGAGAAGCTCCGTGACGACCTGGCGGTCGAGAAGCGCGGGCACCGAGACCTCGACGAGGTGATCTGCTTCGTCGACGGGCACCTGACGCGCTACTTCGCGGACGCGCCCGTCGGCTCGGTCGACGCCGAAGCGGTGGAGCGCTTCAAGGTCCACCTCGCGCGCGACGGCCGCAAGCCCGGCTCCGGGTTCGCGCCGAAGACCGTCTTCAACCACATGTCGATGACGAGGCGGATCCTCGCGTTCGCCGTCGTGAAGAAGCACATCGCAGCGGTGCCGATGATCGACTGGCCGAAGCTGACCGAGCCGCCGCCGCGCTTCTACAGCTTCGAGGAGGCCGACCGGCTGATCGTGGCGGGCGACGAGGAGCCGTTCTGGGGATCGATGATCCGCACCGCGCTCCGCTGCGGCCTCCGCATCGGCGAGCTGCGCGCGGCCCAGTGGGAGTGCGTCGACTTCCGGAGCGGCCTCCTTCACGTCACGCGCGCGATCACGAAGGTGAGGGGCGCGGGGCAGGGCGGGAAGACCGAGGAGCACGTCACGGTGCCGAAGAACGGCAAGACGCGCTCGGTGCCGATGCCGCCCTCGGTGGTCGCCGCGCTCCGCGATCACCCGCGCCGGGTCGGCTCGCCGTGGGTGTGGCCGGGCGAGGACGGCTCCTGGCTCCGAGAGAACGCGGTGAAGCACCCGATGTGGCGCGCGTGCAGGCGGGCGGGCCTCGCCGAGGACGGCTGGCACATCTGCAGACACACGTTCGCGAGCCACTTGGTGCAGCGCGGCGTCCACCTTCTCGAGGTTCAGGCGCTCGCCGGCCACAGCAACTACAAGAGCACGCTCCGCTACGCGCACGTCGCACCGTCGAGGCACGCCGCGTCGGTCGCCCTGCTCGACCAGCCGGCCCCGTCCGACGACGGTCCCGCGGCCGAGCTGGCGCGCTAGCGCCCGACGGCACAAGGGCGGCACAAGGCCCGGACGTAGAAACGGCGACACGGGGAAAACCGTGTCGCCGTGGTGGAGGCGGCGGGAGTCGAACCCGCGTCCGAAAGTGCTTTATCCTGGCCTCTACGTGCGTAGTCGATGTGTTAATTCGCTGCGGTGACGGCCATCGACAACCTTCGCTCGCAGCTACGCCGTACTGTTTTCTCGCTTCACCCGCGCACGGTGGACGGGGTCGGCCAGGCGATTCGGTTGCGCCCTTGGGTGAGTATCGCCGGACTCATCCCTCGGACGGCGTTCTTGGTTTCTTAGGCCGCGAGCGCGAATGCGTTGTCGTTCGCATCTATACGTTTCACGGGATTTGCGAGGTCGTGAACCCCTCTGCACGCCACCGAGGACTCTGCTACCCCCGTCGAAACCGGAGCGCCCCCTCACTGGACCTCAGCCGCGGAACACCGCGGGGATGAAGTAAGGGCACTGTAGGCATTCGCCCCCGCGATACAAGGGCGACCCAAGCCACGGCCGAGCCGATGGCCGCCGTGGATTCGGATCTACTCGCTATACGCGTTAGATCGGGACGACCGCGGGCGAGAGTGCTCGAGCGCTGCCTTGCCGACGCGAGCCCCCGGCCGATCGCCTTTCGATGCCGATCTAACGCGTATAGCGAGTAGATCGGAATTCCGAACGATGGCCGTGGCTGGGGAGGGCTACCAGCCCTTCTCCTTCACGTAGTCGCCGGTGAACTTCGCTGCGGCGTCGTAGCTCTTGCGCATGTCGGCCTCGATCCGCTTCTCGACGATGCCGCCGACCATGAAGATCTTGACCTCGATGTTGGTCTTCGCGACGCGCTCGCACTTCTTGTCGCCGCGCGGCTCGCACCAGATCTCGCCCTCGATGGTGGTCTTATCGGCGGCGGACGCGGGGCGGACCTTGAAGCGATAGCGCTTGGTCTTCGCGTCCCAGCTGCCCTCCTCGTGCCACGAGAGATCGCCGATCACCTTCGCCACGGGGCCGGGCAGATCGGCCGGCGGCGGGTTCAGGTACAGCTTGCGCGTGCGCTTGTCGCCGGTGTCCTCCTGCGAGAGCGTCTTGCACTCGCGGAACTTGAGGATGTCCATGTAGAGCCGACGGTTGTATTCCTCGTCGAACACGCACTTCCAGTAGGTGTCGACGTCACAGTCCATCGCGTGGCGGATCTCGATCTGCGGCATCGGCTGCATGCTCCTTGGGCCGGGGCTCCGGCGCGCCGCGACCCTACCAGGGGGCGGCGAGGTTTTCACGGGGGGAGCGAACGGGGGATTACAGTGCCGGGACGGAGCGCCGGCCGCGAGCGGGGCGGAGGGGGTTGGCCGCGCGACGCGATGCCGCACGACCTGCAGAAATTCCGCGCGATCGGGGGGGCCTGCCGGTGTCCCACCCATGGGAAACTCCGAATGCTGGACGTGACCCCCCGCCGGCATCAGGATTGCTCAGACGTTCGACGTCCCCGCTTTGCGTCGCTCGTCTCGCTACGCTCGGTAGCAAGGAGTCTCGTTCCATGACCGGCACCTCGTCGCCCTCCCGTGTTCGTCGCTTCGGAGTCGCCCTCGCGGCCGTCGCGTCCATCGCGTCAGTCGCGGCTTTCTCCACGGTCGCGAGCGCCCAGGAGTCGAAGTGTCCGCCGGGCTCGTGGTTCTGCGCCGACGCGGAAATCAAGGTCGGCGTCCCCGGCACGCCCCCCCCGGCCACCACGACGACGCCGCCCCCCGCCAACCCGCCGCCGGTCGTGATCTACACGCCGGCCCCGCCGCCCCCGCCGGTCTACGCGCCG
>JALHOE010000116.1 GCA_022843175.1 Deltaproteobacteria bacterium
GGCGGCCGGAGCGTGCGGCCGCGCGATGGACGCGGCCGTGGTCGACGCGGGGTGCGCGTGGGAGCTGCTCCAGGGCTACTTCCTCGTGCACGACGACTGGATGGACGGCGACGCCACGCGGCGCTCCGGACCGACCGTGCACGTGGCGCTGGCCGCGCGACACGGCGACGCGCACCTCGGCGCGGCCCTCGCGGTGCTCGCCGGCGATCTCGGGTGTGCGCTCGCGCATCGGGTGCTCGCCGCGATCGATGCACCTCGGGCGGCGATGGTCACGTTCGCGCGTGTCCACGAGGAGGTCGTGCTCGGACAGGCCCTCGATCTCACGCTCGGCGCGCACGACCTCGCGGCGGTCGAGCGGATGCACGCGCTCAAGACCGCCAGCTACACCACGCGCGGCCCCATCGAGCTCGGGGCGATCCTCGCCGGCGCGTCGGCCGAGCAGCGCGCGGCCCTCGACCGCTTCGCCGCACCGCTCGGCGTGGCGTTCCAGCTGCGCGACGATCTGCTCGGGGCGTTCGGCACCGAGGCCGAGACCGGGAAGCCGGTCGGCTCCGATCTCCGCGCGCGCAAGCGCACCGCGCTCATCGCCGAGACCATCCAACGCGGCGGCGACCTCTCCGGCTGGCTCCGCGGCGAGGAGCTCGACGTGGCGGCCGTGATCGAGCAAACCGGCGCCCGCGCCGCGATCGAAGCACGGATCGGCGCGCTGCTCGAGCAGGCCCAGCGCGCGCTCGACGAGGCTGGGGTCGCCGATACGTCGATGCTGCGCGCCCTCGGCAGGGCGCTCGCGGAGCGCAGGTCCTGATGGCGCGCGCATTCGCCAAGGTGATCCTGTTCGGCGAGCACGCCGTCGTGCACGGTCGCCACGCGATCGCGGCCGCGCTCGATCGGGGCGCCACCGCCGAGGCGCGCGTGGTCGAAGGCGTGTCGCGACTCGCGATGCAGCCGTGGGGTCGCGTGACCCTCGCCGACGAGGACGACGACGTCGCGCGCGCCTTCTCCTCGGTGCTCGAAGCGGTGGGCGGAGCGGCGCCGGTCGACGTGGCCGTCGACGTGGTGGTGCCGGGCGGCGCGGGCCTCGGGTGCTCGGCAGCGATCGCCGTCGCGATCGCACGCGCCGTCGCCGACGCGCGCGGCATCTCTCTGACCGACGACGGCGCGGCCGCGTGCGCGAACGCGTGGGAGCGCGTGTTCCACGGCAATCCGAGCGGTGTCGACGTCGCGGTCGCGGCGCACGGCGGCGTCATCAAGTTCCAGCGCGGCGGCGAAGCGCGTCCCGTCGTGCCGGGCGGCGTGATGGAGCTCGCGGTGGTCTACACCGGCGAGCCCTCCTCCACCAAGACGATGGTCGAGTCGGTCGCGCGGCAGCTCGCGCGCAGGCCGCAGGTCGTGGAGCGCACCTTCGACGGGATCGACACGCTGGCGCTCAAGGGCGCTCGAGCGATCGAGGCCGGGCGCTGGTACGAGGTCGGCCAGCTGATGGACCTCAACCACGCGCTCCTGTCCTCGCTGCTCGTGTCCACCGAGAAGCTCGAGGAGGTCTGTCGCCTCGCGCGCGAGGCCGGCGCGATGGGCGCCAAGCTCACGGGCGGCGGCGGCGGCGGCTGCGCGATCGCGCTCGCCCCGGGCAAGACCGAAGCGGTGCTCGCGGCGTGGCGCGCGGCCGGCTACGAGGGCTTCGCGGCGCACATCGGGAGCCCGATCCGATGAGGGCCACCGCGATCGCGCACCCCAACGTCGCCCTCGCCAAGTACTGGGGCAAGCGCGCAATCCCCGGCAACGTGCCGGCCACGCCGAGCATCTCGGTGTCGCTCGGCGGCCTGCAAACGCGCACGACGGTGGAGCTCGATCCGTCGCTCACCAAGGACGTGCTCACGCTCAACGGCGCGCTCGCCGACAGCACGCGCGCGTCCGCGCTGCTCGACGAGGTGCGCGCGCTCGCCGGCATCACCGCGTTCGCGCGCATCGAGTCGCACAACGACTTCCCCACGGCCTCGGGCCTCGCGTCGAGCGCATCTGGCTTCGCGGCGCTCGCCCGCGCAGCCGTCACGGCGATGGGGGTCTCGGTCGACGACCGCGAGCTCTCGCGGATCGCGCGCCGCGCCTCGGCGAGCGCTGCGCGGAGCGTGTTCGGTGGGTTCGTCGCGCTCGGCACCGAGGACAACGCGGCCGCCGAGCCGGTCGAGAGCGCCGCGCACGTCACCGTGGTGGTCGCGGCCGTCACGCTCGGACCGAAGCTCCAGAGCTCGACCTCGGGCATGGAGCACTGCCGCGCGACGAGCCCGTACTACGACGCCTGGGTCGCGGACGCGCCGCGCGTCGCCGCCGAGATTCGCGCGGCGCTCGCCGCCGGCGATCTCGAGCGCGTGGGCGTCGCCGCTGAAGCGAGCGCGCTCCGCATGCACGCGTGCATGATGGCGAGCGCGCCGGCGCTGCTCTACTTCCAGCCCGCGACGCTCGATTTGTTGGCTCGCGTCCGCGCGCTGCGCGCCGAGGGCGTCGCTGCGTGGGCGACGATCGACGCGGGGCCGCACGTGAAGGTCCTCTGTGCGCCACGCGACGCCACGCGCGTCGCCGAGAAGCTCGCGCCCTCGGCGGTGCGGACGATCATCGCGCACGTGGGCGGCCCGGCCCGGGTGGTCGAATGATCGTGCGCGCCCCGGGCAAGCTGTTCACGACTGGAGCCTACGCGGTGCTCGAGGGCGCGCCGGCGATCGTCCTCGCGGTCAACCGCTACGTCACAGCGTCGCCCGGCGTGGCGAGCACGCGCCCCGAGGTCGTCGAGGTCGCGCGGCGGCTCGGCGGCGTCCCGCCCGCGGTCGACGTCGCCGAGCTGGAGCGCGACGGGCGAAAGCTTGGACTCGGCTCGAGCGCAGCCGCGGTGGTCGCGAGCGCAGCCCTGCTGCTGGCGCCGAAAAATCTTCGTGACCATTCGACGCGCTGTCGCATCTTTGACGAAGCACGGGCAGCCCACGCGGCAATTCAGCCTCGCGGGTCCGGTGCCGACGTCGCCGCGGCGACCTTTGGTGGAGTCATTCGGGTGCAGAAGCAGGGCGACACGCTCGAGGTGCAAACGGTCGAGCTCCCGGCGGGGCTCGCCATGAGGGCGTTCGCGCTCGACCATTCGGCGCGCACCTCGGACGCGCTCGATCGTCTCGCCCTGCGGCGCGACGGTGCCAGGCGCGCGCTCGCCATGCTGGTCGAGGCGGCCGAGGCCGGCGCGCGCGCAACCAGCCCGAGCGCGTTCGTCGAGGCTGCGGCCCACCACGTGGAGGGGCTCGCCGCGCTCGGCGCCACGCTCGACCTGCCGCTCGTCCCGCCGGAGGTCGACCGGGCACGAGAAGTGCTGTCTTCCGGCGGCGCCATGGGTTCTGCCACGAATTTCACGCTGCTCCCGTCCGGCGCGGGCGGTGGCGACACGGTGTTGTGGCTTGGCGCCCGCGCGCCGACCGAGCAGGAAGCCGCGACGCTCGACAGTCTCGGACTCCACCTGCTCGACCTCGATCTCGACTCGCTAGGCGTCCATGCTGTCGAACGGAGCTGAAATGGCCCGCACCTCTCGTATCCCCGGTTTCTTCAAGCTGCCCGTGTCCGAGCGTCGCCGCGTCGTCGCCGAGGCCACGCACCTCGCCGCCCACGAGTTCGACGCGTGCGACGCGCGCGGCCTCGACGTGGCCACCAGCGACAAGACGGTCGAGAACGTGCTCGGGGTCTACGCGCTCCCGTTCGCGGCCACGCTCAACGTGCAGATCAACGGCCACGACGTCGTGGCGCCGATGGTGATCGAGGAGCCCTCGGTCGTCGCCGCGGCGTCCAACGCCGCGCGCATCGCGCGCATCGGCGGCGGCTTCACCGCCGAGGCCGATCCGGCGATCGTCGCCGCGCAGATCCAGCTCCTCGACGTCGAGGACACCGGCTCGGCGCTCGAGCGCATCCGCGAGGCGTCGAGCGAGATCCTCGCGCTGGCCGACGCCGCCATCCCCGGGCTCATCGCCCGCGGCGGCGGCGCGCGCTCGCTCGACATCCGCGTCCTCGGCGCCCCGAGCGACCACATGATGGTGGTCGACGTCTTCATCGACTGCCGCGACGCGATGGGCGCCAACCTCGTCAACAGCGTCGCCGAGGCGATCGGCGACGAGCTCGCGGTCCTCGCCCGCGGGCGCATCGGCTTCCGCATCCTCAGCAACCTCTGCGACCGTCGCAAGGTGCGCGTCAGCTGCCGCGTGCCCTTCGAGGCGCTCGCCACCGAGGAGATGAGCGGCGCCGACGTGGCGCGCGGCATGGAGGACGGCTCGCGCTTCGCCGAGCTCGACGCCTACCGCGCGTGCACCCACAACAAGGGAATCATGAACGGCGTCGACGCCGTCGTGATCGCCACCGGCAACGACTGGCGCGCAGTCGAGGCGGGCGCCCACGCCTACGCCGCGCGCAACGGCCGCTACGAGCCGCTCGCCACTTGGCGCCGCGAGGGCGAGCACCTCGTCGGCCGCCTCGAGATGCCTCTCGCCCTCGGCATCGTCGGCGGCACCCTGCGCGTGCACCCCACGGCGAAGCTCGCCCTCAAGATGACCGGCGCCAAGACCGCCGTGGAGCTCGCGGTCCTCGCGGCGACGGTCGGCCTCGCGTCCAACCTCGCCGCGCTGCGCGCCCTCGCGAGCGACGGCATCCAGCGCGGCCACATGGGCCTCCACGCGCGCTCCGTCGCCGTGGCCGCGGGCGCCAGCGGCGACAACGTCGAGAAGGTCGCCGCCCGCATCATCGAGCTCGGCGACATCACGGTCGACGCGGCGCGGAAGGTGTTATCGGAGCTGCGCGCGAGTGAGCCGAGCGCGGCCGCGGTGGCGGAGTAGGGTCACGTCGGGCGAAGGATCGCCCGCGCGACGGCCTGTCGCTCCTGCACCAGCGCCTGCATGACCGACGTCGCCTTGTCGATAACCGAGCGCGCCTGCTTCTCGAGCGACGCGTAGTCCTCGGCGACGCCCTCGGCGGTCTTGCCACGTGCGGCGTGGGTGTTGGCCTCGGACTCAGCGTCGATGACGCCTCCACCGGCGACGAGTGTGCCGGTTGGCTGCGCGGCAGAGCTCACGGCTGATCCTGCGGAGGCCCATGCGGCCTGCCTGCCGGTTGGTTTGAGCTCTCCGGCCTGACTCAGCCCGGCGCCAAAACTGATCGCGCCGCCGGCGATCGACATCGAACCAGAAATCCCTGCCTGCAAGCGTGTCTTCTTCGCCTTGTCGGACATTGCGTCGGCTTGAGCGCGCTGCTCGGCAACCTGCTCGAGTTTCGCCGCCCGTTGCCCCTCGCGCGCGGCCTTCAGCGTCGTCTCGGCCGCCTTCGACGCGAGCGCGGCGGCTGCGAACTCGAGGCCCATGGCGTAGGGAATGGCGTCACCCGGCAGCATGGGCTGCGACGGTCCATCGGCGGCGGGCGCTTCGCCCTGAACGCTCTCGTTGGAGACGGGCGCGCCGCCTCGGATCGCTGCAACGGACATCAGATCCTCCTCATGTTCGAGATGGTCGCGGAACGGGCCTGCTGCATGGTCTCGCCCACCGCCAAAATGCTGTTGATCGCCCGACGGTTGCTGGCCTCGATGGCCTGCAGCGTCTCGATCGTCTCGTCGATCATCGCTTGCTCACGCGCCGCGTCCGCGCGGAAACGCGTGGCGTCGGCGCGAGCTTCGATGGCGTTCGCTTCGTCGTGACCGCGCACGATCGTCACCGATCCCTGGCCGACTTCGGCCGAGGCCGCGGTGAGGCGGCCGCCGACCAACACCGCCTTCTCTCCCGCCGTCATCGCTTTCTGTCCCGCCGTCATGGCGGTAGCTGCCTGCGCGCCGGACGAGGCAAGCAGCGAGTAGGCGCCGGCGCCGAGCGACATGGCCGCGCCGGTGAGCGCCAGCGCGAGGCCGAGCTCCTCGGACTTGGTCGCGTCGGCTACGTACGAAGAGCTCGCCGAGAGGAGCACGCCGACCAGCGCGACCACCGCGGGCGCCGAGGCTCCCCCGGAGAAGCAGACGGAGGCCACGCCCACGACGACCGCGGCGCATGTGCCGATGGTCTTCAGCGCATCGATCCACTTGCCCTTCGTCTTGGCCGACTCCTGCTCCTCCTGCGCGCGATGTAACGCCTCGCGGGCGTCGCTGATGGCTCGCTCTCGGTTGGCAACCGCGTTCTCGGCGCTGGAGAGCGCCGCCTTCGATCGCAACGTCTTGGAGAGACTCTGCGCAACGTACATCGCCTGTTGGAGATCGAAGACCGCCGGAAGCGCCGGCGCGGCGGCGCGCTCGGTCGGCGCGCTTGCCTCGCCGCGTGGGATCCTGTCGATGGTCGCGACACCGCCCACGCTGCTCATGAGCCACCCCCGCGCAGCCGGCGCATCACCTCGCGGAGCGCGTCTTGATCGGGACACTCCGTCGGATCGCACGTTTCGAGCGCGAGCCGCGCGGCGTCGCCCTCATCGTTGTCGAGATCGAGCCGCGCCTTGTAGACCGCGGCGGTCGCCCGGTGATCGTCCTGCTCGGCGACCTCCAGCGCCAGGCGGTAGAGATCGCGCGCGCGGTCCACGTCGCCCAGCGCCTCGTGGCATGCAGCGAGCGCGGTCCAGCTCCGACAACGCTCCGGCGCAACCAGCGCAAGCAATCGGAAGACCTCCGCCGCGCGCGCGGCCTGCTGCTGTTCGTACAGAAAGCGACCGACCGCGTAGATCGCGTCCTGGTCCTCTCGGTGGAAGGGGATATCGAGCGCCGCCGAGATCGCGCGCTGAAGGCCCGCCGAAGCCTGCGTGATCGCGGGGGTCATTTGACGTTCCCGATGATGCGGTTGTTGGTCTCGTTGAACGCGTTGATCATGTTGGAGATCAGTTGAACGCCTTGTCCGCGCGCGGCGATCGCGCTCTGAAGCTTCACCATCGCCATCTCGTTCGAGCTCGAGAGGGTCGCTATGTGATCGGCGATCGCCTCGCGAGCGGACTTTACGGTTCCCTCGTCCGCGAGGTGGTCGGCGCCGATGTCGGTCACGAGCCGGGTCACCGCATCCTTCGCCGAGTCCGGCAGCTTCTTGAACCAATCCTGCTTGTCGAAATCGACCAGCAGCTTTTCGACGTCGGTACAGTTTCGCCCGGTCGGGCTGTCGGCTTTCCAGTTCTCTGCGTTCTTCATCGCGGTGAGGATTTTCGCCAGCTCCGCAGCGAGCTCCTTCTTCGCGTCGAGATCCTTCATCTGATCGCGAATCTGGGCATCCGACTGGTCCATCGTGATCTTCAGCCACGCCATCATCTCGCCGATGCCGAGCGCTTCCGTCATCGCGGCCGAGCCGGTCGGCGCCGTGGCCGTCGATCCGAAGACTCCCTTTTTTCCGCCCAGCACGCCGGGCGCATCACCAACGCTCATTGTCCGCCTCCTCACACACGCATCATGAAGTTGAACTGCGCGCCGCCGACCATCGGCACCACGCGGAACGCGCTCTGCACGCGCTCGAAGGCTTCCTCGGACAGGAGGGCCTCCTCGGGCACAGAAGCGATCGCTTCACACACGGACTCGTACTCGCGCGTCTGACGCTCCATCTCGGCGCGTAGCTCTGCGAGCACTGGCTTCGCTGAATTCATCCCGACCTCCGCGCGCCACCACTCGGGCGCAGAAGGAGGTCGACCGGGCCCGTTTGCCGGTTGCGTGGTCGGGTGAAACAGCGACCGGGGTCGGACAACCCGCTCCCTTACGGTCGCGGCTCCGGGGTTAGGGGACCGACTTTGCTTCGACGGGCCAGAGCGGCTTGTTCTCCGCGTTGCGGTCGAAGCGGAAGGCCTTCGGGAGCATGGGCTGGGCCAGGGCGTAGACGGTCGTCTGGGAGTAGCCGCTCATCGGCGGGTCGGCGGTGCCGGCGCGGCTGACGAAGCCGTCGACGGTGCCGCGGGCCGCGATCGCGCGGATGCAGCCGGCGTCGAGGAGCGCTTGGACGAGGGCGTCGTCGGTCGACGATTTGGCGCGCGCGACGACGACGCGGCCCTCTTTCGTCACGCCGATCGCGATCCGGTTGATGAGGCCGGACGGGCGGCTCTTGCCCTCGACCGGGTGGCCGTTGTCGAGGAGCATCGTGCCCTGCGCGACGTCCGTGGCTCCGGGCTCGACGGTGGACGAGATCGCGATGCTGCCGTCGGCGCGGATGACGAGCGCGCCCTCGCCGGCGACCATCGGGTGCGCGAGCTTGCCCGAGACCATCAGGCCGAGCGGGTGCTTGTCGACGGCGCCGAAGCCGATGGCCGCGATGACGCGTTTTCCGTCGTCGCCCTCGACCTCGCGCGGGATTGTCTTGTCGACCTTCTCGGCCGAGCCCGCGCGCAGCACGAAGCGCACGCGGCCGTGCTCGAACATGGTGAGACCCACGCTCTCGCCCTTGGCCTGCAGCTGCGCGTGCCAGATCGCCGGCAGCCACTTGGGCGGCGGCTGCACGCCCTCGTCGATTTGCCACGCCGTCGGCGAGGGGCCGGTGATCATCGGCGGGTTCGGGTCCCGCAGCATCGCGAAGAAGAAGTCCTTCGGGTTGTAGTCGATGTAGCGGCGGTTCGAGATCGCCATCAGCGGCGTGAGGGTCTCGCTCTTGCCGGTCTTGTACTGCGCGTCCTCGAACGACATGAACACGTAGCCCGTGTGGAACGGGTTCATGTCGAGGTGCATGCCGAAGTCGCAGCCGGCGAGCTGCATCGCCTTGCCGAGCGCGTCGGCGCCGACGTCGTCGCCCCACACGTAGAGCGTGTGCTTCGCCTTGGTGATGCACAGGCCCGAGCGCTCGGTCTGTTGCCCGACCAGCTTCGGCTGCCCCGGCAGCACCGCGCCCCACGATTGGCGCTGGCGTGGGTTGAGGATGCCGTCCTCGACGAGCGGGTCGAGGTTCTGGCGATACGAGAGGATGTCGACCGGGATGTCGCGCGTGGGCTGCCACGCGCCCATGCCGAACCGCCCGTCCTCGGTCACGACCGCGGTCGCGCCCGACGGCACCGGCGGCAGCAGCACGCGCTTCTTGAGCATCATGCCGTAGTGGCCGTGCTCGGTCTTGAAGCCGCCGTTCCACGCGGCGACGACGCGCTTGGCGACCTTGAGGTCGCGCGGGATGCGGCCGCTGCCGTGGAACGAGCCGACGGTGGGCTTCGGGTCGTCGACGCCGGCCTCCATGTCGAACTCGAGCTGCCGCGTGTCCATCGCGACGAGGATGATCTTGCTGTAGGGGCGCAGCGGATCGGGGCGGACGAACGTCTTGTAGAACGGCGACGGCGCGCCGGGGATCTTGTGCATCCACTCGGGCTGGTGCGCGACCCACTGCCCCTCGCCCGGCTCGGGCGTCTTGTAGATCGTGGGCACCGGGAGCGGCGGCCAGTAGCCGCCGTCCTCGCCGGCCGCGCTCGGGTCGAGGGGGCGCGGCGCGCTCATCTCGGCCTCGCTCTTCACTTCGTCCTTCGCTTCGTTGCGGCCGATGCCGTGCTTGAAGCGCTTGAAGCGGTCTTTGAGGTCCCAGACCTTCGCCTCGAGCCAGGCGATGGGCTCGGGGCCGATCCACGGTACGGCGCGCACCGTGTCGACGGCCCAGTGGATCGGCTTCTTGGGGATGCGCGCGAGCAGCTCGACGCGCACGCCCTCGACCGGCGCCGCGAGCTCGCCCTTGTCGACGTCGATGCGCGCGACGCGGGTGCCACCGCTCGCCTGCGCGAGCTGCGCGACGAGGATCGGGCCCTGAAACGCGAGCACCGCCGACGTCGCGTCCTTCTCGAGCGCCACCTGCACGCGCGCGATGCCGGCGCCGTCGCCGGTCTCTTGCACGTTGGTGACGTAGAGCATCGCGCGCTCGAACAACGAGTTGGTCTTGGCGGCCTTGCCCTCGCCGCGGAGATCGAGCGCCGTGATGCCCTGCAGCTGCCCGTACGCGAACGAGGCGAACGCCGCGCGCTCGGCCGTCGCGTCGCGCACGAGGCCCTGCTCGTCTCCGTAGGGCGTCTGCGTGAGGTTGACGACGTCCTTCACCTCGAGCGGGCGACCCTCGGGCGAGAGGCGCACGCGCGCGCGGAAGACGTCCCGCGGGGCGCCGCTCTTCTCGGCGCCGAGGAACAGGACGCGGCGGCCGCTGGAGAAGTCGCCGAGGATGCCCTCGCTCGCCTCCCACACGAAGTCGTTGGGGCGAACCACGACGTGGGCAGCCTGGCCGAGCGCGCCGACCAGCCCCTCGAGCGTCTTCGGCGGCGGCGGACCGGCGAGGCACGCGCGGCCGAGGGCGAGCGCAGCGATCAGCCCGGCGATGCGCCCGGACGTGTGCGCGAGCCGCTTGAGCTCACCGCGCACGCGAGCCGCGTCGATGCGGTCGGGCTCTTGCTCGGAGGAACTGGTCGCGGCTGCCATCTCGGAGAAGAACGCCGCAGACGACGACGCCCCTCCGTGCGGCTACATGAGCCGCCGCGGAGGGGCAACGTTTCGACAGAGGCCGAGCTGGTCAGTGGGCAGCGGCGAGGATGACCGCGAACAGGATGATTCCGAAGATCGCGAGGGCTCCGAACACCGTGTGCACGATGCCGAGCCACATGCCGATCTTCGCCTCGCTCTCGCCCGAGTACATCTGCGGGTTGGCACGGATCTCCTTGAGCGCGTTGGCGCCGATGATCCACGCGGGGACCGAGCAGATCAGCCACAGGCCGAAGAACCACGCGACGCCGCCGAGGATCAGCGCCGTCATCGCCTTGGGGTGCTGCTGCCGCATCGGCATGGCACCGGGCATCGCGCCCGGCATGCCCGGCGGCGCGTAGGGGTTGGCGCCGGGGGGCGCGCCGTAGGCCGGCTGCGCGCCGTAGGGGGGCGGCTGACCATAGGGCGCCTGCTGCTGCGGCGGCTGGCCGTAGCCCTGCTGGGGCTGCTGGCCGTAGCCCTGCTGCTGCGGCGGCTGGCCATAGCCGGGCTGCGCGCCATAGGGAGGCGGCTGACCACCCGGCGGCTGACCGAAACCAGGGGGATATCCGCCACCACCACCACCGCCGCCGTAGTTCATCGCGCACTCCTCTTGCTGACCCCGCGCGAAGAAACGCGGAACGGGCAGTGTCGCAGGAGTCCCGCGAACGCGCCAACCGTTACGGATTTGGCGGCTGATACCGGCCGAGGCCGCTCCCAGCGCCCGGGTGGGAATAGGCGCTCGCTCACGCGCGCGCCTGTCAGAAACGATGGGCGCGCGCGTCAGCGAGCGCCTGGACACGCGCGTCGGCGAGCGCCTGGGCGCGCGCGTTTAGCGGGATAGGCGCTCGCTTACGCGCGCGCCTGTCGGCTTACTCGGCGGCTTCGACGGCCGGCTTGGGCTCTTCGAGGGCGCAGGCCTGGGCGAGCAGCTCGGCGACGTCCATCTGCTTGACCGACTCCTCGAGGTTCTCGGCCTTGAGGCCGTCGGTGAGCATCGTCATGCAGAAGGGGCACGCGCTGGCGATGCTCTTCGCGCCGGTCTCGAGGAGCTGCAGCGTGCGCTTCTTGTTGACGCGCTCGGTGCCCTTCTCCTCCATCCACATCTGCGCGCCGCCGGCGCCGCAGCAGAGGCCCTTGCTCTTGGACCACTCCGCCTCGACGAGCGAGGCGCCGATCGCGGTGAGGATCTCGCGCGGGGCGTCGTAGACGTCGTTGTAGCGACCGAGGTAGCAGCTGTCGTGGTAGACGAGCTTCTCGGCGAGCTTCTTCTTGATCTTGAGCTTGCCCTCGCGCACCAGGTCCACGAGGAACTGCGTGTGGTGCACGACCTTCAGCTGCGCGCCGAACTGCGGGTACTCGTTGAGCAGCGTGTTGAAGCAGTGCGGACACGCGGTGACGATGGTCTTCTCTTTGGCGTTGTAGCCGTCGAGCGTGGCCACGTTCATCTCGGCCAGCATCGCGAAGAGGAACTCGTTGCCGGCGCGGCGGGCCGGATCGCCGGTGCAGGTCTCTTCCTGGCCGAGGATCGCGAAGTCGACGCCGGCGGCCTTGAGTAGGCGCGCCGTCGCGCGGGCGATCTTCTTGGCGCGGTCGTCGTAGCTCGCCGCGCAGCCGACCCAGTAGAGGACCTTCGCGTCGCCCTTCTCGGCGAGCGTCGGGATCTCGAGGCCGTCGCTCCACGCAGCGCGGTCCATGCGCGAGAGGTTCCACGGGTTGCCGTTGGTCTCCATCGCCTGGAAGGGGCGCTGCAGCTCGTGGGGGAACTCGCCGCGGATCATCACGACGTTGCGGCGCATGTCGGTGATCTTGTCGACGTAGGAGATGAGCACCGGGCACTGCTCCTCGCAGGCGCGGCAAGTGGTGCAGGCCCAGATGACGTCCGGGTGGATGATGCCGGCGGCCGGATCGCTCGGGACGACGACCTCTTTGGTGTGGAACGGCTGCCCGGGGATCGGTTCGCGAACGCTCGGCGCCTCACCCTCGGGCGCGTCGGTGTTGGCGCTCGCGGCGTCCGCGGTGGCCTCGCGCCCCTCGATGAGCTGGTCGCCGTGCGGGCCCTCGGGGCGCGTGATGAGCGCCTTCTCGTTCTGGTAGAGGTAGTTGCGCAGATCGAGCGTGAGGTGCTTGGGCGAGAGCAGCTTGCCGGTGAGGTGCGCCGGGCAGTTGTCGCTGCAGCGTCCGCACTCGGTGCACGTGTAGAAGTCGAGGACCGACTTCCACGAGAAGTGCTCCATCTTGCCGACGCCGATGCCCGCGTACTCGACGGGCGCGGGCAGATCGGTGGCGGCGCCGATCCGCTCCATCAGCACCTCGGTGGCCGGCTTGTCGCTGCCGTCCTCGTTCTTGCCGGCGACCGCGAGGGGCGCCATCGCGCCGCGGGCCGTGAGGTTCGAGAAGAAGAGGTTGGGGAGCGCCGTGATGATGTGGAAGTGCTTGCTGTGCGGCAGCAGGTTGAGGAACACGAGGACGAGCGTGGAGTGAACCCAGAACCCAGCGTGCGCGAGCACGACCAACACCGAGGCCGGCGCGCCCTGGAGCGCGAGCGCCGCGACCGAGCCCGCGGGCTCGGTGGGATCGAAATGGACGTGGCCGGTGCGCTCCTGGAAGCGGCGGAACGCGACGATCTTGTCGACGCTCTCACGGAGCTCGTTGCTGATCTGATACGTCCACGCCTTCTGGTGGAGCACGCTCGACGCGCCGACGTAGAGGATGTCGGCGAGCATCATCGTGACGATGATCCCGAGGATGAGGATGCCCTCCCCGCTCAGGGTCATGCGCGCCGGCTTCACCACGATGCGCTGGAAGAGGAAGTAGCTCGCGCCCACGATGACGAGGACCGCGAAGATCTCCTTGATGAGGCTGTAGCCGTCGCCGAGCGGCTTGCCCGGGTGGAACAGGAACAGGCCGAAGTCCTGCTCGAAGCCGCGGCCCCACAGCAGGATGGTGTTCAGCAGGAGCACGCCGAAGCCGAAGAACACGAACTGATGCGCAATGCCCGCTCCCGGGTATTTGTGCATCTTCTCCTGCTTGATCCCGTAGCGAAGGACGCGCGCGACGCGCTCGGGGATGCGATCGAATCGGTTCGCCGCGCCGCCGACGTGGAGCAGCTGCCAACGGTGATCGGCCGACCAACCGAACGCGGCCAGAGAGGCCACGATGATCGAGAGCATCGCGAGGGGATTCACGGGACGGGGCTCCTTAAAAGGGCGCGACGCGCCGCGTCGGTTCTAGGGTTCGCCCGGGACGTGCGTCAACTTTGAGCCTGGAGGTATGAGCGACCTCGCGTTCGACGTCATGATCTTCCTCGCGTAGGCCGAGATGTGCCAAGCGCGAACGCGATGTCCGCACCGGTCCTCCGTGCACTCGCAGAAGGCCAGCGTCTCGAGGACCGCAGGGCCGGTGGCACGAACCTGGCTCACTACGTGGCAACCCAAGAGGTTGTGCCATGTCGAGCCGAATCCACCTCGCGCTACTCCCCGCTGCAATGCTTGCCACCGCGATCGGCGTCGCCGCCTGTCATGGCGCGACGCCGGAGGAGGGACGAATCAACCCAGAGCCCGTTCCCGGTCAGACCGCGTTCGAGTCGGACGATCCCTCGGCCGACGCAGGCAGCCCGACGGGTGCGTCGGACACCGGCACGAGCTCCGCGTCGGACGCGAGCGCGCCCGCGCCGGGCGACAAGAGCGAGTCGCCCGAGCGCGCGATCGAGGAGGCCGACATCATCAAGGTCGAGGGCAGCCGCCTCTACGCGCTCTCGAAGATCGGCGGCCTGTCGGTCATCGACGTGAGCACGCGCGACAAGCTCAAGTTCCTCGGTCGGTGGCGCGCCAACGGCGAGCCGTTCGAGATGTACGTGCGCGACAACGTCGTGCTCGCGATGGTCAACGGGTTCCAGGAGTGGACCTACGACGCCGGCGGCGGCTACTCGAGCAAGCAGACCTCGCGCGTCATCGCGCTCGACGTGAAGGATCCGACCAAGATCGCGAGCATCGGCGACTTCGCGGTGCCGGGTGAGGTCTCCGACTCGCGCGTCGTCGGCGACGTCATGTACGTCGTGTCGCACCAGAACGGCTACTGCTGGAAGTGCGACAGCAAGCCCGCGACGGTAGTGATGTCCCTCGGGATCAAGGACGTCCGGGCGATCAGCAAGGTCGACCAGGTCGCCTTCGTGTCCACCACCGCGAGCTACTCGTGGTGGAAGCGCAGCGTGTCGGCCACGAGCACTCGCTTCTGGATCGGTGGGCCGGAGTACAGCTGGACCTCGGGCAGCAAGCCGCGCTCGACGATCCAGGCCCTCGACGTCTCCGATCCCACCGGCAAGCTCTCGCTCGGCGCGTCGGTGCTCGTCGACGGCTTGATCCAGAGCCGCTGGCAGATGGACGAGCTCGCCGGCGTGCTCCGCGTCGTGAGTCAGCCGGGCGGCTGGACGGGCGCCGAGCCGACGGTCGAGACCTTCACGGTGAAGTCGTCGAGCGTGGTGACGCCGCTCGGTCGCACCACGCTCAAGCTGCCGAAGCCCGAGACGCTGATGAGCGTGCGCTTCGACGGCAACCGCGGCTACGCGATCACCGCGGAGCGCACCGATCCGCTGTTCACCATCGACCTCACCGATCCGGCGAAGCCCGTGCAGATGGGCGAGCTCGAGATGCCGGGCTGGGTCTATCACATGGAGCCGCGCGGCAATCGCCTGCTCGGCCTCGGGTTCGACGCCGCCAACCCCGAGGGCGGCATGACGGTGTCGCTGTTCGACGTCTCGAACCTCGCGACGCCGAAGATGATCAAGCGGGTCAACTTCGGCAAGGGATGGGCGAGCGCGCCCGAGGACCGGGACCGCATCCACAAGGCGTTCCGCGTCCTCGACGACGAGAAGCTGATCATGGTGCCGTTCTCCAGCCACGACTGGCGCAGCAAGGACGGCTCCTGCCACACCGCGCAGAGCGGCATCCAGCTCATCGACTGGAAGGACGACACCCTCGCGCTCCGCGGCGTCGCCGGCGTGTACGGCTCACCGCGCCGCGCGTTCCTCCACGACCAGCGGCTGTTCGCCGTCTCCGACAGCCAGGTCGCGACCTACGACATCGCCAACCGCGACGCGCCCGCGGCGAAGGCGAGCCTCCCGCTCGCCAACCCGTCGCACAAGTCCGCGGTGATGGGCGAGCACCTCGTGCAGCTGTCGCACGACTGGTGGTCGCAGCACGCGCAGCTCGTGGTGATGCCGCGGAGCAACGTGGATCAAGCGATCCCCACGGCGACGCTCGACCTCGCGCCGATGATCGGTGCGAGCACCTGCGGCTACGCCGGGTGGGGCAGCTGGTGGAACGCCGCGCTCTACGTGAAGGGCACCTACGCGTACGTCGTCGTCCCGAGCTCGTACTACGGCTACTGGGACGGTGGCGCCAAGGAGAGCGCGACGCTCGTCGGCGTGGTCGACCTCAAGGATCCGAGCAAGCCGGTGCTGGTCGGCAAGGCGAGCATCCCCACGAGCAGCGGTTACTACGACGGCTACGGCTACTACGGGTACTACGGCAACGCGGTGCTCAGCGCCGGCGCGTCCTCGGTGTTCACCGGCGACGCGGTCGTCTCCTACCGCGCCGAGTACGTCTACGATCCGGCGACCGGTAAGGGCGCGCTGAGCGCGCCGCGGGTGTCGGTCCTCGATCTCCGCGATCCGAAGAACCCCCGCGCCGGCGGCACGGCCACCCTGGCGGCCTGGCCGATGTACACCGGCCTCCAGGTCTTCGCGGGCAAGGTCTACACCTCGCACTACGAGCCGACGTCGGGCGGAAAGGTCCGCTTCTACCTCGACGAGCTCGACGTCTCGAACCCGGCGGCGCCGAAGGTCGCGAAGTCGGTCAACGTCCCCGGTTCGCTCCTCGCGCTCGACGCGCAGTCCGGCCGCGCGGTCACGGTGGACTACCGCCGCACGTTCCACTCGGCGACCGACCACAGCGCGTGCGCCAAGGCGGCGCCCGTCGGCGACGCGGTGGTGTTCGATTGGTCGACCAAGACCTGCGTGAGCATCCACCGCGTCCTTCGCCTGGTGAAGGTCGACGGCGCGATCGCGAGCCTGGAGCAGAGCCTCGAGCTCCCGAAGTCGCCGATCGGCTCGGTCACCGTCGCCGACGCCCGCGTGCTCTTCCGCAGCGGGTACTACTACTACGACTACTCCGAGTACGGCCCCTCGTCGCCGCCGTCCGATCGCGCATGGGTGCTCAACGGCGTTCCCGGCGGGGCGATGACGATGTCTCCCGAGATCGTCCTCGGCACCGGGAGCTACGGCGGGAGCGCGTGGGCGAACGGCGATCGCGCCGTCGTCTCGGTCGGCCGGCAGATGGTGGTCGTCGACCTCGCCGCGGCCAAGGTCGTGCGCAAGGCCGAGCTCAACGGCTACTGGACGTCGCACGTCGCGATCGCGAACGACAACGCGTACGCCTCCCTCGGGGAGTACGGGGTCACCGCGATCGCGTTGCGTTGAGACGGGCGCGCACCTCTTCGAGGGCGACGCGGCGCGTGATCGCGTCGTCGTCGTCCTCGTCGTCGGTGCCGGTGGCGCGCAGGGCGCCGAGGAGCTCCTCGCTCGGCGCGAAGGAGCGCGTGTCGGTGCCGCCGATCTTCAACCGGCGACCCGACTGCATTGGCTCGTCGAACAGCTCATCCTCATCGAGAACGACTTCGACCTCTTCGATGGACTGCGCTTCACGCCGAGCGAGCCCGGCGGAGAGGCGGGCGAAAAAACCCACGTCTCTGATTGAGAGCAACCTGCGGACCGTCGCAGATCCATCGGAGATCATGTTGTCGAGATCGCTTGCGGGAGGGCGCGAATGCGCAGCTCGCGGGCATCAGCGAGACCTGACGATCGCAATCTCGATCATGCGAGTGCGACGCTAACCTCCCCCGCATGCGCGTTCATCACCTCGACTGCTGCACGATGTGCCCGCTCGCTGGCAAGAGCATCAACGCGCAGGGACGGATGGTCGCGCACTGCCTGTTGGTCGAGACCGACCGCGACGGCTTGGTCCTCATCGACACCGGCATCGGGCTCGACGACGTGGCGGCGCCGGGCGCGAGGCTCGGTCGTCCCTTCGTCGCTCTCGTCGGGCTACAGCCGCATCCCGCGCGCACCGCGGGTCAGATCGAGGCGCTCGGCTTCCGGCGCGAGGATGTCCGCAACATCATCGTCACGCACCTCGACCTCGATCACGCGGGCGGCCTGCCCGACTTCCCGCACGCGGTCGTTCACCTGCACTCCGAGGAGCACCATGCGGCCGTCCTCGCGCGCGCGTGGGTCGACGCGGGCCGCTACCGGTCGTGTCACTGGGCGCACGGCCCGAAGTTCCGGCCCTACCACGCGCTCGCGGGCGAGCAGTGGTTCGGCTTCGACCGAGCACGGCAGCTCGACGGTTTGCCGCCGGAGATCGTCGCCGTCCCGCTCTCCGGTCACACCCGCGGTCACGCCGCGATCGCCGTGCAGCAGGGCGACCGCTGGCTGTTCCACGCCGGCGACGCGTACTTCCACGAGGGGGTCGTGCGCGAGGACAGGGAGAAGCCCCGCCCCGGCGCGATGCTCTTCGAACGCGCCGTGGCCTGGAACTACCCGCGGGTGCTCGACAACCACCGCCGACTCCGCGAGCTCGCGCGCCGCGCCGAGGTGACGGTGTTCTCGGCGCACGACCCGTCGGAGTACGACCGGCTGGTCAGATGACGTCGAACTCGAACGCCTTCTTCTCGCCCTTCTTGTTGGCGATGAAGAAGGGGACGAAGAACGTCTGCACGCCGACCTTGCCGCCGAAGAAGAAGGGCACCTGCGCTTCTTTCTGCCCGCGCGAATCGGCCAGCTCGACCCACACCTTGTACTTGCCCTTGAGGATGGCGCGGTCCATCGGGAAGTAGACGTTCTCGACCTTGCCCTCGGGGCAGTTGTCGACGCCGTTCTTGAAGCCGGTGCAGTCCTTGTCGAGGACGAGCGAGCCCTGGTCGCGCACCTTGAAGCTGACCTCTTTGCCGTCGGGGCCCATGACGTGCAGGTCGAGGTCGACCGCGACCTTCCACGCGATCGTGAACTGCATCGCGTTGCCGGTCGTCTTGTAGCCGGGGCAACCCTCGTCGATCTGGCCGTCGCAGTTGTTGTCGACCGCGTCGTAGCAGAGCTCTTTGTTCGACTCTTTCTTGCACGTGGTGTTCGGCTTCTCGCCGCCGGACGAGGACCACGTGCCCCACGAGACGCTCACCTGCGCGGACGCGGCCGCACCGCCGACGGGCGTGGTGACCGCGCCACCGGCGCCGGCCGAGATCGTGTTCGCGGGCGGGGGCGCCGTGGTCGCCACGGGGGCGGGCGCGGGCGCAGGAGCGGGCGCGGGAGCAGCCGCGGCGGGAGGCGGCGGAGGCGGGGGCTGATTCCCATTGCGCATGTGCACCGTGCACGCGGTGAGGGTCAGGCAAGCAAGGGCGATGAAAGAGCGCTTCATGGGGACTCCCGCAGAAATCGAGGACGCGAGCGTGCGTCAGACGTGCCCGGGGGCGGGCCGATTCACTTCTTCGGCTTGGAGAAGTACGGGTCGGCCTTCTCCTTCTCTTTGTCGCCGGGTGCTCCCTGGGCGAGCTCGGGGTGGCGGAGCTCGAAGAACGCGCGGCGCGCGAGCTCGCCGGTGGTACCGGCCTCTTCGCGGAGCGCCATGATCGAGCCCTGCTCCTTGAAGAACTTGAGCGTCTCGATGGCGAGCGCCTTGGTGGCGTCGTCGCCGGTCTTCGCCGCCTTGTTCAACTTGAAGCGAAGGATGAGGCGGTCCATGCCGCCGGGGACCGTCGCGTTCATGTCGAGGCGCTTGAGGCCGGAGGCGAGGTAGATCGCCGCCCATTCGTGCGACGACGCCTTGCCCTCGGCCATCTCGTCGCTCGCGCCCGCGCGCTTCATCAGCTCCGCGTTGCGCACGAAGCGGTAGATGCGGCCGGACTCGATGTCATCGGGGGTGAGGCCGCGCGAGTCGAAGGTGTCGAGGTAGAGCGAGCGCAGCGTGTTGAGCTCGTTGTCCCACTTCTGGTCGGCGCGCGACTTCTGCTCGAAGAGCACCATGCCGCGGCGCACCAGGTCGTCGTCGCCGCCGAGCGCGATCGCGAGCGCCGCGTAGACGCGGGTCTCCTTCTCGTCGAGGAGCTTGAGGAGCTTGTCCTCGACGCCCTTGGTGCCGCCGTAGCCGACCACGCGGGCCGCCCACGCGTTCACGCCGAGCATCGCCGGGTCCTGCGTGGGAGCGAGCTGCTCGAGCGCCGCCGCGACGACCTCCGCGGTCGGACGAAGCTGCGCCGCCATCATGATCGCGACGCGGTGGTCGGGATCGGCGGAGGCCTTGGACTCCTTGAGCGCGGCGACCATGTCCTTCTCGCTCGCGATCATGCCGAACGCACGACCCGCCATCAGGCGCGGGAACATGCCGTGGTCCTTGTCCTTGATGAGCTTGAGGACCTTGTCGGACGCCTTGCTGGCGTTCGGTCCCCACTCGGCGAGCCCGTCGACCGCGGCCTGCGCGGTGTTGAGGAGGAACTCGCGGTAGCCGGGGTTCTGCGCGAGCTCCATCTCACCCATCGAGAGACGGATCTCGTTGTGGTGCTTGTCCTTCGGGCGCTCGAGCCACTTGGCGAGCGTGTCGACGTAGGACGCGTCGTTCGAGCGGCCGACGTAGCGGCTCGCCGTGGCGAACTCGTTCATGCGGAAGATGAGGCAGCCCTTCTCCTTGGTCGCCCCGCAGGCCGGGTCCGGATCGCCCAGGTTGACGAGCTTCTCGTCGGGCTTCTTCATGTCCTTGACGATCTTCTTCGTCCAGTCGAGCGTCTCGGGATCGCCCATGTAGGCGAGCGCGCGCGACGCCACGAGCCACGGCGCGGGGAACCACCCGTTGAACTTCTTGATGTGCGGGCCGGCGACGGCGAGGAAGTCGCCCTTCTTCTCGGGGTAGAGCACCGCGAGGTCGCCGATGTCCTGCGCCGAGAACTGCTGCTCGCGGAAGGTGACCGGGTCGGCGTCGACCGGGGGCTGACGCTTCCAGCCGAGGTTGTTGGAGAGACACTTCGGGGTGTTCTCGCCGCCGCAGTTGAAGCCGATCCCGACCTTGTCCATGCGCTCGGCCAGGAACGGCACCGCGTCGGGATCGCCGACGTCGGCGAGGGCGAGGGCGACCTGGGCGCGGTAGTGGGGCGGGTTCTTCTCGTCCTTGAGGTACTCCTTGTAGGCGCTCGCGGCGGCCGGATCGGCGAGCTCGCGCAGCTCCTCGAGGATGTAGCGACCGCGCGACTCGAGGTCCGCGACGTCGTGGGGGACGACCTTGAGCGCGTAGACCAGGCCCGCGCCGCCGATGCCGTTGCGGAGCGCCTCGACGTAGCGCTTGCGGGCGGTCTCGTTGTCCGTCTTCTCGGCCTCGCCGAGCTTGGCGACGAGGAGCGCCGACGCCGAAGCGTCGTTGAGCTTGGCGATGCCGACCGCGGCCGCCGAGGAGACCTCGATGTCCTTGTCCTTGAGGAGGTCGACCAGCGTCGACAAATCTTCCTTGGCCGGCTGCTTCGAGAGGACCGTGGCCACGAGCTGGCGAACGCCGGACTGCTCGTCCTTGGCGAAGGCGCGGAAGCTGCCGCGATCGGTGAGCTCCACGAGCTCCTCGGGGTCGAACGACGAAGAGCCGTCGACCGACTTGGCGCTCTTCATCACGTCCTTCTTGTAGATCTCGAAGAGCTTTTTGAAGGACTCCTTGTCGCGCGCGTAGACGAGGGTGGCGGCGATCTGCGGCTGGTCCTCGTTGTTCGCCGCGTCGAGCTTCTTGCGGAGCGACGGGACGGCCGGCTGGATGTCGGCCCTCGGGAACTCGAGGAGGGCCATCGAGAGGACGCGCACCGTCGCGTGGTTGTCGGTGTCGGCGAGCATCTTGATGAACTTCGGGACGCTCTCTTTGTCCCGCAGACGCGCGAGCTGGAAGATCGCCTCCTGCTTCATGCGCGGGTCGGACTTGCCGTCGTCGAGGATCCGGCGCCACTCCTTGACCTGCTCGGCCGTGGGGCGCACGAGGATCTTCCGCACCTCGGCGTGCACCTCTTCGGGGCGCAGCGTCGTCTCGGACGCCTTTTTGCCGAAGTAGATGAAGGCTCCGATCAAACCGAGGACGGCGACACCGCCGATCGCGTAGGCGGGCTTGAAACGACCGCTCTTGAAATCTCCCTCGTCGCTCATCGTGCGAAGCCTTCCTTCTGAAGTGGCTCTGACCTGTCGAAGCGCCGCGGATGCTAGCGACCGACGTTCGCCTCCGTCCAGAAGCGACACCGCGCATCCGGCCTTGGTTCAAGGAGCCCGATCGGGCGGATTGGCGGGCGGGCGCGACGCGCGCCCGCTCCTGCCCGGCCGCGCCCTGCTTCCGTCCGCGCCGTCGACCAAGCAAAGAACGTGCCTTTCGGGTTCGCCGAGGATTCCGGGGGGCCGCAAACGCCCGTGACGGCACGTGATTTGGTGCGTGGCGCGGGGGGGGCCGGACGCCTAAGGTCGCCAAAGGCCCATGGGAAGCCGCGCGATCATCGTTGGTGACGTGCACGGATGCTCGGCGGAGCTGCGCTCGCTGCTCGACCGCCTCGGCTACGTGCGCGGCAGCGACACGCTCGTCTTCGTCGGCGACCTGGTCGCGCGCGGCCCGGACTCGCTCGGTGTCCTCGACATCGTGCGCGAGACCGGCGGCATCATCGTCCGCGGCAACCACGAGGACCGACTCCTCTCCTGGCGCCGCGCAATGCTTGCGCGTGCACGGGGCGAGTTCGCGCTCGCGCCCGACCTGGGCCGGCTCCACAACGAGGTCGCCCACGCGCTGCGCTCCGAGGACTGGGCGCTGCTCGAGACCACGCCGGTCACCCACTTCCTCGAGTCCAACAAGACGCTGGTCGTCCACGCCGGCCTGGTGCCCGGCATCCCGCTCGAGCAGCAGGACCCGCAGGTCATGATGCGCATCCGGTCGGTCGGCGACCGCGGCGAGGCGCGCGACCACGGCGGCGCCACCCCCTGGGGCGCGCGCTACATGGGCCCGCCGCACGTGGTCTTCGGTCACGCGGCGTCCCTCGACGCCCAGCTCCACCCCTTCGCCACCGGGATCGACACCGGGTGCGTGTACGGCGGCTACCTCACCGCCATGGTCCTCGAGGAGGGCGAGGTCCCGCCGCCGGTCGCCGATCGGATGCGGGTGCTCGTGTCGGTGCCCGCGCGCCGCCGCTACTTCGACGGCGGGGTCGGCGTCGGTGGCCGCGCGATGATCGGCGAGCAGGTTCGCATTTCCCACGGCCCCGGGCCCCACGCCGCCCGCCGGCGTTCGCTCCGCGATCGCGAGGTGGTGGTCGCCGCGGCGCCCGCCCGTCGCTCGGCAGGTGGTCGCGGGACTCGCTAGCGAGCTAGAAGAGCGTCTTGGCCGACTTCCGCCGGGTCCCCTGCGGCCCGATCGCATTCCTCCCCGAGGGCACGATGGTGCGAGTCCCGATCATGCCGGGGTTCGTGATCACCGACGACCGCCTCGGGACCGTTCGGGTGCGGAGCGCGGTGATCGGTCGCAAGGGCGGGCGCACGTACGCGTACGCCAACATCTGCCGGCATGTGCCGCTCACGCTCGACCTCGGCGACGGCGAGGTGGCATCGGCCGACGGCCTGGTCTTCCTGTGCCACCACCACGGCGCCCGCTACCGCATCGAGGACGGCAAGTGCCTGTATGGGCCGTGTGACGGCGAGCACCTGTTCAAGCTGGAGGTCGAGGAGCTCGACGGCGAGCTCACGCTGCTCGTCCCCACCCAACCGCCGCCCCAACCGCCGACCTAACCCCCCGCGCGGCGGATGGTGTTGCGGCCGAAGCGGGACTCGATGGCGTCGAGCACGGCGGCGATCGCGCGGGGGCGCTCCAGGCGTTCGTCGTTCGAGAAGAGCTCGCGCTGCACTGGCTCGATCGGCTCGAGCGCCGTGGCCGAGACCCCGACGAGACGAGTGCGGACGCCCTCGAGGGGGATGCGCTCGAGGAGCTCGAGGGCCAGCGCGTAGAGCGAGCCGGCCTCGATGAGGGGCACCGTCGCGACGCTCCGACGCGTGATCAGCGAGTGGTCCCCCCGCTTCACCTTGAGGACCAGCGCGTTGGCGCGCAGCCCGTCGGCGCGGAGACGGCGCGCGACCTCCTCGCAGTGGCGGAGGATGGGCTCGCGGAGCGGCTCGGCACCAACCCTGTCGGCGTCGAACGTGGACTCGCTGCCGACCGACTTGGCCTCGCGCCCGGGCTCGACCTCGCGCGGGTCGTCGCCCACCGCGAGCCGCGCGATGTGCTCCGCGCCGTTCGCGCCCATGAGGTCGACGAGCGCGGGCCGGGGCGCGCGTTGGATGTCGCCGATCGTATGGAGGCCGGCGTCGCGGAGGAGCTCGGCGGTCTTCGGACCGACGCCCCAGATCCGCTCGATGCCGAGGGGCGCGAGGAACGCCGCTTCGAGGCCAGGGGGACACACGGTGAGGCCGTCGGGCTTGCCGAGCTCGCTCGCGACCTTCGCGACGAACTTGGACGGCGCGATGCCGACGCTCGCGGTCAGGCCGCTCGTCGCCTCGCGAATGCGCTTCTTGAGGTGGAGCGCGATCGCCTTCGCCTCGCCGAAGATCGCGCGGGAGGCGGTGACGTCGAGGAACGCCTCGTCGAGCGACAGCCCCTCGACCAGCGGCGTGACCGAGCGCATCGTCTCGAACACGATGCGCGAGGCCTCGGCGTAGGCCTCGCCGCGCGGGGGAACCACGAGCGCGTGCGGCGCGCGCTTGCGCGCCTCGACCATCGACATCGCGCTGCGGACGCCGAACTTTCGCGCTTCATAGGTGCAGGTGAGGACTACACCCCTCGTGGGGTGTCCCCCGACGATGACAGCGAGGCCGCGGAGCGCGGGGTTGTCGCGCACCTCGACGGACGCATAGAAGGCGTCCATGTCGAGGTGGAGAATGGAGCGCTCCATGCATCGCATCGTACACCCCTCGTGCTACGGAGTGAGGGTGCACCGCGTCTTTGCGCTCGCCGTTGTCACCGCTGGCTGCAGCGCATCGATCGACTCGCCGAGCGAGCCACCGCCCACCGAGACCGGCGTGCTCGTCGACGATTCGTCGCTCGACAGCGCCGTCGTCGTCGAGGACACCGCCGTCGCCGAGGAGACGGCGCCGCCGCCGATGGGCCTGCGCGGCGAATACTTCGACGCGTTCGACGATCCCCGCGCCGTCCGCACCGACCCGCGAATCGATTTCGACTGGTCGAAGGACGCGCCGATCGCGTCGATCCCGCGGGAGTACTTCTCGGTGCGGTGGACGGGCGAGATCGACACGCCCGCGGGTGAGCTCACGTTCGAGACCAACTCCGACGACGGCGTTCGCCTCTTCATCGACGACAAGCCGGTGATCGAGAACTGGACCGGTCACTTCCCCACCGTCGACAAGGGGACGGTCGCGCTCACCGCCGGCTGGCACAAGCTGCGGCTCGAGTACTTCCAGTACGACCTCGGCGCGACGATCCAGCTCTATTGGTCGTCCGCGACGACGCCGCGCGCGATCGTCCCGACGAACGTGCTCCGTCCGGCCGCGACCGCGAGCGCCGGTCGCGCGCCGGCCCCGCCCTACGTGAACCCGGTGCGGCCCAACGACTGCCCCGATCCCGGCGTGATGCAGGTCGAGGAGGGCGGACGCGCCGTGTACTACATGGCCTGCACCGGCGGTCCGTTCACCATCTTCCGCTCGCGCGATCTCGTGCGGTGGGTCAGCACCGGCAAGTCGATCATCCCGTCGGGCAAGGCGCCGTGGTCGGCGAACGGCGGGCGCAACTGGGCGCCCGAGCTGCACAAGGTCGGCGCGAAGTACGTCGCGTACTTCACCGCGGTGAACGGCGGCGACAAGCTCGCGATCGGCGCCGCGTGGGCCGACGCGCCGGCGGGCCCGTACACCGTGACCGCCGCGCCGCTCGTCGACGATCCGACCCCGGGGGTCATCGACGCCACCTACTTCCGCGACGACGACGGCAAGCACTACCTCTATTGGAAGCTCGACGGGAACCAGACGGGCGGCCGCACGCCGATCTACGTGCGCGAGCTGGCCGCGGACGGCCTGAGCTTCGCCCCCGGATCGACGCGCGCCACGGTGTTGAACAACGACGCGGCCACGTGGGAGGGCGGCGTCGTCGAGGCCCCGTGGGTCATCAAGCACGCGGGCAGTTACTTCATGTTCTACAGCGGCAACGTCTACGACCAGCGCTACCGCACCGGCGTGGCGAGGGCGTCGTCCCCGAAGGGCCCGTTCACCAAGAAGGGCGCGCCGATTCTGGTGAACAACAGCAAGTTCCTCGGCCCCGGCCACGGGTCGGTGGTGCAAGCGCACGGCAACGACTTCTTCGTCTACCACGCGTGGCTGAACAACGGCTCGGGCGCGCCGGCGCCCGGCGGCCGGCAGGTGCTCGTGGATGCGATCGTGTGGGAGGGCGGCTGGCCGAGAGTGTCGAACGGCTCGCCGAGCTTCACGCCGCAGCCCTGGCCGTAGTCGCGCGCGCGCGCAACCGACCGGCGGCCCCCGGCGAAAGGGGCCCATGACGAACGCGCGCACCGCCGAGCTCCCCCACGACCGCCCCGTCCACGCGCTCGCGCTGGTGATCGAGCCGTTCAGCGGGCAGCCCACGCGGGTGCCGCTCCCGGACGACGGGGAGATCGAGATCGGCGGGCTGTGGGCGGGAGCCGGCGACGGGAGGGTCGGCATCCCCGATCCGGCCGTGAGCGCTCGCCACGCACGGATCGAGATCCGCGAGGGACGCGCGCGGATCGTCGATCTCGGCAGCCGCAACGGGACGTGGGTCGGGGGCGCGCGGGTCGAGGCGGCGGCGCTCTCGATCGGCGCGTGCGCGATCGTCGGTCGAAGCGCGGTGGCGCTCGAGGAGACCACCGATTTCGTGTGCGAGGCGGCGGAGCTCCCCGGCGCGATCGGGAGCTCCCCGGCGATGTACCGACTGGCTGCGCAGGTCCGGTCGTACGCTGCCCTGCAGGCTCCGGTGCTGATCCGCGGCGAGAGCGGGAGCGGCAAGGAGGTCGTCGCGCGCGCGTTGCATCAGCTGTCGCCGCGGCGCGACGGACCGTTCCAGGCGATCAACCTCGGCGCGCTGCCGCGCGAGCTCGCCGAGGCGGAGCTGTTCGGCCACGAGCGCGGCGCGTTCACCGGCGCGGCCGGGCAGCGGGCGGGCGTGTTCGAGCTCGCCGACGGCGGATCGCTGCTGCTCGACGAGCTCGGCGAGCTCCCGCTCGACATGCAGGCGAAGCTCCTCCGGGTCCTCGAGACCGGCGAGGTGCGCAGGCTCGGGGCGCGCGCGCCGAAGCGGATCGACGTGCGGGTGATGGCGGCGACGTGGGCGCCGCTCGAGCAACGAATCCTCGACGGCTCGTTCCGCGAGGACCTGTTTCATCGCATCGCCGTCCTGATGGTCGACGTCCCCCCGCTGCGCGAGCGACGGAGCGACATCCCGGCGATCGCCACGGCGCTGCTCGCGCGCTCGCTGGACTTCGCCGAGAAGGCGCTGTCGCCGGCCGCGGCGTCGCGTCTCGCGTCGGAGTCGTGGCCGGGCAACGTGCGAGAGCTCCGCAACGTCGTCTATCGCGCGGCGGCGCTCTCCCCCGGCGCGCTCGTCGACGCGGGCGACATCGCGCGCGCGCTCGCCGGTCGCGGCTCGCAGCCCCCTCCCCGAACGACGCGCGATCCGCGCACGGCGG
>JALHOE010000117.1 GCA_022843175.1 Deltaproteobacteria bacterium
TCGCGCGGCTCCTTCGGCGCGGAGGGCGCGCCGAGCAGCGGCGGCGCCGCGCCCGCCCCCGGCGGCACCGGCGCGAAGGTCCCCGACGCGCGCAAGATCGAGGAGACCGATCTCTACCGCCTCGAGGGCGACCGCCTCTACTACCTCAACAGCTACCGCGGCCTGATGGTGTTCGACGTCACCGACGTCAGCAAGCCGAAGCTGCTCGGCCGCTCGCCGATCTTCGGCCACCCGGTGGAGATGATCGTTCGCGGCGGCGTCGCCAACGTCGTCGTCGCCGACTGGTACGGCGCGCTCGAGGACGGCTCGCCGTTCCACGGCTCGGTCGTCCGCGGGATCGACGCGCGCGATCCGGCCAACATCAAGACCACCGGCGAGGCCAAGCTCGGCGGCTGGGTCCGCGACACGCGCGTCGTCGGCGACGTGATCTACGCCGTCAGCGAGGACTACGGCTGGCACTACGGCTACTACGACGGCTACGCGGGCGAGTCGGTCTCGTCGTCGTCCGGTTCGAAGGTCCTCGTCTCCGCCGTGAGCTTCGGCGGCAACACCGTGAAGTCGACCGGCAAGATCGAGCTGCCGGGATACGGCGGCATCTTCTACGTCAACGGCAGCTCGATCATGCTCGCGCACGACGTCGTGGCCGACCCGAGCAAGCCGTGGAGCGAGCCCACCGGCAAGACCGAGCTGCTCTACGTCGACATCAGCGATCCGCTCGGCAGCATCAAGCCGCGCGGCAAGCTCCAGGTGAACGGCCGCGTGCAGGGCTGGGGCGCCGACAACGGACGCTGGAACCTCGACTTCGGCGACGAGAAGTTCGCCCACACGATCGGCTGCGGCAACACCTGGTGCGGCGGGTCGGGCTCTCACTTCGTGCTCGCGACCGCCGACTTCTCCAACCCGGATGCGCCGAAGCTCGCGAGCGAGCTCGAGATCCCCGGCACCGCCTGGACGCCGACGGCGCGCTTCGTCCCCGGCCGCATGTATCTCTCTCCGTCGAACGGCTGGTACGACAGCACCGCCGGCAAGACGCCGATCGAGATCTACGACACGAGCAACCCGCTCGCGCCGAAGCTCGCGGGGTCGGCCGCGATCGACGGCAACGTGTGGCTGTTCATGCCGTCGGGCAACCGGCTCTTCGCGCTCGGCAACGAGTACACGAGCGGCCCGTACTACGACAACAGCAAGGTCTCGCTCCGCTACCTCGACGTCACCGACGCCGCGAAGCCCACGGTGCTCGGCACGTCGGTGTTCGGCGAGGGCTGGGCGTGGACCCCGGCGGCGGGCACGTTCAAGGCGTTCACCAAGGACGACAAGCAGGGCCTCGTGGTGCTGCCGTTCTCGGGCTGGTCGAGCAAGACCCACGCGTACAACAACGGGCTCCAGCTCATCGAGTTCAACGAGACCTCGATCAAGACCGCGGGCGCGGCCAAGACCAAGGGCTGGGTCGAGCGCGGCATCTTCGTGAAGGGCAAGCTCGTCTCGCTCTCCGACATGGCGCTGTCGGTCGTCGACTACAGCGATCGCGCGAACCCCAAGGTCATCTCCGAGCTCACCCTCGCGCGCAACGTCGTCAACGCCCACCCGCAGGGGAGCACGATCGCGCAGCTGTCGAGCGACTGGTGGGACAACGATCTCACCAAGAGCGAGCTCCGCGTGCTGCCTCTGAGCGACGCCGAGGAGCGCAAGTCGCTCGACGGCGCGCTCGCGAGCGTGACCATCGAGGGCTACAACGCGCGGGTCTTCCGCAACGGCGACCTCGCCTACGTCGTGAGCGACGTGCGCGAGAAGGTCGCCTGCCCCGCGGACAAGGGCGGCGCGCCCTACCCCGGCGAGTACGGCGGCGGCGAGTGCTACAGCAACACCCAGAAGGTGCAGGTCGTCGACCTCGCCGGCGGCAAGGCGGTGCTCAAGGGCAGCGTGAAGCTCCCGGCGACCACCGGCGGCTACTACGGGTGGGGCTGGTACGGCTGCTACTACTGGGACTGGTACAACGGCGCCGACGTCGTGCAGGTGCAGGGCGACGCCCTCGCGTTCCGTCGCTGGTACCCGGTGTACTCGAAGGACGGCACCTACGAGGAGAGCAAGCACGCGCTCTACGTCGTCGACCTCAAGGACGGGAACGCGCCGAAGGTCGCCTCGACGGCGGTCACCACCGACCCGTACGGCTGGTGGGGCAACATGCGGGTCGCCGGCAACACGCTCTACGTGTCGCACTACGACTGGCTCGAGAAGCCCGATCCGATGGCGCCGGGCGACACCAAGTACAGCGTGAAGTACTACCTCGACCCGATCGATCTCAGCGATCGCGCGGCGCCGAAGCTCGGCGCGCGGATCAACGTCCCCGGCATCATGGTCGGCGCGTCGCAGACCGATCCGTCGATCGTCTACACCGTCGACTACCGCTGGTACGGCGACACCACGAAGGACGAGCTCGCCGTCGTGAAGATCTCGGGCGGCAAGGCGTACCTCCAGGGCTCGACGATCATCGACGGCTACGTCGGTCAGGTGTTCGTGCAGGGCAACAAGGCGTACGCGAGCGCGCAGCGCTACACGTACAAGGGCGACACGTACACCGGCCCGCGCGTGCAGCTGCACGAGATCGACATCACCGATCCGAAGAAGCCGGTCGACCGCGTGTCGACGGAGAAGAAGGGTTGGGGCTGGCTCCTCGGAGTCACCGGCGATCGCGCGGTGCTGACGAGCGGCTGGGGCGGCTCGGGCGTCGACATCTACAAGTTGGGGTCGGGCACCGCGCCGGTGTTCGATCAGTTCGTCCGCACCCGCGGCTGGTGGTCGTCGTCGCTCACGCGTCAGGACAACCAGCTCTTCCTCGCGAGCGGCTACTGGGGCGTGCAGACCATCGACCTGAAGTAACTGGCTAGCGCGCGCGGACGACGCTGGCGTGGGGCAGGCGGAGCGCGGCGCGGGTCGCGCGGCGGGCGGCGGCGAAGGCGCGCCGCCCGTTCTCGATCGCGAAGGGGCCGGAGCGGGGGAGCTCCTCGATCACCAGCGTGGTCATATGGGCGCGCGTCGGGAGCTCGAGCGACGTGCGCCACGGCGACTTCGACGCGAGGTGATGAAACAGCACGCGCTCGCCGGCCGGCATGCCCTCGAGGCCCGGGCGGTCGAGGACTCCGCCGTCGACGAGCAGGGTGTCCTCGTAGCGCACCGGGTGAAACATGAGCGGGACCGCGCACGAAGCATGGAGCGCGACCGGCAGCGCGCCCTCGGTCAGCACGCGCGTGCGGCGGCGACGAAGATCGAACACCGACACCCCGACCGGGGCGCGGCACCCGCCGAAGTGCGCGTTGGGCAAGAGCGACTCGAGTCGCGCACGAAAGAGCTGACCGCGGAGCAGGCCGAGGCCGGGCCGCGGATCCCAGAAGTCGGCGCGCTCGATGCGGAGCAGCTCGCGCGCGAGCTCGGGCGCGTCGAGCCCGGAGGCCCACGATCCGGCGACCAGCGCCCCCGCGCTCGAGCCGCTCAGCCGGCGCGGGAGCAGCCCCTCGTCCTCGAGCACCGTCATCATGCCGCAGTGGGCGAAGAAGCCGAAGAAGCCCGACGACATCGTGAGCGAGAACGGCGCCTCGGCGAGCCACTCGCGAAGGGTCTTCATGTGCGGAGCTCGCGGGGCAGCGCCGACTCGATCGCGCTTCGAACCAACGCCACCAGCTCGTCGCGGCGCTCGAAGCCGAAGGGCGCGGGGTCGATCGCGGCGTGGAAGTCGACCCGCACCCGCTGCCCCTTGTGCAGGCGCATCGTATGCGGCGCGAGCACGCGCCTCGTGCCGTCGATGGTGATCGGGAGGATCTTCACGCCGGTCTCGAGCGCGAGGATGAACCCACCCTTCTTGAAGGGGCCGAGCCTGCCGGTGGCGCTCCGCGTGCCCTCGGGCGCGATCCACACGTTGACCCCCGACGCGAGGCGCTGCTTGGCCTCGAGGATGCTCTGCCGAGCGCGCTCCTTGTCGGCGCGGTCGACCTCGATCATCTCGGCGGCGCGGACCGCGCGGCCGAACAGCGGAATGCGGTAGAGCTCGGTCTTGGCGACCATGCGCATGCAGCCGGGAAACACCCGGTAGAGCACCGGGACGTCGAAGTTCGATTGGTGGTTCGACATGACCACGAAGGTCTCGCCGGTGCGCGCGTGCTCGTCGCCGTGCACGTCGAGCTCGATCTCCGCCTCGCGGAGGAGCCGGGTCGACCACTCGGCCAGGCGGTGGTCGCACCCCTCGCGGGTGAGCCGACCGAGGGCGGCGTCGATGACCGTCGGCGCGGAGATTCGCAGAGTCTCTGCGACCGCGAGCAACGCGAGAGGGATCGAACCACCGGGCATCTGGGGGATCGGCAGTATAGTCGTCCCTTGGACCTCGACTGCCAGGCGTGCGGTGCGTGCTGTCACGGCGACGACGGTTGGATCCCCGTCGACGGCCGCGACGACCCGCCCGCGCCCGCGCTCGCCTCGCACCTCGTCCTCCTCCGTCACGGCGCCCTGACCCGCCGCAGCCTGCGGATGGTCAACGGAGCCTGCGCGGCGCTCGTCAAACAGGGGGCGCGGGCGACCTGCAGCATCTACGACGTCCGCCCGAGCACCTGCCGCGCGCTCGAAGCGGGATCCCCCGAATGTTTGGCCGCTCGCAGAGCGCGCGATATCCGGTGATACTGGATCCACGTGCGCGCGCGGGAGCTCGAAGCATTTCTGGAGCTCCCCGAGCTCCGCGAAGCGGGTGCACGGAAGGCTGCCTTCCGGCAGACGATCGCCACGCTCTCGCGCGCCGGCACCACCTTCGGTCCCTCCCCGCTCGACGGCGTCTCGCCGCCGGTGCTCGCGCGCGCGGTCGCCGTCGCGATCAAGAGCGGCCTCTTCGACGACCTCGACTGGCTCTCGCCCGAGGCGCTCGCGGTCGCGCTCTACGAGCTCGCCAACGCGCTCCCCAACGGCCCCGAGAAGCGTGATCTCGGTAGGCGCGTGCTGTCGTTCCTCACCGAGGAGACGGCGCGCGTGTTCGTCGCCATCGCCACCCGCATGGCGCGCAGCTCGCGCAAGGGCCTGGTCGGCCCAGCCGTGCGCGCACGGGTGTCGCTGGTGTTCTCCGCCACCGCCTCGAGCCTCGACGTGGGACCGCTGGCGTTCGCGATGGTGTCGCGGCGGGAGCTCGCGCGAGAGTGGATCGTCAACGCGTCGATGGGCCCCCTGCCCGCGCGCCGGCTCGCCGCGCGGATCCTCGAGCGCGCCGCCCTCATCGCGGCGCGTCGCGCGCTCGAGGGCGACGACTACGCGCCACGGGTGTTCACCACCGAGCACGTCGCGCGGGCCTTCGAGCGGCTGCTCGCCGATCGCGAGCCGCTCGTGTGGCGCCACGCCGCCGTCGCGCGCGGGTTGCTCGCCGGCGTCGCGTCCACCCCGTGGAAGGCGATCAACGAGTATCTTCACCCGCGACTCGGAGCGACCGAATGGCGCCGCGGCGCGGTCTCGATGGTCGCGGCGATCGGCACCTCGCCGGAGCGGGCGCTCTCTCGGGCGCACGACATCATCAAGAGCTCGCTGCCCTCGCAGGACCGCGGCCTGGTGGCCACGATGGTCCACGGTCTTCCGCGCGCGCTCGAGACCGAGCCCGAGGCGGCCGAGCAGCTCCTCGACGCCATCGTCGACGCCGACGCGCCGGGCGCGGCCGAGGCCGTGGCATCGGTGATGCGCGAGCTCACCGGCGACGCGGGCCGCCGCGCCATCGCCACGGCGCGCGCCGTGCTCGCCGACCGCCTCGCGCACGGCATCGAGGATCCCGCGGAGTTCATGCTCGCGCGTGCGCTGTCCGACGAGCTCGACCCGGATCGCACCGGCGATCCGAGCCTGCGGGACAGCGTCGCGCACGCGATCCACCTGTTTGTCGAGAAGAACGCGCGCGAGGCGTACAACGCCGCGGTCGACGCGCTGGAGATCGCCCGCATCGGCATGTCCACCCTCGAGGGGCTGGAGCAGGCCAACGACCTCCGCGGGATCGCGATGCGCACCTCGGTGCTGCTCCTTCGCGACGTCGATCTCGGTCTGCTCGAGGAGCCCGCGCTCGGTCACCTGCTCCACCTCAGCGGCAAGAGCGACGAGGCCGACGAAGCCCTCGACGATCTCCACGATCGGCTCGGTCGTTGGCTCATCGCCCACGAGCAGGTGGTGCCGCCGCGCGATCCGAGCGCGCTCGGCATGAGCGGCCGGCGCCTGCGCGCGCTGCTCCACCTCCTCGACACCGAGGGCGGCGAGAGTGGCGAGGACGACACCACCACGCGCGCGCACGCGCGCCGCGTCGACGCTGCTGCGTTCCTCTTCGATCGGCTCGGCAGCGATCCTCACTCGCCGCTCCATCGCACGATCTCGGCGACGCTCGCGCGCGCGCTCGACGCGCTCGTGCGCGAGGGCAGCTGCGAGCCTGTCGACGTGCTCCTCGTCTCGGCCTCGCGGATCGGCGAGCCGGCGGACATCGCCACGCTGGCCGAGGCGAGCATGAACCCGGACGTCGAGGGTGCGCTCCTCGCGTGGGCGCGATTCATGCGCGTCGCCGCGAGCGACGAGGAGTCGGAGGGCGCGAAGATCGAGGGGCTCTTCGAGCTCGGCGCCGCGCTCGGCGACGACGGATCGGGGCGTGCCGAGAGCTTGCGCACGGTCCTCGTGCGCATCGCACAGTCGCTCCGCCAGCTCGCGCAACTCAGCTCGCGTCGCGACATCGAGCCTGCCGCAGCTGCGTTCGACGCGCTGGCCGGGGCGGCGCACGCCTGGACGCAGGTCGAGGCCGGCGCGCTCCGGCGCGTGCTCGCAGCGGACGCCGACGCCCCGCCCGTCTCCACGGTCGCGGTGGCGCAGGCCGGGCGCTTGTCCGGGCATCTACTCCGCATCGGCGAGGTCTCCGCGGGCGACGCGCGGGCGGCCGCCGCCGACGGGCTCGCCGAGCTGAACCAGCTCCTTCCGCCCGCGGTGACGACGCTCGTCGGCGAGGTGCTGACGCGCGTGTCCGAGCTCCCGTTCGACGAGCCGCTGCCGCGCGCGCACCAGACGCCGTCGTTCCGCCCGATGACCGAGAGCCTCCCGGCGTGGCTCGGCCCGCGCCGAACGATCGGCGGCTTCTACGTGGTGCGACCGCTCGGCGCCGGCGCCGCGGCTTCGGTGTTCGTCGCCAAGCGGATCGAGGAGCGCCACGATCGCGATGCGGAGCAGTTCGCGCTGAAGGTGCCGGACTACGACGGCGCGGCGGCCCGCTCGCTCTCGGAGCAGGAGTTCCTCACGTTCTTTCGCGCCGAGGCGAGCGCGCTGCTCGGGCTCCCGAGCGATCCGAACCTGGCGCGGTTCGTCACGTTCGATCTCGCGGCGCGTCCCAAGCCGATCCTGGTGATGGAGCTGATCGAGGGGCCGACGCTCGAGCGGTTCATCGGCGCGAGCGACGCGACGACGAGGGTGCCCGCTACGCGCGCCTTCGACATCCTCGACGGCGTCGCCGCCGGGCTCGAGGTGATGCACCGTCATGCCATCGGGCACCTCGACCTCAAACCCTCCAATGTCATCCTCCGCGAGGGCCGCACGCCCACGCTCGTGGACTTCGGCCTCGCCGGCCGGGTGATTCGTCCGGGCTGCGCCACCGGCCCCTACGGCGCGCCGGAGGTGTGGGGCGTGACGCCCGACAACTTCCGCGGCGACCCCTCGCCGATGGCGGCGGACGTCTACGCGTTCGGCGCGCTCGCGTTCGAGGTGCTCACCGGCCGCACGCTGTTCGACGCGGACAACGAGATCGCGATCGTCAGCAAGCACCTCGTGCACGACGGGCACCCGCCGGATCTCGATCAGCTCGCGCACGTCCGGCCGTTGGTCGAGCTCCTCGAGCACACGCTGCGCCGCGACCCGCGCCAGCGCTGGTCGATCGGTCAGGTGCGGAGCGCGCTGCAGGCGATCGCGAAGGTCGCCGGGCAGTTCCCCTGGCCGCTCGCCGCGGCCTGAGCTCCTTGCGTTAGGCGATCGCGCGCAGCGCGGTGCGGAGCGAGCTGCCGAGCCGTAGAAAGCATCTGCGCACCGCCGACGGTCGCCTCGCGCGCACGAGCAGCGGGCGGATGCGCGGGTTGCTCGGGACCTCGTCGTCGAGGAAGCGGAGCAGGTCGTCCCCGAAGCGTTCGCTCTCCTCGAGCTGCGGGAAGTGGCCGGCGCGCGCGTAGCGAGCGAGCGTCGCCCCCTCGATCCGCGTCGCCGCGGCCATCGCGTGGTGGACCGGGAGGATGCGATCGCGATCGCCCCAGAACAGCGCGATCGGCGGCAGCGCGGGCACCTCGTGGATGCGATCCCACGACTGCACCGTCTGGCCGAAGAGGTCCATGCAGCCGCTGACGGTGCGACAGAACGCGCGCGCGGTGCCCGGCGCGGAGTTCATCCACGCGATGCGCGCGATCTCCTCGGGCTCGGGCCTGACCAGCTGCCCGGTGCGCATCATCACATGGGTGCCGACACCCATCAGGTACGGCGCGAGGAACGGCGCGAGCACCGGGAACGACGCGAGCCGAAGCCCGATCGCGACCTCGGTCCCGAGACCGCCGGGCGCGACGAGCGCGAGCTTGGAGATCCGCTGCGGCTGCTGCAGCAACATCCACTGCGCGACGCCCCCGCCGAACGAGTGCCCCGCGACGTGCGCGCGCGAGAGCTCGAGCTGATCGGCCCATGCGAGGAGCGTGGTCGCGTACCAATCGAGGGTGTACGGCGCGTCCGGCCGGCTCGAGAGCCCGTGGCCGGGGAGGTCCGGCATGATGAGGCGGAAGCGCGAGGCCAGGCGCGTGACCACGCGCCGCCAGGTGCGGTGCGAGTCGCCGAGCCCGTGGAGGAGAATCAGCGGCTCGCCCTGTCCCACCTCCGTCCAGGCGATGGAGGCGCGCTCGACGGTCGTGATACGCGGTTTCCCAAGCATTTGGCTGGCCATCGTGATACATTGTGACACTTCGTGACACGAACGCAAGCCCGTCGAATCGCTGAGCCGATCATGACCGCTCGCGCGCTCTACCTGGCATGCGGCTCGTCGCCCTGTTCTCGATCGCGCTCGGTTGTGTCGGATCCATCACCGGCGGCGAGAACGAGAAAGAGGGGACGCCCCCCAACAGGGCGGTCACCTCGGAGCCGCTCGTCTGCGACGCGTCCAACGAGCACGCGATCGGCCCCGCGCCGATGCGGCGGCTGACGCGCACCGAGCTGCGCAACACCGTCCGCGATCTCTTTCCGACCGTGAAGCTCGAGGTCGATCTCCCGGCCGACTCGCTGGTCGACGGCTTCGACAACAACGAGACGGCGCTCACCGCGTCGCCGATGTTCGTCGAGAAGTGGTCGAAGGCCGCGACCGCGCTCGCCAACGCCGCGGCGCCGAGCGCGCCGTGCAAGCCGACCGAGGCCGAGCGCCCGGCCTGCGCGCAGACGTTCGTCGACGCGTTCGTGCCGCGCGCCTATCGACGGCCGATCACCGCCGACGAGCGCGCGCGGTTCGCCGGCTTCGTCGTCGAGCAGGCCAAGACGCACGGCTTCGAGACCGCGATCGCCATGTTGATCGACGCCGTGCTGCAGACGCCGGCGTTCCTCTATCGGCCCGAGGAGAGCACGGGCGCGCTCTCGGGTTACGAGGTCGCGACGCGCCTCTCGTACTTGATGTGGCAGACGATGCCCGACGCGCCGCTGTTCGACGCAGCTCGAGCCGGCGAGCTGACGACGCGCGAGGGCGTGGAGAAGCACGCGCGGCGGATGCTCGCCGATCCCCGCGCGAAGGCCGCGATCGCCGACTTCCATCGCCAGTGGCTCCAGCTCGACAAGATGACCACCGTCTCGCGCGACCGCGCCCTGTTCCCCGCGTTCACCGACGCCACGCCGGCTGCGCTCGCGGAGTCGACGAAGCTCTTCGCCGAGCACCAGTTCTGGAACGGGAGCTTCGAGTCGCTGCTCACCGAGCCGCGGGCGTTCGTCAACGACACGCTGGCCCCGCTCTACGGCGTGGCGAAGCCCGGCGCGATGACGCTCGTCGACCTCGATTCGAAGCAGCGCGCGGGCCTGCTCACCCAGACCGGCTTCCTCGCCACCAAGGCGCACGAGAAGTTCGACGCGCCGATCCTCCGCGGCGTGTTCGTGCTCGAGCGCTTCCTCTGCGCGCCCCCGCCGCCCCCACCACCCGATGTGGCGGACATCCCCCCCGCCGAGGGCGAGACGCCGAAGACGACCCGGCAACGCATCGAGGCGAGCCACTCCTCGGGCGGCTGCAAGAACTGCCATGACACGATCCACGGCGTCGGCTTCCTCTTCAACAACTACGACGCGGTGGGCGCGTGGCGGACGACCGAGAACGGCATCGCCGTCGACTCGAGCGGCGTCATCAAGGGGCTCGGCGACATGGACGGCACCTACAACGGCGCGGTCGCCCTCTCGACCGCGATGGCCAAGAGCGAGCGCGTGAAGCAGTGCTTCTCTCGCCAGTGGTTCCGCTTCGCGCACGGCCGCACCGAGACCCACGCCGACGGCTGCGCGGTCGTGGCGATGCAGAAGGCCCTCGACGTCGCAAAGGGGAACATGCGCGAGATGCTGGTGCAGATGGTCCTCGCGGACGCATTCCGCTTCAAGGGAGGCAAGTGATGGTCTCGTCGCGTCGCAGCTTCCTGCAAACGCTCGGTCTCGGCGCCGCCGTCGCCGGCCTCCCGATGGCCACCCGCGCGCGCGCCGCCCCGACGCCGATCCCCAAGCGCGTCGTGTTCTTCTTCGGCTCGGGGATGCTCTACGACGTGTGGCGTCCGACCGGCACCGAGACCGCGTGGGAGCTCGGCAAGGTGCACAAGCCGCTCGCGCCCCACAAGAACGACCTCATCGTGCTCGACGGCCTCGGGATGGTGTCCGAGGAGATCGACACCGGCCCGAGCGGCAACGCGCACAACCAGGGCGCGAAGCACTCGCTCGCGGCCACCAACACCACCGTCAAGGACCGCCCGGGCGGGCCCTCGATCGATCAGCTCATCGCCAAGAAGCTCAAGGAGCAGGGCGTCGTCACCCAGTTTCCCTCGCTCGAGTTTCAGGTCGCGGGTTGGACCAACGACATCGAGGGATATTCGGGCGCGGTCGCGAGCGAGGCGAACACGCTGCTCCCCGGCATGTGGGATCCGCGCAAGGCGTGGGATCGCGTGTTCGGGGGCTTCACCGGCGGCGACTCCACCGCGGCCGACGCGCTCCGCAAGCGCCAGCTCGCCGTGATGGGCCTCGCGAAGGACGAGTTCGCGCGCCTCCGCGCCCGCGTGAGCGGGGACGATCAGAAGAAGCTCGACACCCACGTCGCCCTGGTGCGCGACCTCGAGTCGCGGATCGACGCCGTCGTCCGCACGTGCGGCAAGCCCGATCGCAAGGCGCTCGAGGCGAAGATCACCGAGAAGTGCGACTTCGCCTGCTACAAGCCCGAGGACTACGCCGTCTTCGCGCGCAACTGGGACCTGAGCGCGAACCTCAACGCCGATCTGATGGTCGCGGCGCTCGCCTGCGACCTCACCCGGGTGAGCTTCATGGAGATGCACACCGCGCCCAACGGCCTGGTCGGCTACAAGGAGGGCGACTTCGGCACAACCGATCTCCACGACCTCATCCACAAGGTGAACGACTCGCGGGACGCGCTCTCGACCAACGCCGCGGCGCGCGCGGTGATCGAGCGCGTGTGCACGCTCGAGGCGCAGAAGCTCGCGGACCTCATCGCGAAGATGAAGGCGATCCCCGAGAGCGACGGGCAGACGCTCTTCGATCACTCGGTGATCCTGTGGTGCAGCCAGATCGGCTATGGGAGCCACGACCTCGCCAACATCCCGTGGGTGATCGCCGGCGACGCCAACGGCTACTTCAAGACCGGGCGCTACCTGAAGCTGCCGCCCAATCCGAAGAGCAAGCGCGGCCAGCCGCACAACGATCTCTTCGTGTCGATGGCAAACGCTGTGGATATCCCGATCTCCACGTTCGGCAACGCCGCATGCTGCAGCGGGCCGCTCCCCGGGCTCCGTTGACCCCACACAAGGGCTGAGGCGTCGCGTCCTCATGCGTGCGGGCCGCACTCCTCGGTCCTCGGACGAGAATTTCTCCGATTAAGCCTTGATCGACGGTGGCGCGCAGGTTGCGATGGAGCGCGTGGTGCTCGCCGAACGCTTCCGCACGATCCGTCCGCTCGGTGCAGGGTCGATGGGTGTCGTACACCTCGCCGAGGACGTGTCGAGCGGCGCGCGCGTCGCGGTGAAGGTCCTGCCGAAGGAGCTCTCGAGCGACGCCGAGCTCGCGGGGCGCCTCGCGCGCGAAGCCGTGGCGACGACCGCGATCGATCACCCCAACGTCGCGCGAGCGATCGAGGCAGGCACCGATCCGGACGGCACCGCCTGGCTGGTGCTCGAGTACGTCGACGGGCGCTCGCTGCGCGAGGTGCTCGGCGCCGGGGCGTTGCACCCCGTGCGCGCGCTGAAGATCGCGCGACAGGTGCTCCTCGCGCTCGGCGCAGCGCACACCAAGGGCATCATCCATCGCGACATCAAGCCCGAGAACGTGATGCTCATTGCACGCGAGGGCTTCGACGACGAGGACGTGAAGGTCCTCGACTTCGGCATCGCCAAGCTCGACCAGCGCCATCAGCTCACCGGGCCGTCCACGAGCGCCGGCGTCGTCTACGGCACGCCGACGTATATGTCGCCCGAGCAGGTCCGCCGCGAGCCGGCCGACGCCCGCACCGATCTCTACGCGCTCGGCGTGATGCTGTTCGAGATGATCGCGGGCGCCCCACCGTTCCACGGCGACGACATCACCGTGCTGGCGCGACACCTCACGCTGCCGCCGCCGCCGATCTCCTCGCCGATCTCACCCGAGACGCTCACGCTGGCGGTGCGCGCGTTCAGCGCCCGCTTGCTCGCGAAGAACCCGGACGCGCGCTTCGCCTCGGCCGAGGACGCCATCGTCGCGCTCGACGCGGCGCTCGAGGCAGTGCAGGCCGACAAGCCGATCGAGTCCGGCCTCCGCACCGGCGCGACGCTGATCCCGAAGGGCTCGCTCCCGCCGAGCCCCGTGTCCGAGTCGGCGACGCCGCTGCAGAAGAAGACCGCAAAGCTCGCGGCCTTCGCGCGCAGCTACGGCCTCACCCCGTCGCAGCTCGTCTTCGCCTTCGCCGTCGCGATCGGCCTGGTGCTGATCGTCACGGCCGTGGCGATGGCCACGAGCTGAGCGATCAGCGCCCGAACTGGAAGCCGAGGGTCGGGCCGATGTAGACCTGCGTGTTCGAGCGGAGCCGCTGCGCGGGCGACTCGAGCTTCGCGCCCGTGCCGCCAGAGGTGATGTTGCGGCCCTCGGGGACGGCGTTGGTCTCGTCGACGTTGCTGCCGGGGAAGTCGACCCACACGTTCACGCCGAGCGAGAGCTTGAACCCCGGCGTGGTGCCGAGGAGCAGGCCGGCGTCGCCGTAGAGACCGAAGGCCGAGTAGCCGACCGAGTTGGTGCGCCAGCCGTCGTCGAGCGCGTTGCGCTTGAGGTTCGCCTGCCGATAGACGTGACCGAGCGAGAGGCCGACGGTGAAGCGGACCGCGTCGTCCTTGCTGGTGACGCGCCCGCCGAGCCCGGTGAACGCCGCGAGCGACCAGTAGTCCCAGGTCTCGCTGCGGGTCATCGTGCCGGCGGGGAGGCCCGGCACCGCGGGGAGCGGACCATTGTAGTTGCGGCGCGTCTGGTGGAAGTCCGTGAGGAACGCCCCGACGATCTCGGCGGAGAAGACGCCGAACGAATAGCCGACGTGCAGCGCGGTGCCGCCGCCCATCGGCTTGGACGACTCGAACGACGAGCACGGCCGGGTGTCGCTGCAGACCGGGCGCGCCTCTTCGCCCGCGCCGCTGGTGGAGAACGCGCCGAGCAGGGCGAACCGACCGTAGAGGCCGCGATACGGATCGACTGCCGGCGCAACCACCGGCGGCGGCGCGACGACGTGCGTGGGGACCAGCGTGACGGCTTCGACGACCGTCTGCCCGTGCTCGACGGCGACGAGGCGCTCGTAGACGTCGTGTCCGGCGGCGACGACCTTGACGCGATGGGTGCCGGGCGGGACCTCACCCTCCCACGAGCCCTCGGTCATCTTCTTGCCGTCGATGAAGATCGTGCCCTTCTTGCCGAGCGTCTCGACGCGCAGGCGGCCGCGCAGCGCGGTGGCCTCGAGCACGTATTCGGTCTCGGTCTTGGTCGCGACCTCGATCGTCTTGCGCGTGGAGACGAGGCCCTCGCCGCGCAGCTCGACGATGTGCGCGCCGGGGGAGAGCTCCACCGTGGCCGGCGCCGGCCCGCGGTCGACGTCGTCGATGAAGACGTGGACCTTGGCGTCGCCCTTGTCCTTGATGGTGACCTTGCCGGTCTTGATGTCCTTGACGAGCTTCGCGTCGATCGCGACCGACTGCATCGCGAGCACCTTCACGTTGCTCTCGAACGTCTCGAAGCCCGCCTTGACCACCCGAAGGGTGTGCGGGCCGATGTCGGCGCGGACCGGACCGGCGAGCGGCGTGACGCCGACCTCTCGGCCGTCGACCGTGACGATGGCGCCGGCCTCGTTGACCTCGAAGACGAGGACGCCGGTGACGCTCTCCAAATCCTTGAGCGCCTTCTTGACCGCCAGCGTCTCGGCCGGGTTGAGCTGCGAGCCGTGCACGCTGAGCAAGCGTTCGTAGGCGCCGTACGCCTCGGCAAAGCGCTTGAGGTCGCGCTGACACTGAGCGACGTTCCGCAGCGCGCTCGGCCGCGAGATGACCTTGTAGGACTGCTCGAACTCGACGAGCGCGGCCTCGAACAGCTTCTCTTTGTAGAGCTTGAGGCCGGTTTCGAAGTGCCGCCGCGCCTCGGCTTCCTCGGGGGAGGACGGCGGCGGCGGCGGCGGGGCCGAGGCCGACACCGACGCGGACGCCGCCGGCTTCTTCGCCGGCGCGGGCGTGGGCTTCGCCGCGAGCGGCATCGCGATCGAGACGATCACCGCGATCGCCGAGAGCCGCCGTGCGTCGATCACGGCTGCGATCCTATCGCGCGCGGCATGATCCGGGGAACTAATAGCTGTTGGAGACGCCGGTGCCGCCGAACTGATCGCCGTCGGGCGCGACCGGTTTCGACGCGCTCCCGGATGCGCTCGCGGAGGCCGGCGCGTGCGCGCTCGTCTTGACGCCGGGCTTGCCGGGCTTCGCGCTCACCGACGCGGAGGGCGGCGGCTTGGCGCTCTCGCTCGGGACGGGCGGAGGCGCGCTGACCGACGGCACCGGCTCGGCCGACGCGACGGCCTCGGTGGGGATCGTCGGCGGCGCGATCGTTGAGGGGGCCGCCACAGCGGGCGGCTGCGGGGCGAACGGGCTGCCCTTGACCATGACGAACGCGGCGCCGGCGGACAGCGCGCCGAGCAGCAACACCGCGATCACTGCACCGCTCGAGCCCCTCTTCGGCGGCACCGAGAGCGGCTCGGGCTCGACCGAGTGGTGTCCCGTTTTGACCGCGACGCCGGTGACCGTGGGCGGGGCCGCGACCGCGGGCAGGCGCGGCACGCTGTCGGGGACCTCGAACGCGGGTGCGGTGGCCGCTCCCGACGAGGCCTTGCTGCCCGAGACCACGATCACCGGACGCGCGCCGAGCTCGTCGAGATCGAGGTGCGGGTTCGACCCGGTGGATGCGCGACGCATCAGCGACAGCGGCGCGTTGGCCGCCCGCGTGCTGATCTCGAGGGCCTTCGAGGTGTCGGCGAGGAGCCGCGCGAACGTGCCGCAGTCGGGGACTCGGAGCTCGACGTCGTGCTCCATCGCCTTGGCGACGATGGCGGCGATCGGGTGCGGCACCCACGGCGCGGCCTCGGCGAGCGGCGCGGGCTTGCGGAGCACGATCGCGAAGATGGTCTGCTCGTAGTTCTCGAGGAGCTCGTAGGCCTGCTTGCCCGCGAGCATTTCGTAGAGCACGCAGCCGAGCGCCCACACGTCCGTGCGCAGATCGATGGGAAAACCCTGCGCTTGCTCGGGCGACATGTACTGCGGCGTGCCGACCGCCGAGCCGTGGCGGGTGATGGTGCCCTTGAGGTTCTCTTCCTGCGTGTTGAGCTTGGAGATGCCGAAGTCGACGATCTTCACCGTGGTGGAGCCGTCGTCTCGCTGGGAGAGGAAGATGTTGCCCGGCTTGAGGTCGCGGTGGATGACGCCCGCCGCGTGCGCCTTGGCGAGCCCGCGCGCCGCCTGCCACGCGATGTCGATGGCGAGCGGGACATCGATCAGCTTCTCGCGCGCGAGCCGCGCCGCGAGGTCCTCGCCCTCGAGGAACTCCATCACCATGTAGAGGCCGTGGGTGTCGTCCTGACCGACGTCGAAGACCTGAACGACGTGCGCGCTCTCGACACGACTCGCGGCGCGCCCCTCGCGACGGAAGCGCGCGGCGACCTCCTCGCCCCTCGAGTGCTCGGCTTCGAGCAGCTTGATCGCGACGCGCTTGCCGATGTCGAGGTGAAGCCCCTCGTACACGGCCCCCATCCCGCCCTGCCCAATCAGGCGGCGGACTTGATACTTTCCGGCGAGAGTCGCGCCGATCGGCGTGGGGGCGCCCATCCTCGAGGACAGTTTACCCCCGCCCAATGCGATCGGCGATGAACTCCCCCTGTCGCACGCAGTCGCCGATCCCCACACCCTCGTAGGCGCTCCCCAGGGCGTGAATTCCGCGTGGAAGTGCCTCGGCGACCCGGCGGAGCTTCTCCGGGTGGCCGACGCGGGGCTGGGGGCTTGCGCGACGGAAGCGGGCGACGTGGACGAGGGCGGGCTCGGCCGTGACCGAAAGGGTGGTCCTCATCTCGGTGCGCGCCGCCGCGACGAGGTCGTCGTCGGAGCGCTCGACGTCTGCGGCGCCGAAGAAGACACGAATGAGCACGAAGCCCTCGGGCGCCCGATGGGGCCACTTGCTCGTGACCCACGTGGAGGCGAGCGGGAGGCCCGGCGCCTTGTCGGGGACGAGGTAGCCCGTGGCGTCGAGCGGATGGGCGACGTCGGCGCGGCGATACGCGACGAAGACCGTGGCTGCGGACGAGTAGCCGATCGCGGAGAGCTCGCGCGCGGCGCTCTCGGACGTGGCCGCGAGGAGCTCGGCCGCGACGTGCGCCGGCCCCGCGAGCACGACGTGGTCGGCGCGCTCTCGCCCGCCCGAGTGCACGACGACGTAGCCGTCGCCCTCGCGGACGATTTCGGTGACGCGCGACTCGAGGCGCGCCGCGTCGCCGAGGCGCGCCGCGATCGCGTCGACCAGCTCTCCGACGCCGCCACGGAGCGTGAGGAAGCCCGACGGCCGGGTGGCGCTCTTGCCCTTCGGCGCCATCGCGAGCGCGCCGCGAATGAGCCCCCCCTTCTCTTCGAGCGCGGCGAGCTGGGGAAATGTGCCGAGGAGACTGAGGTCGTCGACGTCGCCGGTGAACAGGCCGCCGAGCAATGGACCGACGAGCTTGTCGAGGACCTCGCGTCCGAGCCGGCGCTCGATGAACGCACCGAGCGGCTCGTCGCCGTCGACCGTCTGGCGACGGAAGTACTTGGGGAGCAGGAGATCGAGCGAGGCGCGCGCCTTGCCGCGGAGCGACAGCAGCGGCGTCGTGACGAGCGGGAGGAGGCGCGTGGGGATGCCGAGCATCAGCCCCTCGGGCAACGGCACGAGCCCGCGGTCGGTGCGCATGAACACGCGGCGGTTCTCGGGGATGGTCTCGATCAAGCGATCGCCGAGGCCGAGCGCCTTCGCCAGCGCCGTCGCCTGGGGCTTGCTCGCCACCCACGAGTCCGGGCCCTCGTCGATGAGGTAGCCCTCGCGCCGCACCGTGCGCAGGTTGCCGCCGAGCCGGTTGCTCGCTTCGAGCAGCCGGACGTCGATCCCGTGCTTCGTGAGGAGCGCGTGCGCCGTGGCGAGCCCCGAGATCCCACCGCCGATGACCACCACACGCTTGGACACCGAGCTGCGATAGCACTGCTTCCGCTACTCTCCAATCACTCACCATGACCGAAGACTTCACCGAGGCGCTGAATCAGAACCGCGACGGATGGAACATCGCGATGGGGGTTCGCTTCGTCCGCGTTACGTTCGACGAGGTCGTGGCGGAGCTGACCATCGGCCCCGAGCACCGCCAGGCCTACGGCATCGTGCACGGCGGCGTGTACTCGGGCGTCATCGAGACGATCGCCTCGGTCGGAGCCGCCATGAACGCGATGCGCGACGGGCGCTCCGCGGTCGGCCTGGAGAACACCACGGCGTTCCTGCACGCCGTCCGCGAGGGCACGCTGCGCGCCACGGCCGTGCCGGTGATGCGCGGCAAGCGCACGCAGGTGTGGGACGCGCGCGTCGAGGACGAACGCGGCCGCGTCGTCTCGACGGGCCGCGTTCGATTGCTGTGCCTCGAGCCGGACGCCAAGCTCGCGGGCCGCGCGGTCGCGGTCGAGCCGTAGTCAGGCCGCGGCCACCATCAGGAACGCGATGCTGGTGCCGAGCGTGAGGACCGGCATCGCCCACGCGATCCACTTGAAGACCTGCTCGTGCACGTAGCGGCCGAACCACCGCTGCATGAGGTTGTAGCGGAACAGCATCACGACGATCGCGAGCGAGAGCGCCAGCGTGGCGTAGTTGAGGCCGAACAAGCGGGTGACGGTGTTGTCGCCGCCAGCGATCACGCCGTACGACGTGTAGATCGCGAAGCTGAGGGCGATGACCGAGAACAGGCCGCCGATGCCCATGTTCGCGAGCTCGAACGCCTCGACCTCGAAGCCGTCCTCGGTCGCTTTGTTCATCCAGATCGCGAGGAGCGGGATGAGCAACGAGGCCACGAGCGGGATGAAGATCGGCGCGAGGCCGGTGGACGCCTGGCGATCGATGAAGAGCGAGGCGGTGACCCGCGAGTAGCGGTCGCCGTTCCAGCCGGGGATGATGTCGCCGTCGAGATCGACGAGGCCGGGCTTCCAGCCGTCGAGCGTCGCGATCTTCGCGACGCGGCTGAAGGCTACGTCGTTCTTGTCGAACTGAAGGACGACCTCGTCGGTCGTGTCCTCGCGGACGAGGAGGTCGAGGACGAGGTACTGGCGATCGAAGGGGAAGCGTTTGGCGTCGACGGACGTCTTGTACTTCGCGGTCTGGCGCGTGATCGTCTCGACCCTGCCGTCGGGGAAGATGCGCAGGCGGCGCCCGACATACGAGCCCGACTCGAGTCGGTTCACGACCTCGACGTTCGGCACCCACATCTTGGCGAGAAGCTCCTCGGCGTCCTTGCCGCGCAGCTCTTTGTAGCCGCGATACGCCTCGCTCGCGGGGTAGGCGAGGCGGAGGTCCTGCCAGCGGAAGCGGAGATCGGTCGTGCACTCGAACTCGCCCTTGGTGTCGTCGAACGACTTGAGCTCGAGGAAGAACACGCCGACGCCGACCACCACCGGGAGTCCCTTGCCGGTGGGAATGGTGGGCGCCTCGGCCGACCCCGCCGCCGAGGCCGAGGCCGGCGCGGGAGGAGGCGGCGCGATCGGCGCCGCAGAGAGGGACGCCGCCGCGGACGCGGAGGCCGACGACGAGTGCGACGCAGAGGCCGCGGCCTTGCCGAACCCCTTCGCGGCGCCCTCCTTGCCGACGGCGCGGGTCTTCATCGGGAAGAACACCATCGCCAAGCCGAAGACCATCATGACGACGACGGCGGCGAGCGTGCGCGCGCCCGAGCTTCGACGGCGCTTCATGAGCGGCTCTTCTCCGCGCGCAGCTTCTCGTAGTTCTCGGCGAGAGCCTGCAGCTCCTCGACGTAGGTGTCGGTGGGATCGGCCGGCTGCGACGCGTCGCCGTTGGCGAGCGCGGCGTACTTTTCGTTGAGCGCGGCGAGCGGCGCGATGAGCAGGCCGCGGAGGACGACCAAGAGCATGCCGGAGAGGAAGACGATCCCGAAGAGCGCGGCGAGCATCTGCCACACCCGGGCGCGGTTCGCGGAGGCGTTGGCGTCGGCCAGGTTCTGCGCGAGCGCGTAGACGCCGATCTGCTTGCCCGCGTAGTTGTACATCGGGACGAGCTGCACGCCCCACGAGGTGCCGGCGAAGGTGCGCTCGTAGCTGCTCGGCTCGACGATCTCGACGTCCTTGTCGGCCACCAGCGCGGCGGCCACCTCGGGGTGCGTCGCGTGGAAGCGGATGTAGCGTCCGACCCGGTTCTTCGGCGACATGATGTCGCCCTTCAGATCGGTGGCGATGTCGGTGAGCATCTTCTCGTCGATGAACGCGGTCGCCTCGATGTTGTAGGCCTCTTTGATCTTGTTGAGCATCGGCTCGAGCTCGAGGCCCATCTCGAAGCTGCCGACGTGCTTGCCGGCGTCGTCGGTGATCGGGACGATGCCGTACACCTGCGGCCCCGACTTGGTGATCGCCACGCCCTTACGCACCGCGTGGGTGGTGTTCACGTCGACGAGCATCGGGCGGTAGCTGGTCTGGTCGTCGCCGAACGCCTCGGGCTTGTGCAGGCGGAGGAACGAGATGCCGGGGGCGAGGTGGAACTGCGCCGACTGGAGGCCGTATTTCTCGTCCTGCTCCTTGAACATCGCCTCCGTCTCGCTGAGGAGCTTGGCGCGGTCCTTCGCGAGGAAGGCGTTGTGGACCGCGGGGATCGCCTCGACGACCTCGGCGCGGCTGAGCGCCTTGTCCTCGGTGGACTTGAGGATGCTCGCGAGCACGTCGCGCATCAGCTTGAAGTTCGCCGCCTTCGACGACTCCAGCATGCGCATCGTCAAGAAGTTCGCGATCGCCGTGAGGCTCAGGATCACGAGGATCGACGAGAAGACGAGGATGGCTGGCGCGCGTCGACGGAATTTCACGGCCGGACGCTTGCCCACGGCTTATCCGGCGGTCAAGGCGCGAGGGACCGGGCTCAGCGCGGCGATGTCTCGTGGACGTACTCGATGAGCCGCTGCACGTTGTCGACCGGCGTCTCGGGGAGGATGCCATGGCCGAGATTGAAGATGTGCCCGGGGGCCCCCTTCATCCGCTCCAGGATGTCCTTGGCGCGCGACTCGAAGACCCGGGGCGGTGCGAACAGCGTCGTCGGATCGAGGTTGCCCTGGAGCGCGACGTCGTCGCCGAGGAGCTTGCGCGCGTGGTCCATCGGCAGGCGCCAGTCGACGCCGAGCACGGTGCCGCCCGCCTCCTTCTGCAGGGGCAGGAGGGTGGAGGTGCCGGTGCCGAAGTGGATCACCGGGACGCCCGTTTGCTCCACGTCCTTCAGGATGTGCTGCACGTGCGGGAGGATGAACTCGCGGTAGTCCTCGGGGCCGAGCTGACCGACCCACGAGTCGAACAGCTGCACCGCCTGCGCGCCCGCGGTGACCTGCGCGCGGAGATACCTGCGCACGACCTCGGAGAGCTTCTGCATCAGGAGGTGCCACGTGTCGGGCTCCTGATACATGAGCTTCTTCGTCTTCACGAAATGCGCCGACTTGCCGCCCTCGATCAGGTAGCTCGCGAGCGTGAACGGCGCGCCGGCGAAGCCGATGAGCGCGACCTTTCCGTTGAGCTCCCGGCGCAGGATCTTCAGCGCCTCGAGCACGTAGCCGAGGCCCTCTTCGGGCTCGATCACCTGGAGGGCCTCGACGCCCGCGCGATCGCTGATCGGATTGTGGACGACCGGGCCCTCGCCCTTGGCGAACTCGAACGGCGCGCCCATCGGCTCGAGCGGCAGGAGGATGTCGGCGAAGAGGATCGCCGCGTCCATGCCGAGTCGGAGCGGCTGGAAGGTGACCTCGACGGCGAGCTCGGGCTGCTTGCAGATCTCGAGGAGCGTGTGCTTCTCGCGGAGCTTGCGGTACTCCGCCATGTAGCGGCCGGCCTGCCGCATCAGCCAGATCGGCGTGCGGTCGACGGGCTCACGGCGGCAGGCTTTGAGGAAACGGTTGTTCGTATCGGCGAGCTGCACGGGGGGACCGTTAGCACGTCACTTCGCGCGCGTCGGCACCGGGTCGAGGCCGCTCGACTGGGCCCGGCAGGCGCTCGTCGCGGGCAGCTCGGAGCCCTTGCTCGCGCCGCAGCCGCAGAGGTTTTCGCCGCGGTCGTCGAGGTTGAAGTCGGTGGTCTGCTTCTCCTCGCCGGCGCCGCTGAAGGCGCGGTCGACCTCGAGGTCGAACGCGTTGCACGCGAGCAGCGAGGAGGACACGGCGAGATCGCCCCCCGCCACGTTGACGCCGGCGCGCGCGCTCCCGCGCACGACGGTGCGCTCGAGCGTGACGGCGCCGCGAAGGTCGACGGTGAAGGCGCCGATCGAGATGCCGTCGCCGTAGGCGCCGTCGGTCCCGGTGAGCGTGTCCCGCACCTCGCTGTCCCGAATCGCGGCGACGACGCCGGAGGTGAGGACGCCCGCGACGCGCGCGCGAAGGACCAGGGACTCCGCGACGGTCAGCTCGGAGAGCTCGAGCGTCGTCGGCCGGGGAATGCTCCAGATCCCGACGCCGCCCCCGCCGGTAACGTTGCCGGCGCCGTGTGCGACGAGCGTGCCCGTGAGCTGCACCTTGGTGCCGAGCGACAACACGCCGGCGTAGGGGAACCGGACGATCGCGCTCCGCTCGAGGGTCGCGGTGCCGAGATCGAGCTGCATGCCGATGCCGGTGTCGTTGAGCGGGGGGCGCGGCCGCACGTCGCGGATCGTCGAGTCGCGCAGGATGGTGTCGCAGCTGGTCGACCACACCCCCGCGCCGTCGGTGCCCTCGATCACCGAGCCCTCGACCGTCAGCGCAGAGACCTTCCCCTTGGGGTTGGTCAGGCAGGTGACGCCGATGCCGCCGGCGCCGGGGAGCGCGACGAGCGGCTTCACATCTCGGATCAGCGAGCCCTCGATCGTGACCTCGGAGGACTCGAGGGCCACGCCCGCGCGGAGCGAGCGCTCGACGACGCTGCGACGGAGGACGAGCTTCGACGGCGCGAAGCCCGGATCGTGGCCGGCGATCACGCCCACGCCATATTTCAGCGCCTCGCGGGTGTCGCGCACCACCGAGTCCTCGAGGGTGAGGTTGCTCGCGTAGGTCATGACGCCGGCGACCGTGGCGCGATCGACCAACGAGCGCTTGATGGTGACGTCGTTCCCTGACGTCGCGCTCCCCTCGATACGCACGCCGCGCTCGCCGGTGTCGTGCACCCAGACCCGGTCGAGGAGCACGCTGCCGCGGGTGTAGAGGATGGCGATCCCTCGGCCCTTCACCGCGAGGTCGTGCAGCTCCACCGGGCCGCGCACGATCTTGATCGAGGCGGCGAGATCTTCGGTCGAGACCGCTTCGAGCGTCGTCATCGAGGGACAGCGGCCCCAAAGGGTGGCGGCGCGCGGGATCTGGACGTCCTCGCGATAGGTGCCGGCAGCGATCGCCACGATCTGCCCCGGCGCGCCGAGCGCGGCGACGCCCTTACCCACGGTCTTGAACGGCTTGGCGCGGCTCCCGAGCTCCTCGTCCCCGGTGTACGCGCCGTCGACGTAGATGACCGCGGCGCCGGCCGGCAACGCGCCGTACGGGCCGTCGCCGCACGGCGCGACGTCGTGACAGGACTCCCCCGGCGCGGCGAGCTTGCCGTCTCCGCAGCGCTCCACGACGCCGGCGCACCCGCCGTCCTTCGCGACGAAGCCCACGCCGCACGTCGTGACGCCGACCGGCGCGCAGCCCCCGCCGAGGATCGCGCGCGTCGTCGCGTCGCACGCGTCGATCCGCGGCCCGCGGGCCGCCGGAGCCCCCGGCTCGACCGACTCGTTCGACCGGCACGACAAGAGGAGCAGCGCGAGGGCCCACGCGCGCAACATCATCCTCCGGTGGTAGCATCGACGACCCGCTTGAGCGACTCCGCAAACGAACCGGCCGAGGTCCACGCGACCCGCGTCGACCTCTCCGGCCTGATGACGGTGCTCGGTGAGCACCTCTACTCCACGCCGATCGTCGCGATCCGCGAGCTGGTGCAGAACGCACACGACTCCTGCGTACGCCGCCGGATCGAAGAGGGCCCGGACTTCGTCGCCAAGATCGTCGTGCGCAGCGATCCGAGGGCCGGCACGCTCACGGTCGAGGACACCGGCGCGGGGCTCACCCACGACGAGATCGTGGACTTCCTCGCCACCGTGGGCGCCGGGTACACCCGCAAGCTACGCGAGAGCACCCGCAGCGAAGACCTGATCGGTCTCTTCGGACTCGGGTTCCTCTCGGCCTTCGTGGTCAGCGATCGGATCTCGGTGCTGACGACGTCGTATCAGGAGCCGCACCGTGGCTGGCACTACCAGAGCAAGAACGGCGAGCGGTACACGCTCGAGGCCGCGCCGAAGCGTCCCGTCGGCACCGAGGTCGTGCTCCACCTCAAGGAGAAGTTCCACGCGCTCGCGGACCCGCAGGTGCTCAACGGCGTGCTCGCTCGTTACTGCGCGCTCCTGCCGGTCCCGGTCTTCGCCGGGGGCGACGGGCCGGCCGTCAACGCCGAGCCGCCGCCGTGGCGCGACGAGGATCTCCACCCGGTGCGCGCACGCAAGGCGCGCCTCGAGTTCGCCGCGCGGTTCGAGCGGCGGTTCGCGCCGATCTGCACGTTCGACATCGTCGACGAGCCGAACCACGACGTGCGCGGGCTCCTGTGGGTGCAGGACGGCGCGACGTTCGGCACCTCGGACAACCGCAACCTCTCGGTGTTCGTCCGCGGCATGCTGCTCGACGACGAGGCGCGAGAGCTGCTCCCTCCGTGGGCGGGCTTCGTCGGCGGCGTGCTCGAGTCGCAGCGCCTCACGCCCACCGCGAGCCGCGAGGATCTCCAGCGCGACGAGCACTGGACCCACGCGTCGCGCGCGCTCCTCAGCGCGCTGATCAAGGGGCTCGAGACCGTCGCCAAGCGCGAGCCCGAGTCGTGGCGTCGCGTGCTCCTGCGGCACAACGAGGCGCTGCTCGGCGCGGCGATCTGCGACGACCGGTTGTTCGAGCTCCTCGCCGACGAGCTCACCGTTCCCACCTCCGAGGGCGACCTCCCGGTGCGCACCGTCCTTCGGCGCGGCGATCAGCGCGCGTACGTGTCGCTGAGCACGCGCGGCGGCTTCGAGGAGATGCTGTTCCGCGCCCTCAAGGTGCCGATCGCGGTCGGCACGCGCTACGCGGTGCTGCCCTTCCTCGAGCGGTACGTCGAGCGGCGCGGCGGCGCGCTGGTGCAGCTCGGCACGCACGCCGGCAACCAGCAGGTCTTTCGCGAGGCGGCGGTCGACGACGATACCCGCAAGTTCCTCGAGTCGGTCCTCGCGCGACCGGGCCAGCGCCTGGTCACCGCGCGGTTCGCGCCGCCCGAGCTGCCGCTCGTCCTCGTCCCCGATCGCGAGGTCGAGCTCAAGAAGCGCCTCGAGAGCGACGAGGCCGACAAGCGGATCTCGACGGCCGCCCTCGGGCTCGCGCGGCTCTACACCAAGAAGGTCGACGACACGGTCATCGCCGATCTCTACGTGAACCTCGACTCCCCGGCGGTCACCGCGCTGCTCGGGGCGCGCGACCGCCGGAACGTCGAGACCGGCGCGCGGCTGCTGCGCGCGCTCGCCGCGTTGATGAGCGGCGGCGGCGAGAACGCCGCGAGCGTCGATCTCGCCGCCACCCTCTCCGAGTACACCGCGGCCGTTTGTGATTTGCTGGCCTGATGGATCTGTGGGCGTGGGTTAATGAGACCGAGCGGCGCCTCCGCAAAGAGGGCCACCGCCGGCTCGCCGACCTCATCGAGCGCCTGCCCACCGAGGTGTGCAACGACCAGCACGACCGCGTCGACGCGATGGTCCCCGAGGCGCTCGCGTTGGCCAAGGGCCTCGAGCTGCCCTGGGTCGAGGTGTTCCTCAAGCACTGGTGGCTCCAGAGCCGCGTGCTCCACCGGATGGACGGTCGCGCCCTCGGCGACGCCGTCGCGCTCGTGGAGCTCGCCCACCGCGACGAGACGCGCGGGTGTCCGCAGGGCGTGTGCGCGGTGCAGGACCTCGCGTCCTGCTACGGCTACGTCGACGGCCCCGGCTTCGCAGAGGAGCGCCTGGCCGTCGCAAGGGAGACGCTGGAGCGGATCGACGCGTCGTGGCCGTGTTTCACCTGCATCTCGAGCGAGTATGCGTCGGCGCTCCGCGACCGCGGCGACGCCCGGGGCTCGCTCGACTTCATCGATCGCCAGATCGCCACGCTGATCGCGCGCGGTCAGCGCGACGCGATCTACGACTTCCCACGGGACCGAATCGAGGTCCTGATCGATCTCGCACAGCTCGCTCCATCCCGAGCGGAGCAGCCGCTCGAGGAGGCGCTCGCGTTCGTCGACGAGCTCGCGCGTCGCGGCCGCAGGGACGCCCACCACGAGCTCTCTCGCAGGCTCGATCGCGCGCGCATCCTCGCGCGGCTCGGGCGCGCCGAAGAGGCGCTGCAATCGCTCCCCACGATCGACGAGATCCGGCCGACGCCGTCGTTCTACTTTCTCTGGGCCGACGCCGCCGAGCAGCTCGTGCGGTGCGGGGTCGCGCCGAACGACGCGCAGCTCGGCCGCATCCTGCAGGGCTTCGTCGACCGCCTCGAGCGCCAGGGCGTTGGTCGCACGACCCTCGAGCTCGCGCACATGCACGGCCGCCTGGCGCTCGAGCGCGGAGCGCCCCACGTCGCGCGCCGCGCCCTCGCCGCCATGGAGCGCGCGACGAAGCTGCTCAACCATCCGCTCGACGCGCTCGATCGCCTCCATGCGCTCCGCGCGGCGCTCGCCGAGGCCCCGCGTACAGCCGCCGAGCTGCCGGACACCGCCGAGGCCACGCTCGACCAGGTGCGGCTCGGCGAGGGTCGCGATCCCGAGCGCGATCTGCTGCTGCTCGAGGCGGCCGCCGAGCGCTTCCCCGCCGACGTGCCGCTCGCCCTCGCGCTCGCCGGATGTCAGCTCGCCAACGGACTCGAGGACGAAGCGGTGGCGTCGCTCACCGCGTTCCACGTTCGCGAGAACCGCGACGACGTCGCGCTTCGCCTCGGCGACCTGCTCCTCGCGCGCGATCCCGAGCGCCTGCGCGGCCTCACCGACCGTCATCGCGCGCGCGCGGCGACCGACGCCTCGCGCTCGATCGCGGACTGGCTGCTCGCGCGAGCTGCCTTCGCGGCCGCGGACTACGCGGCGTG
>JALHOE010000118.1 GCA_022843175.1 Deltaproteobacteria bacterium
CGCGCCGCCTCCACCGGGCGCGCCGCCGCCCGCTCCCGGAGCCCCGAAATGAACGCGAAGAAGCTGTTCCCCCTCGCGGTCGTCGGCGCGACGCTCGGCCTGGTGTTCGTCGGCTGTGGCTCGTCGAGCTCCGCGCCGCCGCCGCCGCCGCCCGCAGCGGCCAAGCCTCTCGCCAAGGCCTCGGCCTCGGCTTCGGCCTCGGCTGCACCCACCGTCATCGCGTTCACCGAAGCCGACTTCACCGAGAGCGACTCGAGCCGCGACCCGTTCCATCCGTTCGCCCAGATCATCAAGCCGACGGGGGAGACGAAGGTCGTCCCGCAGTACCAGGTCGTCTTGGAGAAGTACGCGGTCGACGAGCTCAAGCTGACGGCCATCGTCAGCGCGGGCGACGGGCCGAAGGCGATGTTCATCGATCCCACCGGAAAGGGTTGGATCGTCACCCGCGGCATGCACATCGGCCGCGGCGAGATGGTGAAGATCGGCGCCGGCGCGACCACGAGCTACCCGCTGTACTGGAAGGTCGATCGCATCAAGCCGTCCGAGGTGGTGCTGGTCCGCGAGGACACGCTCCACCCCGAGGTGCAGCCGACCTATCGCGAGATCCCGCTCCACCCCGAGGGCGAGAAGACATGACGTCTTCTTGGCCCGCGGGAACATGAGCATGTAGGTGTAGGTCGGACGCGGCGAGCGATCGCGGCGTCCCGGGCCTCGAAGAGAAGCTCTGCGAGCAATTGTATAAGCTACTTATACAAGTTGAGGGAGTGGCCATCATGCCTGCGAAACGTCGTGCCCCAAAGAAGCTGACGCCGCTCTTCATGAGCGCGGTGATGGTCACCGGATCGGTCTCGCCGTTCGCGTTCGCCGCGCCCGGCGGGACGAACCACGTCAAAAAGGTGCAGGTCCACGTCCTCGACGAGACTGCAGCCGCGGCGGTCGGCGCGCCCAAGGTGAAGGGCGGCGTCACCGAGGTCGAGGTCGTGGGCACCTCGACGCCCGCGTACACCGCGCGGGTCGAGAACGGACGAGTCATCGTCGACGTCACCGACGCCGACGTGGACGCCTCGGTCTCCGCGATCACGGCCAAGGTCGGCGTGGTTGGCGGCGTGATGACCCAATCGGCCGAGAGCGGCGGCAAGCCGCTCACCCGGGTCTCGATCGCGCTGACCAAGGAGTCGACGTACCGCGTGCGCGTCGACGGCACGACGCTCCGGATCTGGCTCTCGCCGACCGACTCGGTGCCGACGAACAGCAAGGGCACCGCGGTGCAGGACGTCTCGTTCGCCCACGAGGCGAACGCCGACAAGGTGGTCGTGAAGATGAGCGGCTCGGCGACCTACTCGTCGAGCGCTGCGTCGGCGAGCAAGAGCCGCATCGAGCTGTCGGGGGCGACGCTGCCCGAGGATCTCGAGCGTGTCCTCGACGTCGCCGCCTTCAAGGGGCTCGTGACCGCGGTCTCCACCTACCGCAAGGACGGCAAGATCATTCTCGAGGCCGACCGCGGCGTCGACGTGACCGCCGAGGTGAAGGTCGACCAGAAGACGGACGGCTCGTCGGTGCTGGTGTGGACGTTCACGCGCGCATCGTCCGACAGCAAGCTCGATCCGAAGAACTCGAAGGTCACCGGCATCGGCGCGGACGGCGGCGTCGCCAAGAAGACCAAGACCATCAGCAAAGAGGCGTCCCTCTTCGTCGAGGAGACCAACGACGACAGCGCCTCGTCGTTCCTCTCGAGTGTGCCGATGCAGGCCGGCGGCAAGTACACCGGGCGGCGCATCGACCTCGACTTCAAGGACGCCGACGTCCACAACATCCTTCGCCTCCTCGCCGATGTCGGCAAGGTGAACATCGTGACCGCCGACGACGTGTCGGGCTCGGTCACGATCAAGATGAAGAACGTGCCGTGGGACCAGGCGCTCGACGTGGTGCTTCAGGCGAAGAACCTGGGCATGGTCCGCACCGGCAACCTCATCCGCGTGGCCAAGGCCGATGCGCTCGAGAAAGAGCGCGAGATGGCGATCGCCAAGAAGAAGCAGGAGCTCGAGCTCGCGCCGATCGAGACCCGTCTGATCCCGGTCTCGTACGCCGACGCCGCGGCGCTGGCGACCAAGGCCGCCGAGCTCAAGTCGCCGCGCGGATCGATCACCATCGACGAGCGCACCAACGTGCTCATCGTGCGCGACGTGGCCGGCAACCTCGATCAGATCGAGGCGCTGGTCCACAGCCTCGACACCCAGACCCCCGAGGTCCTCATCGAGGCGCGCATCGTCGAGGCGACGAGCCGCTACCTCCGCGACGTCGGTATTCAGTGGGGCGGCGACGTCACCATGTCGTCCGCGACCGGAAACCCGACCGGGCTCGCGTTCCCGAGTCGCGTCGGCATGGTCGGTGGTGCGAGCGATCAGCTGACGCCCACGGCCGGCCTCTCGCCGACGACCAACCTCATCCCGAACCCGAACTTCGCGGTCAACCTGCCCGCGACGGTCGGCACCGGCGCTGGCGGCGGCATCGGCTTCAGCCTCGGGTCGATCAACAACATCGTGAACCTCAACGTTCGTCTCACCGCAGCCGAGACGAACGGCATGCTGCGCATCATCTCGAGCCCGCGCATCCTCACCCTCGACAACCGCGAGGCGACGATCAGCCAGGGCACGATGATCCCGTTCTCGCAGATCAGCGCGCAGGGCGTGCAGACCACGTTCCAGGAGGCGAAGCTCGCGCTGGTCGTGAAGCCGCACGTCACCGCCGACGGCTCGATCGCGATGCACGTGCGCATCAACCGCGACGAGCCGGACTTCAACCAGACGTCGGCCCGCGGCGATCCCACGATCCTCAAGCGCCAGGCCGAGACCGACCTGCTCGTGCCCGACGGCTCGACGGTGGTCATCGGCGGCATCTTCACCCGCAACACCGGCCGCAGCTTGGATCAGGTGCCGTTCTTCGGGTCGATCCCGATCATCGGGATCCTCTTCCAGCGCCGCCGCGCCAGCGACACGCGCAGTGAGCTCGTCATCTTCCTCACGCCGCGCATCGTGAATCGTGCCGAGGCCCTCGGTAAGTAACCGCGCGCTGACGCGCGCGGCCGGGGTGGCGGGCGTGGCCGCGCTACGTGGGGGTGGGGTCGTGATGGCGTGGTTCGCGCTGGTCGCGGGCCTCGTCGTCGCGTGCTCGAAGGAGACGCCCGCGCCGCCGGCCACGACGACGACGCCGATCGTGTCGGCTGCGCCCCTGGTTCCGGGGACCGAGCCGTCGGGCGTGCTGTGGGCGTCGGCGTCGGCGTCGGCGTCCGCTTCGGCCTCGGAGTCTGCCTCTGCCGCGGGCTCTGCCGCGGGTTCGACCTCGTCCGCGCCGAAGACCTTCGCCTGCGGCGGCGGCGGCTTGCCGAAGTGCCCGCTGCAGAACTGGATGAACAACAACATGAAGCCGGCGATGAGCTCCGGCGATCCGGCGAAGGTCGCCGCGCGGCTGCGCGAGATCGCGAAGATGGCGCCGCCCGGGTACCCGAACTGGGTGTCGATCTCCAACGACGCGGCGGCGGCCGTCGAGAGCAAGAAGGACGTGGCCGCGGCGAAGCCGTCGTGCACGAAGTGTCACGAGCAGTACAAGAAGAAGTGGAAGGCCGAGGACCGCGACCGCGCTATTTGATCAGGTCGGGCCGGCGCTTGCGGGTGCGGTCGAGGGACTGCTCGCGGCGCCACTTCTCGATCTGGGCGTGATGACCGCCCTGCAGCACCTCGGGGACGCGCATGCCGCGGAACTCGACGGGTCGGGTGTAGTGCGGGTACTCGAGCATGCCGCCGGTGGCCGGCGCGTGGGACTCCTCGTGCGTCGACGCCTCGTTGCCGAGGACGCCGGGTAACAGACGTACCGTGGCCTCGATGATGGCCATCGCGCCGACCTCGCCGCCCGTCATCACGAAGTCGCCGAGCGAGATCTCCTCGTCGACGAACGAGCGAACGCGCTCGTCGAAGCCCTCGTAGCGACCGCAGATCAGCATGAGCGCCGGCTCCGCGGCGAGGCGCGCGGCGATCGATTGGTCGAAGCGCTGACCCTGCGGGGTGAGCAACACGCGGCGCGCGCGCGGCTCGGCGTCGAGCGACTCCATCGCCGCGACGAGCACGTCGACGCGCATGACCATGCCCGAGCCGCCGCCGTACGGGGTGTCGTCGACCGACTGGTGCTTACCGAGGCCGAACTGGCGGGGAGACTGGAAGCGGACCTGGAGGATCGAGCGCTCGACGGCCCGACCCACGAAGCTCGTCTCGACGAACTTCTCGAACAGCTCGGGGAACAGCGTGACGACGTCGACGCGCATCAGCTCCCCGACTCGGCGGTAGTGTCGCTGACGAGGGCGTAGCTCATGCTCGCGGTGTTGCGCGCCCATGCCGCGCTCCCGTCCGGCGCGACGAAGATGGCGCCGCCCCGGCCCGCGGTGCGCGCCGTCATGCGCTCGAGATCGGCGGCGAGCGAGTCGACGCGCGCGCGCGCGGCGAACACGGTGCGGATGAACGCCTCTCCGTGGCCGGTGGTCGAGCACGCGCCGGTCGCGTCGTCGGCGAAGTTGCCGGCGCCGATGAGCGGCGAGTCGCCGACGCGGCCCGCGGCCTTGTCCATCATGCCGCCGGTGCTCGTCGCGGCCGCGACGTGACCGTGCAGGTCGCGCGCGACCGCGCCGACGGTGCCGCCGGCCCAGCCCTTCTCGCTGGCGCGGCCGTCGCGCAGCTCCTTCCAACGCTGGAACGCGGCGTCGGTGCGGAGCGCCTCGACCGTCGCTCGCTCGAAGCCCTTCTGCATCGCGAAGCGCGCGGCGCCGTGCGCGGCGTACATGACGTGGCGGCCGTCCTCCAGCGCGGCGCGCGCGATGGAGATGGCGTTCTTGAACGGCGGCATCGCGGCGACGGCGCCGGCGCGACCGGTGCCGTCCATGATCGATGCGTCGAGCTCGATGAGGCCGTCCTCGTTGAGGCAGGCGCCGGTGCCGGCGTTGAACAGCGGATCGTCCTCGAGGACGCGCACGGCGGCCTCGACGGCGTCGAGCGCGGCCCCGCCGCTCTTGAGGACCGCGGCGCCGGCTTCGGCCGCACGGAGGCAGCCCTCGGCGTGGAGCGCGCGGCGCTCGGCGGGGACGTCGCCCGCGCCCCCGTGCACGAGGATGACGAACTGGGAGGGCGGGTACGCGCGCGCGGAGGTCATGGCTACTTGAGGACCCACTTGCCGGCCTTGAGGCGGTACTCGGTGGTGTACTTCTCGTCGTCGGCGGGGGCCACCTGGCGCTTGATCACCTGCTGGCCGCCGTCGTCCTCGATCGACCACTTCTCGTCCCACTTCTCGTTGCGGTTGAGATCGATCTTGAGGCGGTTGAACTTGGTGCCGGCGCCGTCGCGGTAGAAGCTCGCCTTCCACGGCTGGCCGGGGAACGCGTCCTTCACCTTGTCGGTCGTCGCGGGCTTGGCGAGGTAGTCGAGCAGCTGCTGGTCCATCGGGCGGAGCCCGCCCTCTTCGACGGCAGCCGTGCCGGTGGCGGTGGCCGTGGCCTTCGGCTCTGGCTTCGGCTCCGGCAGCTTTGGCTTGGCCGTCTCGATCGGCGCGGGCTTCGCGACCTCGCCCTTTTCTTCCTTCTTGCAGCAGGTCGACACGGCGACGAGGCCGCCGATCCCCGCGACGGCCAGGCCGCCGATCAACATCATCCGAAAGGTCTTGAAGCGCATGTCACCTCGGCATCATTCCGCGAGCGATGGGAACGGTACAGTTGCAGGTCGCGTAACGACAGGGGCTCGGCTCGTCTCCGAGGCGGAACGCGGGATCGAGGAACGATCCCATGCGCTCGACGCGATAGCGCCGCGCGGGGTAGCAGCGAAACGCCTCGCCGGCGTCGTCGAGGATGAAGTAGCGCGCGCCGGCCCAGCACGGGCGGCCCTCGAAGCGATGGACGAGCTCGCCGGTGCGGTTGTGCCCGCCGAGCTTCTGGAGGAGCGCGCTCGCGTCGGCGTCGTACTCGACCACGTCGCGGTCCTGCTTCTCGGGCTGCACCTTGAAGGTCACGTCGCCGAACTGCGCGGCGAGCGACTCGAGGCGGGGGAGCGCCGCGCGGGTGGCGACGGTGGTCACGTTGACGTGAGGCGCGGGCAGCGTCGCGTCGTGGCGCGCGGTGAGCTCGCGCTGCAGCCAGCGGGCCTTGTCGACGAACGCCGGGACGTCGTCGACGTACTCGAGGTGGAGGCTGCACGAGAAGACGCCGACCCTCCCGCGCGCCGCCTCGACGAACGCCGCGAGCCGTTCGCGGGGCGCGGAGAAGTTGGTCACGATCGAGACCCGATGGCCGAGCTCGGTGATCCCGGCGACGAGCTCGAGCAGCGTGGGGTGGACGAACGGCTCGCCGCCCGAGAGCTTGATCTCGAAGCGCCCCGGCAGGCGGGCGAACGCCGCGAGGAACGCGGGCGTGTCGCGCGACCAGCGACCGCGGTCTTCTTTAAAGCGCTGGGTGCAGTACGAGCACCGGTAGTTGCACGCGGTGTTGATGTTCCAGCTGATCGCGCCCTCTTCGGGCCGCGGGGTCGCGTTCACGCGAGGCCCTCGATCATCCCGCGGTTGGCGGGCACCGTGCACGGACAGATGTCGTAGGTGCAGGGGCTCGGGCCGGCGGCGAGGCCGAACGAGCCCTGGAGCACGTTGCCGAGGAAGCCCTCGTCGAAGCGGCGCGCGGTGCGGCAGCGGAACGCGTCGCCCCGCTGGGTGAGCACGAAGTAGTCGACGCCGGTCCAGCACGTGCGGCCGCGGTAGCTCGGCGCGGTGTTGGCGGTGCGCGGATTGGGCCGGATGCCGACGAGCTCCTGCACCTTCTCGCGATCGCCCTCCTCGTAGGCGAAGGTGCCGCCGCCGAGCTTCATGACCTGCGGAAAGAAGCGGAGACCCGCGCCGGCGATCGCCGCGCGCGCCTGCTCGACCTCGGCGAGGCGGCCGGGGACGAGCACCGCGTTGATCACCATGGACGCAGAGGGATCGATCGCCGCGCGAAAGGCGCGCGCCTTGTCGACGAACGCATCGATCTCGACGTGCTCGAGGTGGATCGACGCGCTCACGATGCCGAGTCGCCCGCGGGTCAGGGCGGCGAACCGCGCGAGCTGCGCGGGCGGCGCCGAGAGGTTGGTGAGGACCGAGACGGTGTGCGTGGTGCGCTCGATGAGTCCGGGGACGATCCGCTCGAGGAAGGCGGGGAACGCGAACGGCTCGCCGCCCGTCATCTTGACCTCCCAGCTGCCGGGGAGCGCCGCGAAGAAGTCGAGGAAGCGGGTGACGTCGTCTTCCGAAGGGTGACCGACGCGCGTCTTCGGGCTCTGGATGCAGTAGGTGCAGTCGTAGTTGCACACGCCGCACACCTGCCACTCGACGGTGCGCGCTCTCACGCCGACACCAGCGGGAGGTGGCGGCGGCGCGGTTGCGCGTGCGCGCCGGTGACCTCGGCGAGGCGGTCCTCGCCGAAGCGCTTGGCGAACGCCCTGCCGAGCTTCACGTTCTGCACGACCTTGCCGCACTGACGGCAGCTCGGGAGGTAGTCGCCGTCGCGCATGCGCGCGCGCATCGCCTGCCAGCGGGGCGCGCGCCACAGCTCGGAGAAGCGTCCGTCCGCGAGGTTGCCGACGACGACGTCGGTGTTGCAGCAGAAGAGCACGGTGCCGTCGACGAGCACGCGCGCGTAGACGTAGCCCATGAAGCAGCCGATCTCGTCGATCGGCGCGGTGTCCCCGCCGCCGGCGCGGAGCTGGCGCTCGAACACGTCGAGGTTGGTCGGGAGCGTGGCGCGCTCTCTCGCGCGCGGAATGAGCTCTTCGAGCAGGCGCGCGCGTTGCTCCTCGGTGATCCGCGCGGACTCCGTGCCCCGCGCGAGGCTCGCCAGCTTGAAGTTGATCTGCTCGGCCTCCCACTCGAGGCCGAAGTCGATCATCTCGACCAGCTCGTCGGCGTTGCAGCGGGCGACGACCTGCACGTGTTTGAAGCGGCGGCCGGCGCGGCGGAACGTGGCGAGCGCGGCGAGCAGGCGATACCACTCGCTCCGCTCGAAGCTCGGATGGAACGCGCGATACGCCCGCTCCGTCGCCGCGTGGACGCCGATGAGCAGCTGATCGACGCCGAGCTCGACGATGCGCTGGGCGTCGGCGGCGACGAGGTTGGTGATCACCGTGACGTGCAGCGCGCGCGCCTTGAGCGCCGCGAGCACGTCGTACACCTCGGGGTGGGTGAAGGGCTCGCCCATGCCCGAGACGATCACGGCCTCGAGCCCGCCGAGGGTCATGGCGTCGTCGATGAGCGCCGTGACGTCGGCGGCGGTGACCCGCTTTCGCTTCCAGGCCGCGGTCTGCGGCGTGTGGAGCAGCGGCGAGTGGTCCCAGCAGGTGATGCAGTTGGTGTTGCAGCCGTTGGTGAGGTCGACGTGGATCGTCTTCGGTCCGGCGAGCGGGGAGCCGCGGTCGATGCCGAGGAGGTGGAGCTCGCTCACGACGAACCCTCGGTCTCGACGCGCAGGATCGCCTCGTTGGTGCCGGGCTCGGCCGTGGCGCTCGCGCGCGAGAGCTCGGCGACGCCGCGATAGAGATCGCTCCCCGCCGCGTTGAGGGTGGTGAGGAACGTACAGAGGCGCGCGACGAACGTGCGCGGGGCGAGCTGCCGCTCGGTCTGGAGGACCGAGAGGAGGATCGCGGCGCCGTTCCAGTCCGCGAACGGCGCGAACGCCTCGGTCACCGACTGCAGCGCGTGCGCGCGCTCGGCGGGGGTCGCGGTGGCGAGCTTGCGGGTGAGGAGATCGACGATCCGCGTCGCGTACTGGGGCGGGACGGCGGACATCGACTCGGCGACCTCGAGCGCGAGCGGGCCGTTGCGCGCGTCGAGCTCGCCGCCGGAGAGCGCGCGCAACAGATGGAGGAAGCCCTCGAGGGACGGCGCCGCGGTGAGCACGTCGTTGGTGACGATCGCCTCGGCGGCGTCGACCTCGTGGGAAGGGAGGACCAGGCGGAGCAGCTCGGCCGCGGCGTCGCGCGCGTGGCTCTCGGGCATGAGCGCGGACGCGGCCGCGGAGGCGCCGTGCAGGGCGCGGAGGCGCGCGACCCCCTCGCGGAGACTCTCGACGGTGAGCTCGACCCGCAGGCCGGCCCCCGCGTCGATCGCGCGCGCCGCGCGGCGGTCCTGCTCGTCGGCGATCTTCTCCTGCGGCAGGAACAGCGTGGGCACGCCGGCGAGCATCAGCTCGTGGAACGTGTTGTAGCCGGCGGCGGAGACCGCGAGGTCGAACGCGCGCATCCGCTCGGCGAGCCCCGGGCTGTCGATCCAGGTGATGCGCGGGCCGCGGATCGGCCGCCCGCGATAGAGCGGCCCCGCGGCGAGCACGAGGTGGATCGACGGATCGTCGCCGAGGGCGCGGTGCGCGAGCGAGAGGTGGTCGTCGACGCCGGGATCGCCGCCGCCGCCCGCGGTGACGAGGATCGCGAGGCGGTCGCCCTCGATGCCGAGATCGCGTCGCGCGGTGTCGCGGTCGAGGAGCTCGTGCGGATCGCGCGCGGTCACCGGGCCGACGAACGTCGTGCGCGCGCGGGCCGCGTCGGAGAGGATCACCTCGGCGCGGTCCTGGTGGTCGGGGACGAGGATCCGATCGTAGAGCGGCAGCATCGCCTGGAAATCGGGCCGCGCCGCGAACGACGACTTGGTCGGCCGGTAGATGAACGCCTTGCGCCGGCAGAGATCGAGCGCGCCGAGGAGCTCGCCGTACGCGCCGCGCGGGAAGGTGTCGACGATGAACAGGTCCGGGCGCGCGATGGTGAGCGAGTGCCAGACCCACTGCTTGGCGAGCGCGAGGTACGCGAGCTTGTCGAACCCGGCGTCGGCGATCACCGTCTTCGACGGGAGCTTGAACGAGGGGAACGCGTCGGCGAAGAGGATGCCGTCGGCCTCGCACGACGTGAGGAACATGATCTCGGGCCGCACGCCGGCCGCGACGGCGTAGCGGCGCATCCACCGGGCGATGCCGTGCAGCCGCGTGAGGTGGCCGACGCCGGAGCCGTTCACCGCGTAGCACACCACCCGCAGCGTGCGGCTCATGACGCGTCCATCGAGTAGGACGACGACTCGTCGCGCGACTGGTCGGCGATCACCGCCGCGGCGCTCGAGTCGTCGTACTCGTCGCGCACCGACGGCGGACCGTGCGAGGCCCACTCCGGGTGCGACTGCTCGAAGGAGGCGACCTCGGGGATGTAGCTCCCGTGAAACCGGTTGTCGGTCATGAGATACCACCACACGAAGTCGGGGTACGCGCTGCCGCGCGAGTAGTCGTTGTAGACGTAGACCGTGGAGTAGTGGCTCTCGAACTTCTGCTGCTGCTTGGCGAACCGCTCGCGGCGGCTCTTCACGCGCTGATCGATCACCTCGCGCGGCCAGTAGGCGTGGAGGTTCTTCGGGCGGCTGAACTTGGCGATGTCGCGATCGATCTTTCCGACGGCCGGCGCGAGCTGCTCCTTCAGCTTGCCGGCGTGCTCCTCGACCATCGCGTCGAGGTAGCGGGCCTTGGCGGCGACGCCGTTGGCGCGCAGGTAGACGAGCTGGATGTCGGGCGCGTGCGTGAGCCGCGGGTTCACCCACTTCGGCTCGATCGCGGCGAGGTGCTGCGCGGTGCGCGTGCGCGCGGTTTGCAGGTAGCGCTCGTCGAGCCCGCGGAGCGCCTCGGTGAGCTCTTGGTGGCGACGCTCGACGGCCGCGCCGTGGGCGATCTGCACCTGCAGGTCGCGGAGCGCGCCGTCGAACGTGGCGACGGTGGCGCGCGCTTCGAGGATCTCCTTCCGCAGCTCGCCGAAGTTCTTCTTGTCGGGGAAGCGCGCGAGGATCTCGTCGGCCGCCTCCCAGTCGGAGTAGTAGCTGAGGCGCCAGAACGGCACGTTGTAGTCGTCGGTGCCGTAGCCCGTCTCGAGGAGGCGCTCGAGCCGCTCGTGCACCGACTTGTCCATCACCTCGGCCCACGGCGCGCGGTGACCGACGATCTCGCTCTGGCGGACGATGAGCGTGCCGGTGCGCGGATGAAGCTGCAGCTCGCGGTGGACGAACGCCGGGTCGGCCTCGATCTGTTGCAGCTCGGCGGTGAGCGTGTGGCGCTCGCGTTCGCGCTGCGCGATCGCGTCTTGCAGCGGTGTGTAGCCGGTGAGCTGAACGGCGCGCGCGACCGACTCCGGCTCGAGCGCCGGGAGGAGCGAGCTCCCGAGGTCGTCGATCGCCGCGCTGTACTCCGCCGCGAGCTGTCGCCGCGTGTCGCGGTGGTGTTGCTCGGCGTTCTCCGCGGCGCCGAGCGCGTCGGTGACCTCGGCGCGCTGCTGGCGCAGCAGGCGCACGACCTCGGCGCCGGTGTACATGCTCATCGGAGCACCCCGCGCTTGCCGAGCAGCTCGAGGAAGCGACCGGCGGCCCGATCGAGCGACTCCGGTCGCGGCGCGAGCGCCTCGTCGATGATGAGGAGGTGGAGCTCGCCGCGCTCGATGCGGGCCTCGAGCTCGGCGAGCACCGAGGACGTGAACTCGGCTCGGTCGCCGGCCTCGGTGGTGATGAACTCGAAGCCGACCCTGCGGGCCGCGTCCCACCCGTCGAGCGTCACGGTGCCCGCGTCGAGCACGAACGGCACGTCCCGGGCGATCTCGCAGCCCGCCTTGTTGAAGATCTCGCGCAACCTCTCGGACCCCTCGCGCTCGTTCACCGGGGCATCGTACGTCAGATCCAGGCCTCGTCCCGCCTCAGCGTTCGCGAGGCGCGGTCCTCGATCAGCACGAGCAAGAGGAGCGCGAGCGAGGGCGCGGCGGTGTAGAGCGGGTGGAGCGCGCGGGCGCCTGCCGCCTGGAAGGCGAGCACCTCGGACACCGTCCATGCCGTCAGCGTGAGCAACATTCGAATCGCGCCGCGACGGATCGGCGCGGCGGCCCACAGCGTGAGGGCGATCCCCGCGAGCCCGATCGCCGACATCGCCCCGAAGAGCTGGCGGCGATCGCGCGCGGGCGCGGCGCCGAGCCCGGGCGGCGGCCCCGTGCGCTCGAGGACGTCGCCCTCCGGCGTGGAGTAGACCTTGATCCGCCGACGGTCGGAGACGAACGCCGGGCCCTCGACGCGGAAGTCGCCGGCGGGCACCGGCGGCGGGAAGAGCGCGGCGACGTCGGCGCCGCCCGCGGCGAACGAGACCGCCGAGCCGATCGCGATCGCGATCGCGGTGAGCACCGCCGCGAACCGCGCGCGCCACGGTGAACAACCGAGCGCCGCGAGCGCCCGCAGCTCACCCGAGGCGGTCATCGGGGCGAGCGCGATCACCACCGCGACCGCGCAGGCGACCGGCATCAGCGGAAGGATGCCGATCGACCGCCCGCCGGTGCCGGCCGCGGCCACGCCGCGCTCGTCGGTGATTCGCTCGACCAGACCCACGATCAGCGCCGCGATCGCCGACAGCGTCAGCGTGCGCATCGCGAGCCGCAGGTCGAACGGCGACATGGGCCGATCTTGGCCCGGCGCTCCGCGGCGGTGTAGCCCGAAATCATGCGCGTCCTGCTGATTTCGGCCCTGGCACTGTGCTCTTCGTGCGCGGACTTCCTCGGCACCAAGGAGCGCGCGATGGGCGAGCCGATCGGCCTCTATCAGCTCTCCGCGAACGCCGACATGCAGTCGACGTGCACCGAGATCATCAACGCGACCCCCCGCCCGTGGTCGTTCGAGGTGACGCTGCGGCGCGAGCAGAACAAGGCGTACTGGCTGAGCGGCGACGATCCCATCGAAGGGAGCATCGACACCAAGGGCTCGCTCGCGTTCAAGCGCTCGCTCCGCATCCCGGTGCGCCCGGCCGACAAGGCGCGCGAGCTCGGCCCCTGCACGATCCTGCGCACCGACGACTTCGCCGGGTCGCTCGCCGGCTCGCCGACGACGGAGAGCGGTCGCGCCTCGTTCACCGGCACGCTCCGCTACAGCTACCAGATCGAGGCCGGCTCCGACTGTCGCGATGTGGTCGGCAACCCCGGACCCGGGCGCAACGCCCCGGTGTTCGCCGTGTTGCCGTGCGATGCGCGGTTCGCGGTCGAAGCGACGCGCGTGGGCGACGCCAAGCCCGAGTAAGCTAGCGCCCGATGCGATCACGTATGGCTTGGGTCGTCGCTCCGATCGTGGGTGCGTTCGCGTGCGGGTGGTTGAGCGCGCCCGCGCTCGGCGCCAAGAGCGGGCAGTCGCCGCACGCAGCGATTGAACAGCTCGCGAAGGTGCTGGTGCAGGTCGAGAACCGCTACGTCGATCCGGTCGACCGCGATCGGCTGCTGCTCGGCGCGATCAAGGGGATGGTCGCCGAGCTCGATCCGCACTCCGAGTACTTCCCGCCCAAGGAGTACGGCGAGTTCACCAGCGAGACGACCGGCAAGTTCGGCGGCGTCGGCATCGAGGTCGACGGGCGCCACGAGTACCTCACGGTGATCACGCCGATCGAGGGCGGCCCGGCCGAGGCCGCGGGCGTGAAGCCGGGCGACGAGATCATGATGATCGACGCGCTCGACGCGAAGGGGCTCTCGCTCGAGAAGTCGGTGCGCCTCATGCGCGGCGAGCCGGGCACCAAGGTGGTGCTGACCATCCGCCGGCCCAACGAGGGCAACAAGATCTACAAGTTCCCGCTCACGCGCGCCGAGATCCGCGTGCCGAGCGTGAGCTTCGAGGCGCTGCCGGGCGGGGTCGCGTGGCTGCGCATCAAGCAGTTCCAGGAGAAGACGCACGACGAGCTGGTCGACGCGATCGGCAAGGTGAAGGGGAAGCTCGGCGGCAAGATCCAGGGCGTCGTCCTCGACATGCGGCGAAACCCCGGCGGGCTCGTGAACCAGGCGGTCGAGGTCGCCGACGAGTTCCTCGACAAGGGCGTCATCTTCTCGATGCGCGGCCAGAACGGGAAGACGCTCGAGGAGTCGCGCGCGACGCCGGGCGGCGCGCTCGTGAACGTTCCGGTCGTGGTGATCGTCGACGAGGCGAGCGCGTCGGCCGCGGAGCTGGTCGCCGGCGCGCTGCAGGACAGCAAGCGCGCGGTGGTGGTGGGCGTGCAGTCGTTCGGCAAGGGCAGCGTGCAGTCGATCTTCGAGCTGCCCGGCGGCGCCGGGTTGAAGCTGACGACGGCGCGCTACTACACGCCGAGCGGGCGCTCGATTCAGGCGCAGGGGATCGAACCCGACGTCGTGGTCGAGGTCTCGCGGGTGGTCGATCCGAAGACACCGATGCAGAAGGAGAAGGATCTCGCCAACGCGCTCCCCGCCGAGACGGGGAAGGGCGACGCCGGCGTCGCCGACGCGGCACCGGTCACCACGGACGCCGGAGCCGCCGACAGCGGCGTGCCCGCGCCGTTCCCCGGTCGCAAGCCCGACCTCGAGAAGGACTTCCAGCTCCGGATGGCCCACCAGATCGTGACCGGCGTCCTCATGAAGAAGAAGGCGCCCTGAGTGACGCAAAGCGACGCGTGAAGTAAAAGAACAGCGTGTTCACCGCCGACGTCCGCTTCGAGGGCTTCAGCACCGCGGACTGGGCGCGCCTGCTCTCGCTGTTCCGAGTGGTCGAGCCGCCCCCGGTCGAGGACGCGCCGATCGGGGGCCTGGTCCTCGTGCACGACGGAAGCCGCCTGCGCAAGGCGCTCCACACGAGGGACGGTCGGATCGATCCGCAGACGATCCGCTGGCCGGCAGACCTCGCCGAGGTGGCCGGGGAGCAGCGCGTGCGCTGGCTGTGGACGTTCCACAGCGGCGCGCTCGACGAGCTGATGGAGCGGTTCGGCGCGCGCGTGCAGCGCGGGGACGACGCGCTCGCGCAGGCGCTCACCCTGTTCGGAGCGTTCCGCGAGCTGCTCGACGAGGGAGCGATCGGCAGCTGGCCGCGCAAGCTCCGCGGGGTCCCGATCCCCACCCGCGCGGTGGTCGATCGCGCGATCGACACGGTGGTGCCGCCGGGGCGCACGATGCTGCTCGCGCTCTACGAGCAGGGCGAGCTGTGGACGGCGCTCGTGATCCGCCGCGCCGAGGGCTCCCCCGCGCGCTTCGACGCGATCGCCGGCCCGATGCACCTGCGCCGCGAGATGGGGTTCGTGTCGGGCGACTTCCGGCGCGACTACCGCCACCTCGTGTCGGCGGTCGAGGCGATTTACGGCCCGCTCTCGGTCGGTCTCCACGCCGAGGTCGAGACGGTGCGACGCCTGATCACCTCGGCCGAGGCGGGCGACTGGGCGCGCGCGGTCGCCCTCCGCGACATCGTGTTGTCGCCGCTCCCGGTGATGCTCGCGGTGCCGCTCGGCGTCGACGCCACCCGCGGCGCGATGCAGCTCGCTGCGCGCGCGGCCAAGCAGGTCGATCCGATCGGCATCGTGCAGCCGGCGCTACGCCTGCTCGGCCGCGCATTGCCCGAGCTCCCACCGGTGGGCGGCGCAGCGCCCGGTTTCCACCCGCTCGAGATGCTCCGCAAGCTCCTCGCCCGCTAACTTTCACAGGCGCGACGAGCCAGGCGCGCGCGTCAGCGAGCGCCACGAGCCAGGCGCGCGCGTAAGCGAGCGCCACGAGCCAGGCGCGCGCGTAAGCGAGCGCCTAGACGAAGTTCGCTCACTCAACCAAACCCGCGAGCTCACTCCGCTTGTCGCGATCGCGGCCGTGGTCGGGTGCGACCTCTCCGGACCGGCGCCGCTCCGGATCTACAAGCCACGTGCTCCACCGCCGCTAATTCCCCCTCGGCTCCCTCGATCTTACGCGTCTCAACACCTCCGCGACGCCTCGCCTCCCGCTCGCAAAGCCTCGCTACGGCGTCCGGAGAGCTCGCACCCGCCCACGTCCGCTATGAGCGCGCGCTCCGTTCCCGATTCGCTGACCGCCACGAGCCAAGCGCCGTAAGCGATCGCGACGAGCCACGCGCGCGTAACCATGCGCCACGAACCAGGCGCGCGCGTAAGCGAGCGCCACGAGCCAGGCGCGCGCGTAAGCGAGCGCCTAGACGAAGCCCTCCAACTCAACCCAAACCGAGCACCGTCGGCTCACTCCGCTCGGACCGGCGCCGCTCCGGATCTGCAAAGTCCGTGATAGCGTCGCGGCATGAGACTCAGGCCGCTCCTCGTGGCGCTCGCCTCACTCACGATCGATGCGTGCTCGTCGGATGCGACGAACACCACCGACAACCCGGGGCCGCTCGCGTGCGCGACGAGCGGCAGCGACGGCTCCGACTCCGACTGCGCGGCGCTCGGGCTTCCTCGCAAGCTCGGCTGCGACACCGAAGCTGACATGCAGGCCGCGCTCGCACGCGGCTGCCAGCGCGAGGACTCCGACAAGGCCACCGACTTCGACGTTTGCTGTCCGACGACGGTGGAGGGCACGCCGAAACAGCCCGAGGACACCGGGACCGGCGTGCCTCCCACCGACACCGGAGCGAAGGTCGACAGCGGGAGCGTCGTCGACACATCGACCGACACGAAGACCGACTCGACGACCGACACGAAGACCGGTCTCGGCATCGGCGAGAAGTGCACCAGCGAGACCCAGTGTCGGTCGGGCGTCTGTTACCGCCCGAAGGGCACGACCGGCTTCTGCACCACCTCATGCTCGACCAGCTTCGACGCGAGTTGTTCGGGCGACAGCGCTGGCGGCAAGAACTCGCTCGGCGAGCTGATCAACTGCATGGCGTTCGCCGGCGGCGGCCGCTGTTACCCTGGTTGTATCAACGGCAAGCAGGCGTCCTGCACGCCGTTCGGGATGACTTGCCGGAGCTCGCAGAAGGACATCAAGGGCTACAACGTCGACGTGTGCCTCGAGCTCTGATCGCTCGACGGCCTCCCGCGCCCCGGGGGCTCTTCGCAGGCGGACGACGCGGTCACCATCCGGCGAAGCGGCTCGACAATTCGTCCGCCCGCGGAGCCGCATCGCATGAATCCTCCGCGATCCAGGCGCGCGCGTAAGCGAGCGCCTAGCCGAAGTTCGCGAACTCAACCCAAACCGATCGGCAGCGGCGAAGACGGGCCCGCGCTACGCTCTCGGTTATGCGAAGGTTCGCGATCGCCATCACCTTGAGCGGCCTCGCGCTCGGCGGCGCGCCCCCCGACCTCGTCGTCGTCGTCGTCGTCGGCAGCGCCCGCGGCCTCGGAGCTCGCGGCCGCGCGGCAGGCGTTCGTGGACGGCATCAAGCTCTACGAGGAGGCCGACTTCGAGGGCGCGCTGAGCAAGTTCGGCGAGGCGCTGGCGCTGAGGGACACGCCGCAGATTCGCTTCAACATCGCGCGTTGCCTCGACAAGCTCGGGCGACTGGTGGCCGCGACGAACGAGCTCAAGCGCGCACGCGCCGACGCAGCGGCGATCAACAACGCCTCGCTCGAGACGACGATCGCCGAATACCTGGCGAAGGTCGAGCCGCGCGTCGCGCATCTCGTGCTGTCGGCGAAGCCGGCCAACGCGACGCTGAAGGTGGACGGCGTCGGCGTCGCCGCCGGCAACGTCGCTGTCGACCCGGGAAAACGCACCGTCGTCGCGACCGATGGGAAGAAGGCCGTCACCAACGTCGTGACGCTCAAAGAGGGCGAGACCAAGAAGCTCGCGCTGATCATTCCGTGACGCTCAGTCTCCGTAGTGCCGCGCCTCGAGGACGTTGCCGTCGGGATCCTGAAAATAGAACCAGTGGCGTGACGTGCCGCGCGCGCCGAACGAGGTCTCGCCGACGTGGTGGGTCGCCACACCCGCTTCGGCGAGGCGCGCGCCGAGCGCGTCGAGCTCGGCGGCGGACATCGCGAGGCACACGTGATTCATGGGCTTGCCCGCCGCGGTGGCCGTCTTCTCGCCGGTGAAGTGTGCAGCGAACGGCGCGGCCATCGCCGGCATGAGATCGAGGATGGAGCTCTCCGAGACACGCACGCTCGGAAAGGGTGCGGCCCCCGCGCGGAACTCGTCGGCGCGCACGCCGGGCAAGCCGACGACGCGGGTGTAGAACTCGAGCGCCCTTCCGGCGTCCTCGACCCAGAGGACCACGTGATCGATGTGCATCGGTCTCGAAGCCTACGCTACTCGATGCGCTCGCGTGATCGAGTCGCTCACATCAGCGAGCCGCAGACTCCATCGAACAATGAGCAATGCACCGAGTTCGGCTTCGGCGCCGCGGCGCCGGTGCAGGTCTCTTCCTCGGGATGGAAGCCATCGACGCACGGCGGGCCACCATCGCCGCCGGTGCACCTCATCGCGCAGCCCGCGACGCCCGCGCCGGCGGGCCAACACTCGTGACGGCGTACGAAGATGCGCCCCGACTCCGAGCCGCTGAGCGCCCGGTACCTGACGCCGTCGATGCTCCCGAGCCAGACACAACTGGACCAGACTCCGCAGCGCACGACGGGCTCGCAGGCGTGGCCGATGAACTTCTCGGGAGGGGGCGCTGCGTCGGGCGGCGGGGCCTTCGTGCTCGAGGGCAGCGGCTGCGTCGACGGATCGGGTGACGCGAACTCGACCGGCTGCGAGCGGGTGCACGCGCCGATCACGAGCAGCAGCAACGCCTTCACGGTCTGAGCCTATCAGCCGTCTCCATCCCGGCTCGATGCTCGGCGCCTGCCGTCGACGTGGCCCTCCGGCAGTATCCGCAGCGCGCCCCCCGGGCAGTCATCCACGACGCCGAGGATCACCACCCCGTCGACGTTCGCTCGACGAGGCGACCGAGGGAAGCTCGTTCCAGCACGTCGACTCGTGTGCGACATGCTGCCGCGCGTTGCGGCGAAAGGCCGCCGTCGACAGTTCGATCCGCGCCATGTTCGCCCCGGCACGGGCGCTGCACAGGCACCGCCGCATGGTCTGGGCAGCGCGTTGTTGGGCCGGCGTGATTGCGGGCACTCTCTTTGCGGCGAGCGCCTCCGCGCAGACGACCACCAGCAGATCGCCGCGCGCGCGCCGGGTGGCGATGCCGCCGGGGAAGTGCCAGTTCGCGTCGTGCGTCCTGCCGGTGAGCGCGGTGGTCACCGGGGCCGGCTCGGGTGCCTATGTCATCGCGTGGAGCGCGCGCCGCGGCGAGCTCCCGGTCGCAATGCACGTCGGCGGCGCGCTGTTCGGCGGGCTGTCGGTGGTCACCTCGATTCTCTACGTGACCACGAAGGACCCGGCTCCCCGGTACCCGGCGTTCGGCGCCATCGCCACGATGGCCGTCGGCGCGCCCGCGCTCTTGCTCGGCCTCCACGGCCTCATCTCGGCCGACGCCGCGCGCGACGCCGACAAGCCCCTGCCGCCCCCCAACTGGTACGCCGCATCACCGGTAGCCATCCTCGACGCGCGCGGCGCAGCGTCTCCCGGGCTTGGGTTCGCGGGGGCCTTCTAGTCTAGCGAAAGTCGCGTAGCGGAGCGAAGCCGGGGAGCACCCCGGTGTGCGCGAAGGCGAGTGTCTTGATCTCGTCTGCTCGCGAGGCGAGCCGGGTCGCGAGCGCGTGGAGCGAGGCCTGGTTCTGCTCCTTGTCGTCGCTGAACCAATATTTAGATCCGACCAGCGTGCCGTCCTTCTTCGCGTCGGCGCTGTCGCCGAGATACAGCACGCCGCCCGCGAGGTATGCCGCGCTGCCGCGGGTATGGCCCGGGACGGCGAAGACGGTCACTTGCAACGGGCCGACCGCGACGGTCTCGCCGTCCTTGAGCGCACGCGTCACGCGGACGCCGAGATCGCGCGCTGGGAACAGCTTGGTGACCGGACCGTGCGTCTTCTCGCGACCCTCGATCACGCCGCGTTCGGTCTCGAGCGCGTAGATCTGCGCGGCGGGGAAGAGCGGGCAACCCTTGATGTGATCGGGATGGCCGTGGGTGACGAAGATCGCTTTCACCGCGTCGCGCGGGAGCTTGCGTCGTTCGAGCTCGGCGAGCAGCGCCTTACCGCTCGCGTCGTTGCCGCAATCGATGAGCGCCAGGCTGCCGTCGCCGGTCGGCACCATGAACGTGGCGACGTATCCGTCGTTGACGACCCGCGCGCCGGAGGCGAGCTCGAGGCCGTCGGGAATCTTCGGGTTTCCGACGAACGTCGTGAGGATGACGACCAGCGGGAAGACGAGCAGAAGCGCGAGAACGGCGCCTGCGATCTTGAACGCGCGCTTCATGGGTGAACTTGCTGTCTCATCGTTTGCACAGGGATGCTATCGGGCGAGCGACTCCGCGTTGAGCTTCTTCCCGCGCGCGCAGTGATCGGCGGGCGTCGGCTCGCTCGATGCGTCGAGACGGAGCTTGAGCAATAGGTGAGCAACAGAACGACGATTGCCAATCGTGGGGACGCCGACGTGCTCGTGCTCGAGACCGAGGGGGGCGTCGCGCGGCATTCCATGGAGGCGACGCCGTTTGTCACGCGCGGACCTTGTGTCGCAACGCGCCGTGCAGGGCGCTTCCGTGCGCGCTACGGTGCGACGGTGCGCGTCGTACTGGCAGCAGCGTTGGTCGCGATGGGGTGCGCGACCGGAGGTGCGGCCGACGACCCCTCGACGGATGCCGCGCGCACCGACGGCGGCGCCGAGGATTCATCTTTAGCGACCGACAGCGCGCTGCCCGAGGACAGCACGCCCCCGATCGACAGCACGCCCCCGATCGACGGCACGCCCCCGATCGACAGCACGCCTCCCGACAGCGCGAGCCCGGTCGATACCGCCCCGGCCGACATGGGGCCGATGTGCGGGCCGGGACAGAAGTGGTGCTCGACTGCTTGCGCCTCGATCGCGATCGACGTCGAGAACTGCGGCGACTGCGGCAAGAAGTGCCCCGCCGTGGCCAACGCCGATCGCACCTGCGTCGGCGGGACGTGCGGATTCACGTGCAAGGACCCGTTCGCCAAGTGCGGCGCGGACACTGCCTGCACCACCAACACCACCAACGACGTGGCCAACTGCGGGACCTGCGGGAAGGTTTGTCCGAGCGGCGCGACGACCACCGCGACGTGCGCGGCGAAGACCTGCGGGTCGACGTGCAAGAGCGGGTACGTGTCGCTCGCGTCGCACTGCACCACCTTTGGCGGCGCGTTCGAGATCAACAGCGCAGGGTGTGCTGCCTGCAACAACGGCAATCCCTACGCAGCGGGTGGTTGTGGCTGTCCGGCGGGCACCACCGCGGGCGCGGAGCTCGCGCTTCACAACGACTGCTCCGGCGTCCGGCCGGCGACGATGCAGCTGTGCGAGTCGAGCGGCATGGTCGCGGGTGTGTGGGGCGGCGCGTTCCAGCGTGACGACGCCGCTGCGTGCTCACTCGCGTGCCGTGTCTTGAACCCGAAGACCGGCGGGTGCTCGTGTCCCAGCGGTTACTCGGAAGTGGGCTTGCGCGTCCTCGTGCGGACGTCCTGCGCCAGCACCATCGGCTCGCACATCGTCGCGTGCGTGCACCCCTCGGCCGCGCTCGACAACTTCGGCGGCGTCTACCAGGTCGACGATTCGGTGCCCCTCGGCCTCGGGTGTCGGGTCGCCAACTCGCGCACTGGTGGTTGCAGCTGTCCGAGCGGCTTCTCCGCGACAGGCTATCGCTCGATCGTCGATGTGACGGGCGGGATGATCGGCTCGGTGATCAACCTCTGTTCGCGTTGAGCGCGGCGTCCGCCGCCTTCGACGGCTCGATGCGCGCCTCACGTCTTCATCGCCCCAAACCCGAGCTCGACCCGCCGACCGGTCTCGAGCCGATGGACGGTCCGCGCCTCGTCGCCAAGGTCGTCCCCCCGTCCGACGATCGAAGGAGCAGTGACCGCCTCACTTGGTCATGGGCTGCGGGCCGCCGCTCTCGCACCCGGCCATCGCGGTGTACGCGCTCGTGGCCGCGGCGCCCGCTTGGTCGGTGCGGATGTGCTCGCGCATGCAGCGAATGCGCTTCTGCCAGAAGTCTGGCTGCGCCCTCTGTTCCCCGCGGATGACCTCGGGGCAGCTCTTGTTGTTTGCGAAGGCGGGGTAGTCCTTCGCTTCGTCCGGAAACGCGCGGACCCACGCTTCATCGCGCGCGCGGCAGTAGTCCTCGGGTGTCGGCTCGCTCGAAATCGGCGCTCGCGAGCACGCGGCGCAGAGAACGAGCGCGGTGACGAGCTTCAGCTTTGCCATTCGCGTGCAGCGACTCCCCCGCGGTCCATCGCGTCCTCGATCGCGATTGTAGTTGGGCGCTCGCTTACGCGCGCGCCTGGTGGCGGCGCCAGCGGCGCATAGCGGACGTGGGCGGGTGCGAGCTCTCCGGACGCCGTAGCGAGGCTTTGCGAGCGGGAGGCGAGGCGTCGCGGAGGTGTTGAGACGCGTAAGCTCGAGGGAGCCGAGGGGGAATTGGCCCGACCGCGGCCGCGATCCCGTCAAGCGGAGTGAACGCGTGGATCAGAACAACGCGCTCCAGGTCACGCCCCCGCGCTCCGCGCCCACGTAGGGCACGGGCGCCAGCGGCACGAACCACTTGGCGGTCTTCGCGGGGACTTCGTTGTGGTTGCCGTAGTGGAGCAGCATCGGCATGCCGTAGCCGATGGCGAAGCCGAGCAGCGAGCCGAGCATCACGTCGCTGGTGTAGTGCTTGTCGGCGGTGACTCGGAGCACGCCGGCGGTCGTCGCCGACACGATCATCGCGGCGCAGGCGCTCGCGTCTGCCCATCCGCCGCCCCACAGCGGGAGCCGCCCGTGGTGGGCGCACATCAGGCCCGCGGAAACGAACGAGCTCATGGCGTGACCGCTGAGGAAGCTGAGCGTCGGGCCGCCGTGGTTGCATGGGAACTCGGTGCTGCCGGTCTGCTCGCACTCGGTCGCGCGCGGGCGCACGCGTCCGACGAGGCGCGCGCTCCCGAGCTGGATGAAGCCGGCGAGCGCGAAGGCCTGCGCGTTGAGCATCGAGAGCTGGAACGCGGTGTCCCACTGACCGTGCGCGGCGGCGGCCACCGGGGCCTCGGTCAGACCGACCACGAAATTCACCTGGAGCAGGTGGTCGCTCACCTGCTGCGCCAGGATGCGGCCCTCGACCGTCTTGGCCCGGAGCCGGTCGTGGAACCAGTCGTCGGAGGGGATGCCGCCGTCCCACTTCGCCCTCGGGTCCTTGACCGCCAGCGCGATCACCACGTCGGCGGCGACGAGGACGCTGGTGGTCGCGTATTCGATTGGACGGAACTTCGCCCAGGCCGGGTTCCACCGGACCTTTTCCTGCCGCTGGTTCGGGGAGGGGGGAGCGGTCGAGAGCTCACCGGCAGCGGCCGATTTGCCGAGAATCACTGTCAACGCAAGCACCAGGGGGAGGGTTCGGATGGGAAAGATGCCCCTTCTGATGCATTTCCCGGGGGAAAACTCGCGCTGGCCCAACGGACGTTTCCCCCGGCCGGGGGACGCTGCTAAGAACGCCGGCCCGCGATGTTGAACCTGTTTCGCCAGAAGGGCGTGATGTCCTTCATCTACACCCTGTTGATGGGTGCGGTGATCGTCGTCTTCGTCGTCCAGTTCCGCCCCAACGCGGACAGCCCCGTGTCGAGCTTCAGCCGCAAGTGCGTCGCGAAGATCCGCGGCACCTGCGTCGACGAGCGCGACTGGCGGGCCCAGCGTTACCTCCTGCGCGGTCAGTACGACGCCGCGGGCGTGAACTGGAACAAGGCCGCCGTCGACTCGCTCATCGAGCGCACGCTCCTCGAGCAAGAGGCCAAGCGCCTCGGCATTCGCGTCACCGAGGACGACGTGATGAACGAGCTCGTCCGCTGGCGCGTTCACGTCACGGTCCCCGCGGCGATGCGCCCGCAGTCCCGGTCGCTCGGCATCGATCCGAGCGGCGTCCGTTGGACGCAGTTCGGCACCAAGGAGAAGCCGTTCGACCAGTCGGTGTTCGAGAAGGTCGTGCAGTCGACCACTGGCCAGAACACCACCGACTTCATCGACGCGCAGGCGCAGGAGCTGGTCGCCGCGCGCATGCTCCTGCTCGTGGCGCAGCGGGTGAAGGTCGGCGACAGCGAGGCCTTCGACCAGTTCGTGTTCGAGCGCTCCACCACGACGCTCAAGTGGGTGAAGCTCGACGATAGCTTCTTCGCAGAGCACTTCGTCGGCGCCGACAAGGCCGCGATCGACAAGTGGGTCGCGGACCACAAAAAAGAGGTCGACGACGCGGCGGCCAAGCTGCCGAAGGACGCGCCCAACAAGCTGTTCGACGCGCGCCAGATCCTCATCGAGTCCAAGAAGGAAGACGCGGCCGACAAGCGCGCCGCGGCCAAGAAGAAGGCCGAGGACCTCGCGGCCAAGGCGAAGAAGGGCGACGACTTCGCGAAGCTCGCGAAGGACAACAGCGCCGACACCGCCACCAAGGACAGCGGCGGGCGGCTCGCGTGGGTCACGCTCAGCGAGGACCCGGTGCTCCGCGACGCGCTCGCCAAGGCCAAGCCCGGCGACACGGTGGTGATCGAGACCCCCAAGGGCTTCCATGTGGCGCAGCTCACCGCGATGCTCGAGGGCAACGCGGCGGTGGCGTTCCCGCTCTATCGTGCGGCGCGCGCCGAGGAGCTCGCCGAGGACTCCGGCAAGAAGCTCGAGGCCGCGCTCAAGGGCAAGCTGCCGGTGGCGCTCGACGCCGCGCTCAAGACCAAGGTCGAGGACGCGAAGAAGGCCGGCAAGACCGAGGCCGATGCGACCGCGCAAGTGCTCGCCGACGAGACCAGGGCGCGCATCGACCGCGCCATCGAGGACGTGCTCGCGGCCCTGCCGTCGACGCCGTGGCTCACCGACGACAAGCGCCCCCGCCTCGAAGTCGGCACTCCGTTCAACGTGACCGGCGCGCCGATCCCCGGCGCCGAGGACCCCACCGCGATCACCGCCGCCGTCGAGAAGCTGAACCCGCAGACGCCGGTGGTCGGCCCGGTGAAGTCGGGCAAGGACCGCTTCGTCCTCGTCTACAGCGACAAGCATGTGGCCACGCGCGAGGAGTTCGAGAAGGAGAAGGCGGTCTACACGGGCGTCATGCTCGCGAAGAAGCGTGAAGACGCGATCGTCAACTACCTGAATACCCTCCGCGAGGGGCTCGGCAAGGACAACCTCACCGTCGACCAGAAGTACGTCACGGCCGAGAACGCGAAGGGCGCGCCGGGCGAGGCGCCTCCGCCCGCGCAGGCGCCGTTCGAAGAGTGATCTTGCACATCGACTGGCACGAGCACACGCTCGACAACGGGCTGCGGATCGTCGTCGTCCCCCAGCCCGCGCTGCACCGCGTCTCGTTCGGGCTGTTCGTCGGCGTCGGCTCGCGCCACGAGAGCGCCGAGGACAACGGCATCTCGCACTTCCTCGAGCACATGCTCTACCGCGGCACCGCGCGCCACCCGAGCGCGCACGCGCAGAACCTCGCGTTCGAACGGCTCGGCGGCTCGCTCTCGGCGACCACCCACGCCGATCACACCCACCTCCACGTGCTCGCGCCGCCGGAGTCGCTCGCCGCGTCGATGGAGCTGCTCGGTGAGGTCGTGCGCATGCCGCGGCTCGGCGAGATCGACGTCGAGAAGCGGATCGTGCGCGAGGAGATCCTCGACGACATCGACGAGACGGGCCGCCAGATCGACGCGGACAACGTGGTGCGCAAGCTGATGTTCGGCGACCACCCGCTCGGCTACCCGATCACGGGGCCGCTCGAGGCGCTCGACGGCTTCACCGAGGAGCGCCTGCGCGCGCACCTTCGCAAGTATTGGGTCGCGAGCAACACCGTGCTCGCGGTCGCCGGCAGCGTCGATCCGTCGACGATCCCCGAGCTCGCCAACCGCTGCTTCGGCGACATGCAGCGGGGCGCGCCCGCCGACGCGCCCGCGTGGACCGACGGCGCGCTCGGCGCCACCCGACGAAAGCACGTCGCCTCGCCCGGCAGCCAGACCGACCTCCGCCTCTCGTGGGTCACGCCCGGCGAGCGCGATCCGCGCGGGCCGGGGATCGAGCTGCTGCTCCGATTGATCGACGACGGGATGTCGACCCGCCTCTACCGCCGTCTCGCAGACGACAGCGGCATGGTCTACGACTGCTCCGCGCTGTGGGAGCCGTTCGTCGAGGTCGGCGCGCTCGATCTCGCGGCGGCCATGTCCCCCGAGCGCCTCCCGGACGTTGCGTCCGCGTGCATCGCGATGGTCGACGAGCTCGCGGCCGACGGACCGAGCGAAGAGGAGCTCGACAAGGCCAAGAAGCGCCATCGATGGAGCGTGCTCGCTGCGCTCGACCACGCCGACGAGCTGGAGACGCTCGCGGGCGGCGCGGTGCTGTTCGACCGTACCCGCGGTCTCGAGGCGCAGGCGGCCCGCTTCGACGCGCTCACCACCGGTGCGCTGCGAGACGTGGCGCGTGAGGTGTTCGCGCGCGAGCGGTTGTACGTGGCGACCGTCGGCACGTTGACCGCGTCGGGGCGTCTCGCGCTGCGTGGGTTGACGGGATGAGGGGGCAACCGCGGGCCTACGCCCGCGGCCCCGTCGTGCACGACTACTTGATGGGGGCCAGCTTGCCCGGCTTGGGCGCGACGGGCGCGACGGGCGCGGCGGGCTTCACGGGCGCAACCGGCGTCACGGGCGCGGGCTTCACCGGCTCGACGGGGGCGACGGGCTTCACCGGCGCGACCGGGGGCGCGTTGGGCTTGCCGGGCTCGATGGGCGCCAGCGGCTTGCCGGGCGCGACGGGCGCGACGGGCGCGACGGGATCGATCTTCGGCGTCGACACCGGCTTGACCACCGGGACGAGCGCGACGGAGACCGGCTTGAGGATGACGCCCTTGC
>JALHOE010000119.1 GCA_022843175.1 Deltaproteobacteria bacterium
GGCGGCGGCGTGCAGGCGACGCGTCGCACTGCGCCCGTCGCGGTCTCGCACTCCATGTAGCCGCCCTTGGGCGAGGCGCTGTTCGGGGTGCAGGGACCGCACTCCATCGGATCGACGCCGACGTCCTTGGCGAGCGCGGAGGCGGTCGAGGCGCTGGCGTCGTCCGAGTCCGAGTCCGAGCTCGAGTCGGAGGGAGGGGCGGCCGAACAAGCCGGGAGCGTAGTGGCGAGGACGAGCGCCACGAGGGCGCGCTTCAGATGCGTGAACATGGTCGTGTCTCCGAGGAAATCAAAGGGTGGTGGTTCAGGACTTCGGCAGCAGATCGCCGAAGCTGGCGTTCCACGCTGCGGTGGGGACGACGTCGCGGAGCGGGGTGAGGCTCGCGAGGATCTTGGTGCGTGCGGAGCCCTTGGCGGCGAGCGCCGCGTCGACCTTCGTGCGCAGCGCGGTCAGGGTGGCGAGGAGCTCCGACTCCGGCCTTGTCGCGAGCGACGACTTCAGCGAGCTCGCCGAGACGTTGTCGAGGAGCGGCACGACATCGGTGCGGACCTTCGGCGTGTACTTCGCGACCAGCGCGACGGGCGCGTTCTCCTGCGGCACCGGGGGCGCCGAGGTGCCCACGAACTTGTACTCCTGGAACAGCCGGTTGCCGGCCGTCGTGAGCGTCGCCGTCGGGGTGCCGACGCGCTGGAGAGTCCAGTTGAGGGCGAAGTGGTCGGCCTTCGCCTGGCCGGCGCCATCGGCGCGCGGCAGCGCCTTCGCGATGTAGCCGAGTCCGTCCGACGAGATCGGATCCTCCTCGCGCGCGCTGACGTAGAGCCACGGCGACTGCGCGGGATAGAGCGGCAGGTCGCCGAAGATCCGTCCGTCGGTGCCGGTGGAGCCGCTGCGCCAGGCGCCCGAGCTCGGGGTGTACGTGGTGTCCGAGTCGATGCAGCCGTTGCAGTCGAAGATCTTGGTCCACTCGTTGGTGGCGTTGTTGGTGCCGACCCAAAAGCGCCAGTCGCCGTCGTCGAGCGGGATGGGATCGGAGTCGCTGTGGACGCGGATCGAGGGCACCGACAACCGCCACTGCTCGAGCTGCCAGTTGTCGGCGGAGGGGTAGACCCAACCCGCGACGATCTGCTGCGCGAGGCGCCCGCCGGTGTAACCCGTGAGATCGAGGGTGACCTTGAGGTAGGTGACGTCGCCGTCGATCACGGGAACGATCGTCGGCGCCGGACCCATCGGCGCGTCGGCGGGCGCCTTGGGGTGGCGCTGCGCGGCGTAGTAGAGCGGCGTGGGCTTCGCGTCGGTCTTGCCCATCGCTTTCGCGATCTGCTGCGGGCTCTTCGGCAGGTAGATGTTGAAGGTGTAGGACCGCTTGATGTTCGACGGCGCGTCCAGCGTGCCGCCGGGGAGCGTCGGAATGCTCGCGGGCTGGTGGAGGTTGGTCGGGTTCCAACCCCCGAGCACCCCGCCGGGAGTCCCGTTGGCCCAGAGATCGGTGACGACGCCCGCGACCCACACGTTCGTGCCGACCGTCTCGCTCGCGACGCCGTCGCGATCGAGGTCCATCGGCTGATCGGCCGGCAGCTGGAACGCGCGCGGACGATGGACCGCGGTGAGGACCGGCGGGTGGATCTCGGTGCGGTAGTAGCGCGGGCCGAGCACCGGGTTGGTCGGGTGCCCGCAGTCGAGGATGTGATACCCGAACACCGAGACGCGATCGCCGCGGGTGGGCCGGAAGGCCTCGGGGAACTGGCCACGCTCCCACTCGATCTCCATCTCGTCGTGCGGCCCGGCGGTGGGGCCGGTGATGTTGGCGTTGAGCAGGTGGCGGTGGGTCATGTCGGGGACGATGTGGATGTTCCAATCGCCCGAGTCGTGGTTGAGTGGGTTGTCGTTGCCGGCGACGTGCGAGCGCTGCACGACGCCCTCGGCGAGCACGTAGTCCGACGGACCGACGAACGTCTTGGTCGTGACCCACTGCGGCCGGTCCCACACCGCGCCGCCCACGGGACCGAAGTTGCACTTGATGTCCTCGGACGGGATGGTCTGCGGGTTGGTCGCGCGCGAGCCCATGTACGGGAGCGACGGCCACAGCTGCTGCGGCGTCGAGATCTCGGCTTTGGCCTCGAACGTGAGGTCGATCTCGCGCCCCGGCACGATGAGGGTCCGCGTGCCGACCTTCACCGAGCACCCGGTTGCACAGGCGGTGAGGCGCACTTTGTAGATGCCGGCCTTGTCGAGGTAGAGCGTGCGCCGGAGCCCACCGCCGCCGAGCGACGAGGTGCTGCCGCTCGGGGCCTGCACGATCGACCACGAGTACGAGGGCAGCGGGATCCCGTCCTCGAGATCGATCTCGATGTTCTCGCCCGTGATGTCGACCGTCGTGCCGAGGAGCGGAAGGTCCTCGAGGCGGAGGGTGCCGACCACGGCGATCTCGGGCTCTTCGGGGGGCAGACCGCCGTCGGCGGGGATGGCGTGCGAGACGCCCGGCCTGACAACGAGGGTGGCCAACAAGGTGAGGAACGCGGGCGCACCGAGGGCGGTGGCGCGCAGGAAGCTGCGTGCGCGAGGCATGGGACTTCTCCGGGGTGGGAACGGGGGCGGATACGAACGCCTGCCCCCTCTACGCCGCGAGCCCGACCGATCTGACATCGGCGATCTGCGAAAGAGCTGGCGAGCGCTACCCCGGCGTGACCGCTGCGTGCACGGCGGCGAGCGCCGGGCCGAGCGTGGTGGGGAACGCGGCCAGCACTCGCTGATAGCGCGCCGGCGAGATCGAAGCGTCCGGGAGCAGCCGCTCGAGCAGCTCGATCGCCTCGGCGCGACGGGTCAGCGCCGTGCCGCCCACCACCGATACGATCTCGGCGACCGCCGAGAGCACGACGTACACCGCCTCGGCGTCGGCGCGGTCGCCCTCTTCCTCTCCCTCTCCCTGCCGCGGCGCCGGGAACCACCGCTCGTAGCGCCGCTCGATCGCGCGGACGTCGCGGGTCATCGCCTCGCGCCGCGCGCCCTCGCCGTGGAGCGAGATGCGGAGCTCGCCCGACGCGCGGAGCTCGGCCTCGGTGCGCTCCACCGACTCGAGATCGCGGCCGCGCTCCAGATCGACGAGCTCGTCGAGCAGCTCGCCGAGCACGCTCCGCAGGTCCTCGCCCAGCGTCTCGGTGCTCGGCAGGTGGAGGATGCCGCCGCGATCGATGTTCCCGCCGTGCCGCTGGAGCACGGGGCGACGAATACTCATGGTCGTCGCTGTTGATTGTTGCGTGGCGTCTCCAACGCGCGTCGTCAAACCGACGTGAGCGTTGGATCACCCAGAGGCCGCGAGCTGCGGTACCCTGCAGGGAAGCCGATGAAGATTGCCGCGTTCTGGGCCAAGGGCTTTCGCAGCTTGCGGGAGCTGAACCTCGATGGACTCGAGGCGGCGAATGTGTTCTACGGCCCGAACGGGAGCGGGAAAAGCAACATTCTCAATGGGCTTGCGACGCTCTTTCGGCTGCTGCGCGTGTTGGGTGAGTTCGGAGCGACGCACCAAGTGGGCATCGGCTTGAAGGATGGTGGCTGGACGCGAGCCTTCGCCTTGGAAGCAGGAAACCTGCTCACGGCGAAGACGCTATCGCGGAGGGACCTGTCAGCGGGCGGGGCGACGCTGCAGCTGGGAGCACGTTGCGAAGGGCTGATACCGGTTCCACAGATTGATCTCGCGGCAACTGTCACCGTCGAAGTGTCGGTTGACTGGACGATCGCGGGCGCGCCGATGCTGTGGCTGTCACGCCTCGAATTCGACTCGCGCGTCGCCGCTTACGAGCACGGGCTGCCACGCGAAGTCGTCAAGTTCTTGGCGGAGGATCTTCCCCGGGGATTCGCACTCGTCGACTCGGATCGCTTTCCTCACGAAGAATCTACCTCTGCGGGGTCAAAGACTTCGAATAGGTCACCGGTACTAGCAGAACTGGCCGCAGGTCATCTGAAGACCGCGCTCTTCATCGCGCAGACATCACCTGATCGCACTGTTCGCGATCGACTGCGCTTGCTCAGAGAACTGCTCCAGGGGCCGCCGCTGAATCGTCCGCGATTCGACGCGGTCCAGGATCCCGTCTCGCTCCAAGTGGACGTGCTCGAACAACTCGGCGATGGCGACATCTCGCTGGACCTCATGGGGCTTGGACTCGCGCAAGTATATGCGATTCTCAGCGGGATCGTTCTGAGCGGTGCCCGTGCGGTCGCGGTCGAAGAACCCGAGGCGCACCTTCACGCCCCGACGTCCGGTGTGGCCCTGCGTCGTCTGCTCGCGAGGTTGCTTGAGGAGAAGATCGTCGATCAACTCTTCGTCGCGACGCATAGCAATCTCTTTGATCTCAATCCCGACAGCTATTGGGATGTCAAGCTTGGTGAACTCGGCACGGTCGCGACACGCGAGCCGCTTGCGCGAATCGACCGGGATCATCTCTACGAACCGGGACCGGCAAAACACGCGCTGCAGCAACTGCTTCGTTATGCGCCGGCTAATGAGGTTGTCTTTCACCGGGCGAACGGTACGCCAATCACCGCTTCCGAGATGCTCTCTTCGCTGGAGTCGGACGACGAAACGGCCATCGAGTTTCTGCGCTCGATCCATGGCGCGGCACTTCGCATCGTTCGCCGAAGCGGGCAGGGTACGGGCGCCGCATGAGCTGGCTCATCATGGCGCCGGACCGCTCGGACGATGAGGCCCTGACGAACTCGTCGCAGGTTGCGCGGTGGACCGCGAGTCACGCCTCAAAGCCACGAACTTTGACGGGGGCCGACGCTACCCGCGCCGCCCTGGAGGCCCACATTGGTGACGTTGGGGGCGTTGCGTTCTTCGGCCATGGCGACCATGACCGGTTGTTCGACGCCGACCGGCCACCCGGAGAGGCCGGACCCGCGCTGCTTGACTCGGACAATGTGTCAATCCTCAAGGGGAGGTGGTTCCATGCCTTTGCGTGCATGTCGGGGCTGCATCTTGGAGAGCTTGCGCGTTCGAACGGCGCGGCCGTCTACGTTGGCTACCGCCAAAACCTCAACGTAAGCTTTCCATCAGTGTTGCCAGAGCGAGTGCAAGAAGCCTTCATCCGGGTGGTGACAAGCACAACGTTCGCGCTCGCCGATGGTGTCAGGAACGCCGCCGAACTACAACGGGCGGCGTCGCGTGCGGCCGATGCACTGGTCGATTTGTTGCTTGCGGCTGAGCTGCCATTCGAGGGCGAGATGGCTGTACACATCCTCAGTCAGCAACTCGTAGACGCGATGTGCGTTGTCTGACCGGCTTTTGCCGAGTCGCAGACGCGATTGCGACAGCAAGTCGGGTGACTCGGAATTGCAATCGAACCAGACTTACTGACGACGCTTGTGAAGCGGAGAATGCTGAAGGAAGACCTAGCTAAGTTAGCTATAATGGTTTCAAGATGCGCGGCGTTGGGTTGATGTCCGTTCTAGCGGCGGTGGCCGGCTGCTCCACATCCGCAACACCACCCAGCGCTATCGTCGATTCCTCGAGCGACGGCGAGGCAAGCGCCACCCCCGATGCAGCCGAATCAGGAGCGACTGATGCTCCGACGGACGTTGCACCGGCCTGCTGTCCGATTGCGCCTACCGCATCATGCGACTGCATCCAGGTCGGCGGCACGGCGATCGGGGGAACGTGTCGGCCGGCTTGGTGCGACGTCCCAGCCGTCAGCTGGGCCAAACGAACTGACGATGCAGGTTGCCCGATGTGGGTCCAAATAGATGACAAGAGCTGCTTGCCAACGGAGCCGTTCGACGCTGGTCCGGGATAGCGCACGAGACGCAACCTGCGTGCGCGCTACCCCGGCGTGACCGCTGCGTGCACGGCGGCGAGCGCCGGGCCGAGCGTGGTGGGGAACGCGGCCAGCACTCGCTGATAGCGCGCCGGCGAGATCGAAGCGTCCGGGAGCAGCCGCTCGAGCAGCTCGATCGCCTCGGCGCGACGGGTCAGCGCCGTGCCGCCCACCACCGATACGATCTCGGCGACCGCCGAGAGCACGACGTACACCGCCTCGGCGTCGGCGCGGTCGCCCTCTTCCTCTCCCTCTCCCTGCCGCGGCGCCGGGAACCACCGCTCGTAGCGCCGCTCGATCGCGCGGACGTCGCGGGTCATCGCCTCGCGCCGCGCGCCCTCGCCGTGGAGCGAGATGCGGAGCTCGCCCGACGCGCGGAGCTCGGCCTCGGTGCGCTCCACCGACTCGAGATCGCGGCCGCGCTCCAGATCGACGAGCTCGTCGAGCAGCTCGCCGAGCACGCTCCGCAGGTCCTCGCCCAGCGTCTCGGTGCTCGGCAGGTGGAGGATGCCGCCGCGATCGATGTTCCCGCTCGTCATGTCGCGGAGCGCCACGTCGGGGACGAAGTGATAGAACGCGCGCTCTCCGCGCGCTCGCTGCCGCGCCACCATCGCCCGGAGCGCCTCGTTCTCCTCGCCGAGCGCGATGACGCTGATGTTGACGGCGAGGTCTCCGAGCGCCTGGCGCGCGACGGCGATGCGCTCCTCCTGCACCGGCGCGCCGCCGTCGGAGACGAGCACGATCTGGGCGCGCGCCAGGTCCGGATCGGCCGCCCTCGACTCGGCGATCTGCTGCAGGCTCGCGAGCAGCGCCGCCTCGATGTTGGTGCCGCCGACGCGCGTGGTGCCGACCACGTCCTCGATCGCCGCGAGCGCGCTCGGCCCGTCGTCGACTCGAGTCACCGGCCCCGGCTCCAGATCGAAGTACCGATAGAACATCGACACCCGCGTGGTTCGCTGCGCCGTCTCGAAGCGTTGGAGCAGCGTCGAGAGCTCGGCGACGAGGATCGCGTCGCGGGTTCGCGCGCGGTCGCCGATCATCGAGGTCGAGCCGTCGAGCACGTACACGCGGACCTCGGACGCCATGCGGGTGCGGACGTGCTCGATGCGCTCGTGGTGGACGTACTGCCGGGTGAGGAGGCGTCCGGTCGCGAGGTTGAGGAGGATCGTCCGCGGATCCTCGATGACCGCGCCCTGGATGTCCTCGATGGTCTTGGCGGGCATCAGGGCGAGGTCGGCGGTGGGCCACGGCACGCGGCGCGGGCGCAGCTCGACCTCGAGCACGCGCACCGGGCTCAGCGTGCCGCCGACCTCGAACGCGCCGTCGACCGCCAGCGCGGCGGAGACGGTGTCTGCCTCGTTGCCCTCGTCGAGGTATCGCTTCGCCCGGCTGCGGTACTCCGGCGGGATCTTGGTGAGCTCGAGATCGAAATCGCGCCGCCCGCGCCGGTAGCCCTCGCGCACGCGCTCGAGCACCCGTTGGCCGAAGGTCTCGACGCCGGACCTCTCGATCGAGGCGGAGCGGACGTCGTCGTCGTCGAGGTTGAACCCCCCGCGCACGGCGGCGAGCGCGCGCCCGGTGCGTCGCGCGAAGTCCGCGTCGTGCGCGTCGACGGCGCCGAGGTCGATCGCGGTGAGCGCGGCGTGCAGCTTGCCGTGCTCTCCGCGCGACAGCGCCGCGCGCGCCTGGTGCAAGAGCGCGACGTCCGCGGTGAGGCCGGCGGCCTCGAGGCGATCGATGCGCACGATCTCGCGGGCGATGGCGGTGCGCCTCGCCTCGACCCCGGTCTCGTCCAGCGGCATCGCCGCGGCGCTCTCGAGGAGCACCTGCCGCGCGGCCTCGAGGAGGCGGCGGCGACGCGCGAGGAACGCCCGCTCGTCGCGCGCGAGATCGAGGAGGTGATCGACGGCCGAGAGCTGGAGCTCGACGAGCCGCGCGTCCTCGATCGCCGGCGGCGCGTCCTCCGCCTCCGACTGCTCCTCGGCGGGCGCCTCACGCACCGCGAGCGGCGGGAGGAGCCGCGTGGGATCGGCGCCCGCGATCATGCGGCGCAGCGACGGATCGCCGCGCTCGAGCGCCTCGATCGCGCGCACCACCACCTCGAACAAGCGACGGAGCCACGCGCCCTGCGCCGTTCCGATGCGGCCGTTGACCACGCACGCGCGCTCGACCGAGAGGACGTTGTCCTCGAGCTCGTCGACCGCGCGCTCGATCTCCTTGTGCGCGTCGACCTGCTCGCCGCCCGCCACCCGCGACACGAGCTTCAGCAGCTCGTCGAGCGCGCGCGTCTCGGCCTTGCTGCGGTAGCCGAGCGAGCGAAGGATCGGGCGGACGAGGCGCGTGAACGGCGCGCGCACCGAGCCCGGATCGAGCACTACCCGCTCGATCCGGCCCTCGAGCTCCGTGAGCCGCGCGCTCTGCTCGGTCATCGCCGCCCGAGCACCTCTCCCCACGCCTGATCGCCGGCCGTCTTTCCGAGCGCGGCGACGTGGAGGCGCACCGCGCGGCGCAGCTCGTCGATCCGCGCGCGGAGGGCGGTCGCCCGCTCGCTCTCGGTCGGGAAGGTCGCGGCGATGACCTTGGTCTCGAGCGCGAAGCGGAGCAGCGCGGCGTCGTCGAGCACCACGTTGAGGAAGCGCGACGACAGGATCGCCGTGAGCCGCTCCGACGCGTCGTCGAGCGGAGCGCCCGCGTCGGAGCGCCCGGTCAGCGCCCACCACCACTGCTCGAGGAGCTGCACGGCGCGCTCCACGCGCGCGAGGTCGGCGTCGGCGGCCTCTCTGCGCAGCTCATCGGGCACGCGCGCGAGGAGCTCGATCAGCGCGCGTTCGGCCTTCTCCGCGGAGTCGCTGCTCGGCGGCGAGACGCGGAGGGCGATGTCGCGGAGCGAGAGCGCGACCGGTGAGCGCTGCTCGGCGGCGCGCAGCGCGCGATAGCTCTCGTATCCCGGCGGGGAGGGGGCGACCGCCGGCTGCCGCTCCGCCCGCACCAGCGAGAGGGTCGACCACTCGAGCCACTGCTGGGGGTCGATCGCGTCTGCGAGATCGTTCTTCTCGAGCGTGGTCTTCAGCGTGTCGACCTTGGCGTAGAGGCCCGCGCGGTCGCGCGCGTCGAGCCCGGTGACGATCGTGGCGATGAGCGAGCCGATGCGCGGGCCGACCACCCGCTCCTTCAGGCGCGACCGTTGGCCCGACGACGCCGTGAGGCGCGTGGCGAGCGCCTCGAGCGACGAGAGCACCGCGGAGAGCCCGGTGATGATTCGATCGATGTCCCCGCCGCCCGCCTTGGCGAGCACCTCGGCGACGCTCTGGCGGAAGCCGGCGTCGAGCAGGCCCGCGAGATCTTCCTCGAGGCGCTCGAACGCGAGCTTCTGCGCGCGCTGCGAGGCGATGGGATCGGCGAGGTCCGCGCCCTCGCTCTCGAGCCGGCGCTGGAGGAGCGCGATCGCCTCGACCTGACCGATGCGCCGCGCGATGCGCGCGCTCATCTGATCGGTCTCGGCCTTGTCGAGGAGCGCGCGCACGTCTCCGGCCTTGGCCCCCGGCTCGAACGCGATGGCCTCGTCGAGGAGCTCGATCGCGCGACCGCGCAGCCAACGGGCGAGCGCGCGGGACTCGGGCGTCTCGGGCCGACCGGACTGCTCGAGCTTGGAGGCGAGATCGCCGAGCTCCTCCGCGGTGGTCATCACGTCGGCCTCGCGCGTCGAGGTGAGCCCCACGCGCAGCGCCTGTCCGGCGAGCGAGTCGGCCATCTGCTTCACCAGCGCGGCCGCCCGATCGGCGGTGGGGCCGCCCGCGAGGGCGAGCGGCGTGAGCGCCTGCACCGAGCTCACGAGCTTCTGCGGATCGGCCGAGCCGAGCGCGTCGGAGGCCGCGCGCTCGAGCGACGCGACCTCTGGCGGCGGCACCCGCGCGGTGGGCGCGAAGCGCGGGATCTTGGCCAGGCATCGGTCGAACGCGTCGCGCTCCGTGCGCACGATGGTGAGCTGGCGACGCTCGCGCGGATCGGTCTCGCGCGCGAGCAGCTTGTCGATCCCCTCGCGCGTGGGACCGGACAACAGGAGGTGCAATCGCAGGAGGGCGAAGTCGTCGGGCAGGACCTCGAGCGGCCGACCGGGCTGGTGGAAGATGCGGTCGAACACCACGATCGCACGGAGCACCCGCCCGCAGCGCACCGCCGTGCGGGTGGAGACGTAGCGCGTGGGCACGAACGCCGGGTCGGCCTTCGCGGCCGCCGCGAGCTCGAACTCGAGGCGCTCGAGGAACGCCGCGATCGCGTCGCACGCCGCGTCCGACACGTGCACCGAGTCGACCGTCGCCTGCAGCGCGTCGAGGTCCTGCACGGTGAGCGGCTGGGCGAACGTCGCGCCGCCGGTGCCGCCCACGTGCCGCCGGAGCACCGTGGCGAGGTTCTTCGGATCGGCGAACCCGCGCGGCATGAAGGCGACGAAGGCGATGCGATCGACGAACGCGAGCAGCGTGTCGCGCGACCCCTCGAGGATCTCCGCGAGGTAGCGGTTGGAGGTCATGATCGCGCACTCGATCGCGCCGCGGGTGGTCTTGGTGCCCTCTTTGAGCTCGCGCTCCTGCAGCACGTTGAGCGCGGCGCGCAGCAGCATGTCGCGGCCGTCGAACACCTCGTCGAGGAACGCGTGGACGGCCCCGAGGATGCCCTGGTCGGTGAAGTGCTCGGTGCGCCCGGTGTCCATCAGGGTCTTGAAGTCGATCGGACCGACGAGATCGGTCTGCACGGTGCTCTCGGTGAACTGCCGCGCGTACAGGCTCGGCAGCCCGGTCTGCTCGTCGATGATCCGGCGGAGGACGGCCGAGGCGACCTGGCTCTTGGCCGTCCCCGGCGGCCCGGTCATCAGCACGTGCTCGCGCGAGAGCAGCGCCAGCGCGACCTGCACGAGGAGATCGTCGCGTTCGACGAAGGCGAGCTTGAGCTCGTCGAAGAACGTCTGGAATCGCTTCGAGGCCACGCTCACGCGTCGCGGGTCGGGGGCCGTCATGGGGGGCGATGGTAGACGAACCGCATGGGACGAAACCTCGGCGACGGGAATCACGAGATCTCGTGACTCTGTCGACGAAACTTCGTGAATTCGCGCGGCGCTCGCGGGGAAACCGCGGAAATCGCGGCGCCACGGCGCGGCACGCTCCTCGCTCCCAACGAGGGCATGAGAGCTTTGTCCTCCCCTCGGTCCCTCGGTCTTGCTTCGCTGCTCGGTTCGCTGGTGGTGTCGGCGACCGTCGCAGCGGTTGGCTGCGGCGGCGGCGACGACGCCGGCCCCGCCAACGAGTACGACGCCGGGGGTGGTGACACCGGCGTCGTCGCGACGGATTCGGCCACGCCCGACTCCGCCGCGCCCGACTCCGCCGCGCCCGACGCCGTCGTCGACGCGCCGCCGGCGACCGCCCGCACCACGCCGACCCACGGGAGCGCGGTCGCCATCACCAGGGACGACACCGTCTCGGTCGCCGCCAACCGACTCACGGGCGACGTGACGATCGCGAAGCTCGACCTCGGCGGCGCGACGCCGCTGACGAAGGTGGCCGACCTCGATCTCGGCGCCGGCTCGGAGCCGTGGGCCGTGGTGATCGGGAACGACGACGACACCGCCTACGTCATCACGCGCAAGTCGCAGCAGCTGCGGCGGATCACCGGCCTCAAGGCGACGCCGAAGCTCGACGTGGCGATCGGAAAGCTCGGCAGCGAGCCGACCGGGATCGCCATCTCGCCCACCGGCCAGGAGCTCTATGTGGCGAACTGGAGCGACGGGACGGTCACGGTGCTGCGCGCCAGCGATCTCTCGACGATCAAGACGATCGATCTCAACGCCGCGCTCGCCAAGTCGGGGATGCTCGGTCCCTCGGTCACCGAGGGGCGGCCCGGCCTCGCGCACCCGCGGGCGCTGGTGGTGACCAACAGCGGGGACGGCGTCGACGCCGACGAGACGCTCTATGTGACCGAGTTCTTCTCGCAGGCCCGCACCGACGCGCTGCCGACCGACGACAGCCGGTTCGACGTGGCGCGGCAGGGCGTGGTGTACGCGGTGAAGCTCGCCGACGCGAGCGTGTCGACGATCGCGATCGCGCCGGTGGCCGACACCGGCTTCAAGGACAGCGCGGGGAACACGACCGGGTGCTTCCCGAACCAGCTCGCGTCGGCGGCGCTCAACAGCGGCCGGCTCTACGTCACCGCGGTGTGCGAGTCTCCGCGTGGTCCCACCGGACCGGTCGTCGCGGCCGGGGTGACCAACCCGGCGAACTTCAAGACCCAGATCCACGCGGGCGTCTTCGTCGTCGACACCGCCAGCAACAAGGAGCTCGCGGCGCAGGGCGTGCTCCTCAACAAGGCGTTTCAGAAGCTCTACGACGACGCCGCGGTGCCCGACGACGCGAGCCGTCGCATGCCGCTCATCCCGAACGACCTCGCGTTCGCCGCCACCACCAAGGTCGCGTACGTCACGGCGTACGGCTCCGACGCGGTGTTCCGTGTCGCCTACAACGACGACGGCTCGCTCAAGGAGGTCGGCGCCGCGACGCAGAAGTTCATCAACCTCGGTGCGACGGGCAACCTCCCGGTGGGCATCGCGAGCGCGAACACCGGCGTCGCGACCAAGCCGTTCGCGATCGCGCTCAACGAGACGAGCCGGAATTTCTCGGTGATCGCGCTGTCGACCCAGACCGTCGCTGCGACGGTGGCGTCCTCTGGCACCGCGGTGTCCGACGCGCTCGTCAAGGGACAGAAGTTCTTCGCCACCGGCCTCGGTCGCTGGTCGTTCAAGGGACAGGCGTGGAACTCGTGCGCCTCGTGCCACCCCGACGGCCTCACCGACAACGTCACCTGGTTCTTCGCGCGCGGCCCGCGGCAGACGACCTCGCTCGACGGCACCTACGGCGACAAGAAGGACACCACGAAGCGCCGCATCCTCAACTGGACGGGCATCTTCGACGAGGTGCACGACTTCGAGCTGAACACGCGCGGCAACTCGGGTGGGCTCGGCGCGGTGGTGTGGAAGAACAGCGCGCCGCCGGTGGCCGACGACCGCATCGCGTTCGACGGCACGCCGCCGGCCGGAGCGCAGAAGCCGAGCGCGACGCCGCAGGCCGGGCTCAACGGCTCGGTCTCGTCGATGATGAACGGCGCGACCGGCGCGTGCCTGGACGGCGACGCCACCTGCAACAAGTCGGTGCTCAAAGACTGGGACGAGATCGACGAGTACGTGAAGAAGATCCGCGCGCCGCGGCGGCCGAGCAACCTCGACGCGGCGAAGATCGCGGCGGGCGAGGCGCTGTTCAAGGCGAACAACTGCGCGGCGTGCCACGGCGGCTCGACCTGGACGATCTCGCGGGTGTTCTACGCGCCGAACGAAGCCAACAACGGCATCGCGGGCCTGTTGCGCACCAGGGAGTACTCGCTGCCGGCTGGGTTCCCCGCGGCGCTCAACCCGCCGGCGAACGTCGCCGCGCGCAAGGCGACGCTCCGCTTCGCCGACGCCGCGACCGCGGGCGCGAACGACCAGATCCAATGCGTCCTCCGCAACGTCGGCACCTTCGGGAGCTCGCCGATGGGCGTGCTCCTCTCCGAGGTCCGCGCCGACATGAAGGCGACCGCGCAGGGCGCGTCGGGCTTCAACCCGCCCTCGCTCCTCGGAATGGGCACCGGCGCTCCCTACTTCCACGGCGGCAACGCGCGCACGCTCGAGGAGGCGTTCTCGGCGACGTTCGAGCAACACCACAAGGCGCTCGCCACGCTCTTCTCGCCGAGCGCGAAGGAGATCGCGGAGCTGGTGGCCTACGTCACGAGCATCGACAACGACGCGGCCGCGGTCCCGGTGCCGGTGTCCGGGACGATCACGTTCGACCCCGACCTCTGCCCGAAGAGCTTCCCGTAACGGCGCGGTCGCGATGACGAGGTGCTGCGCGCGGGCCCGTTGGCCGCGCGCTTGCACTGCGAGCGAGCATGAGCGCGGCAGAAAAGGACACCAACGACGACGATCGCGTGAGGCTCGAGCAAGTGCGCGAGCTCCTCTTCGGAGCGCAGATGCGCGACCTCGCCCGGAGGACGGCGCGCATCGAAGCCAGCGTCGAGCACCAGCTCACGGGCTTTCGCGAGGAGCTCAAGCGGCGGTTCAGCGAGTTCGAGACCCACGTGCAGCGGGAGCTCGAAGCGCTCTCGGCCCGCCTCGACGCAGAGGGCGTGGCGCGCGTGGAGGCGGTCTCTGCGCTCGGCCGCGAGATGCGCGAGGCCACTACCAGCGTCGAGCTGCACGTCAACCGCGTGGACGAGGCGGCGGCCAAGAACCTCCGCGAGCTGAGGCGTCAGCTGCTCGAGCACTCGCAGGCGTTGAGCGAGTCGATCCGCAAGTCGCGCGCGGAGCTCTTCGCGGCGCTCGACGCCCAGCGCGTGGTCGAGGTCGCCGAGCTCGACGAGCCGGCGGAGCGCGTCTCCGCGCACTGAGTCGTCATGGCGCGCCGATCGGCCACGACCGCGGGGATGGCCGAGCTCCGGCGTCTCATCGTGGGGGAGGAGGAGCGCCGCGTCGCCGACGTGTTGCCGAGCGCGGTCGCGCTCGGCGCGAAGAGGGACAAGAAGCTCGCGTTCGCGCTCGCGCCGATGGTGGCGGATACGCTCGGCGACGTCGCCCGTACGCAGCCGGAGAAGCTGTCGGACGCGCTCCAGCCGATCATCGGCAAGGCCGTCCGCAAGGCGGTGGCGGCGGCCTTCGCGGCGCTCGTCCAGCGCGTGAACCTCGCGATGGAGCAGACGCTCTCCATCCGCTCGATTCGCTGGCGCATCGAGGCGGCGCGGACCGGGCGGCCGTTCGCGGAGATCCTGCTGCTGCACTCCATGGTCTTTCGCGTGGAGCAGGTGTTCCTGGTTCACCGTCGCACCGGGCTCCTGCTCTCGCACGCGGCGATGGAGCCCGAGGCGACCCGCGATCCCGATCAGGTCGCGGCGATGCTCAATGTGATCGAGCGCTTCGTCCACGACGCGTTCCGCGAGGGCGCCACCCTGACTCGCTTCGAGGTGGGTGATCTGGTCGGCCGGAGCGAGATCGGCGCGCAGGCCTCGATCACGGCGATCGTTCGGGGCGTGGCTCCCGAGGAGGAGCTGGGGCAGCTGCTCCGCGACGCGCTCGAGCGCATTCAGCTCGGCTACGGAGACGCGCTGCGAGAGTTCGGCGGTGACACGGCGCCCTTCGCCGGAGCGGGAGAGGTGCTCAACGCGTGCCTCCTCGAACGCCGCCGCGAGCGGAAGCGGTCGCCGCTCCTTCCGGTCACCGCTGGTCTCCTCGGCGTCGCGCTGCTCGTCCTCGTCGGCGTCCTCGTGGTCCGCGCCCGCGCGGCCGAGCAGCGGTTTCGCGGCCTGGAGCGCGCGCTCCGCGAGCAGCCGGGCATCGTGATCACCAGCGCGGAGCGCGACGGACAGCGCATCGTGATCCGAGGTCTCCGCGATCCGCTCGCCGAGGACCCGGCCGCGATCCTCTCGGCCCGGGGGCTCGATCCGTCGCAGGCAGTCCTGGCGTTCGAGCCGTTCTATTCGTCCGACCGCCGCCTCGTGGAGAAGCGCGTCGTCGCCGCGCTCTCGCCGCCGAGGGCGATTGGCCTCGCGATCGATCGCGGCACGCTGCGCATCGCCGGGATCGCGCCCCGCGAGTGGGTGTTGCGCGCTCGGCTCATGGCCGGCGTGCTGCCGGGGGTGACGGCGGTCGATACGAGCGCGGTTCGCGAGAGAGAGGCCGTCGATCTCGTCGCCGACGCGCTGCCGAGGATCGAGGGCACGACCTTCTTCTTCGAGCGCGGGAGCGCGGCGCTCGCCTCCGTCGACGACGCTCGTCTCGACGCGTTGGCGCGCGACGTCCTCACCGCGCTCACGCACGCGAGCGCCGCGGGGGTGCGCGTGCGTGCGGCGATCGACGGCTCCGCCGACGCGCTCGGCTCGGTCGAGGACAACCGTCGTCTCTCGCTCGCCCGCGCGGAGGCGCTCGCCGCTGCTCTGGCGCGCCGCGGCGTGCCGGCGAACGCGCTCGTGGCGCGGGTCGAGGGCGAGACGGCGAGCGTGCCATCGCGGCGCGTCGTCGTCCGGGTGCTCCTCGAGGGCGCCGCGATCGAGTCCCCGGCGGGAGGCGCGTCGTGGTGACACGCAAGTGGAAGATCTGCCTCCTCGGCGCGGCGGGCGTGGGAAAGACCAGCGTGACCCGCCGCTTCGTGCGCAGCATCTTCTCCGCCGAGTATCAAACCACCGTCGGCGTCACCATCGAGCGAAAGCGCGTCCAGCGCGCCGGCGTCGAGATCGAGCTCGTGATCTGGGATTTGAGCGGCGAGGACGAGTTTCAGCGCGTGCAGCTGTCGTATCTCGAGGGCGCGTCCGGCTACTTGCTCGTCATCGACAGCACCCGCGCGAGCACGCTCGGCACGGCACGCACGCTCCACAGCGCGGTCGACGGCGCGGTCGGGCGGATCCCCTTCGTGGTGCTGCTCAACAAGTCGGATCTCGCCGAGTCCTGCGAGGTCAGCCTCGGCCTCTCCGATCCCCTCGCGGGGCGCGCGGTGCGCGTGTTCCGCACCAGCGCGAAGACGGGGGCCGGCGTCGAGGCCGCGTTCTCCGCGCTCGTCGACGCCATTCCCCTGGAGCCATGATGGACGCGTTCGCCATCTTCTCCGCCATCGACGTGCTGGTGTTGCAGCGGGTGTCGGGCCGCGCGTTTCGTTGCCTCGGCGCGCCGCCCGCGTGGTGCGTCGAGCGGTGGAGCGAGTGTGTGCCCGGGGCCGACGCGCTCGTGCCCGAGCGCGCGTTCGAGTTCCTCGAGGTGTTCCTGTCCGAAGCCGAGTGTGGGTGGGCCGCCGAGCCTCCCGCCCGGGTAGAGTCCGAGCCGTGGACGCACGTCGACGAACAGGGCCGAGAGCTGCACCTGCGCGCGCTGGCGATGCGCGTCGGCGAAGACGAGATCCTCCTCATCGAGCGCTGCGACGCCGCCCACCGCAGCCAGCAGCTGCTGCTCCAACGAGGTCGCGAGCTGCGCCTCGCGCACGATGCCGCGGCGCGCGTCCGCGAGCACAAGGACGTTCTGCTCCACTGCATCATCCACGAGCTGCAGATCCCCCTCCGCACCATCCTGAGCGCGCTCGCGGAGCTCGACGCCGAGTCACGCCGAGTCGGGCTCGGTCGCCGCGAGCCGCTCCGTCATGGCGCTGCGGAGCGCGGCGGAACGACAGCGCGAGCTGGTGCTCGACATCCTGCAGGTGTTCACCGAGGGCTCGGAGGGCAGCCGCAAGCGCACCGCTGGCGTGCGCGAGATCGTCGATCGCTCCGTCGAGCTGTTCGAGCCGGTCGCGCGCGCGCGCGGGCAGACCCTCTCCTGGGATCCGCTGCCGTGGAGCGAGGTCCGTGTCGTCGGCGATCCCTCGCGCCTGGAGCGCGTCGTCTCGAACCTGCTCGACGACGGCGTTCGCTACGCGCTCTCGACGGTGAACGTCGTCGCCGCGCTCGAAGAGGATTTCGTGCGCATCGCGGTGGAGGACGACGGGCCCGAGGTGCCCGAGGAGCTCACGCACAACCTCTTCACCCGGCTCGGTCGCTGGCGGGGAAGTCGCGGAGACATGGGCGTCGGCCTGTACTTCTGCCGGATCACGGTCGAACAAGCCGGTGGCACCGTGGGCTACGACCGGAGACGGGGCGGCGGCGCGCGCTTCTGGGTGCGCCTGCCGCGCGCGCCCGCTACAGCGGCACGCGCAACGTGACGGCGCCGCCGGTGATCCAGCCCCGCGAGCCGAACCCCGGCCAGCCCGGGTTGTTCGTTTGTAGACCTCCCGCCCCGCGCACCGAATCGAAGGAGTCCGCGAACACCGCGTCGTCGGGCAGCTCGTCGCGGATCCGCGAATCGTCCTTGGTCTGGTGGCGCGGGAGCAGCCGGTGCCCGAACAGCTGCAGCCCCGCGTGGATACCGCCGAGCCCGAGATCGACGTCGCCGCCGAGGACGAGGCCGAGGCGATCGTTGTCGACGTAGTTGGACCGACCCGTCTGCAGCGGGACCGGCGTCGGCACGTACTGGAGGTCGAGGTAGGCGTGCACCGCCCGGTGCGCCCACCGCGCCCCGACGGCGCCGCCGAGCGTGTCGTGGAAGGCGTAGTCGCCGCCGTAGTCGCCGGGCTTGTTGCCGTGACGATCGACGTAGTTGGACCAGAACGCGTAGTGGACGGACGCCGCGAACGACACGGTGTGCGCGCCGCGGAGCGCGTCGACCTCGGCGCCGAAGCGGGTCGACCACGGCATGTAGTGGAAGACGTCTCGACGCGACGTGCGCGACTCGGTCCCCGACGGCAGGGTCGCCGCGATCTCGGTCTCGACGACGAACGACTGCGGCGCGTGAATCGTGCCGCCGATGCGCAGCCAGTCGCGCGGCGCCCAGCGCGCCCCCGCGGTGGGCGAGAGGTTCACGGCCGTGGTGACCGAATTGTTGAGGAGGAGCGTGTTGTAGTCGGACTGGTCTCGCACGTAGGTAGCGGACGACGCCGCGTTGAGCAGCCCGAGCGACACGCTCGCTCCGAGGGAGAGGCTCGGGATCACCTTGAAGGCGGCGCCGAACACCAGCGAGATCGCCGTCAGTCGATCGCCGTACAGCTCGGGGTGCAGGCTGTTCGAGAAGAGCGCCTCGCGCTCGTCGGCGTAGAACGCGCGCGCGCTCGTGAACGTGCGGAGCGGCAGCACGCCGTACATCCCGATCGCGAGCCGGTCGGGCACGAGTTGCCGCACCAGGCCGAGCACGACGTAGGTGCGCGCGTGCTTCTCGGTGGGGCGCGATTGGCGTGGCCGCGCGGAGAAGCCGGGCGCGGGGCACTCGTCCTTCTGGGTGCCGGCGTCGCATCCGTTGCGCAGCCACTGGGACGGGACGACGTCGTTCGGGATCGGTCGCGAATCGCCGCCGAGAATGCCGCGCCCACCCACGCTGAGCGGGACGTCGCCGCCCCTACGCCCGTCGAGCGAGATGCCGACCTGCGCCGACACGACCAGGAAGGACATCGTGACGGAGTCGCCCGCGGCGACCAGCATCGCCGGGTTGAAGTAGGTGGAGGCGGGCGAGCTGCCGCTCACCACGCCCTGGGCGCCTCCCTCGCCGCCGATGGTGCCGACGAGATCGATCAGCGGCGACGCTCGCCCGGGAGACGCGAACAGGAGCGGCAACATGGCGAAGGGAATCGTCAGCGAGCGCAACGCGGGTACCTCACGAGCCTTTCGGGAGAGGGGTAGGGGCCGACGTGTCGTGCGGCAGCATCTGCCGAACGCGCGCGCAGGTGGCGAGATCGTCCTCGAGTGACTCGCGGGGCGTCCGGGCGACGATCCCGCGGGTGCGGACGCCGTCGAGCGTCTTGCCGATGAACGAGAGCGACATACGCGCCACGACGTCGCGCGCGGGGTTGGCCGGCGTGACGATGAGCGAGCACAGCCCGCCGCACTCAGTGGCCTTGAGGACGCTCTCCTGCAGATCGAACGTACCGGGGATGGTGAGGGCGAGCGCGCGCGCCGGGACGGGGGCGCTCGGGAACGTGGCGAACTCGCGCCAGTCGCGCTGCACGGTGTTGCGCACGCCGTTGGCGAAGCCGGTGATGCGGTAGGCGACGCCCGGGATGCCGTCGCCGTCCCAGTCCTCGGCCTCTTTCGGGAACGTCTTGGCCGTGACCGAATCGGGGACGGAGGGGAGCGGCGGCAGGTCGGTGAGCGCCGGCTTGGTCGCGAAGTCGGCGGGGAGGAACGCGTCCTCCGAGACACCGCGCGCCTTGTACCAACGGTCGAACGTGACCTGGCACCCGTTCGTCACGGCGGTCGAGGTGCCGCGTCGCGCGCCGTGCTTGGACTTCGCGTCCATGCGGTTGCGCGTGAGGAGGGTGCGGAGCGTGCCGGCGCTGCCGTCGACCGTGACCGAGCCGGTGACGTGGATGCCGCACTCCATCTGCTCGGTGACCGCGAACGAGTCACCGGTCTGCTCGAAGCGGTAGAGCTGCCAGGTGCTCGAGATCTGCAGCCCGTTGAGCACGGTGTCGCGCGTGTAGTCCGTCTCGCGGACCGCCCAGTAGCCGGTGAGATCGCAGTCGCTGTCGCGCCGGGCGCCGTCGCACGATTCGCCCGCTCCGACGACGCCGTCGCCGCAGACGCGCGCGCAGGAGGCGCTCGTGCACCTCCACCCGGGGACGACGCCGCAGTCCCTGCAGCCCTCGCTCGCGAGGTCGCACTGCTCGCCCGATTCGAGCACACCGTTGCCGCACTCCGGCTCGATGTCACGATCGGGCGGGACGGAATCTGCCGCGCAGCCGAGGGGGCCGAGCGCGAAGCAGAGCGCGCCGAGCGCCGAGCGGCGGAGCATCGGGTCGAAACCTATAACACCCGCGTCGAGCCCCGCGACCGATTTCGTCGCACCGTCTAGACTCCGGACCACGATGCTGGCGCAACTGCTCGCGGTGCCGGCGACGCCGCTCGCTCTGTTCGTGTTCCTCACGATCAGCGGGCTCCTGCTGTACTTCGGGCTGTCGGGCCTGAGCTACCTCGTGTTCTTCGTGCTCGGACGGGCGCGGTTCCACCCGACGTACGTCTCCGATTGGTCCGCCAACCGCCGCGCGATGCGGCTCGGCGCGATCGGCACGTTCGGCAACGTCGTGCTGGTGATGCCCATTCACCTGCTCATCGCCCACGGGAAGAGCAAGGTCTACTGGAACGTCTCCGACCACGGCGTGCCGTATCTGCTCGCCAGCATCGCGATCTACCTCGCCTTCACCGAGACGTGCATCTACTGGATCCACCGATTCCTGCACACCGATCTCGGGTATCGAACCCTGCATCGCCACCACCACGAGTGGCGCTCCACGAGCTCGTGGGTGTCGATGGCGTTCCACCCGCTCGACTCGTTCATGCAGGCGCTGCCGCACCACGCGATCGGGTTCCTGCTGCCGATCCACGGGGCGGTGTACCTCACCATGGTGAGCTTCGTCTCGGTGTGGGCGGTGATGATCCACGACCGCGTGTCGTTCGTGCGCGCCCGTTGGCTCAACAACACCGGGCATCACACGCTCCACCACTGGCTGTATCGATACAACTACGGCCAGTACTTCACGTGGTGGGATCGAGCGATGGGCACGTGGCGCGATCCCGCGGCGGCCGAGCAGAACGGCGAGGTGCCCGAGGGCCTGCTGCGCTGAGCGGGTCTACCAGCGGACGCGCGAGACGCACGCCTCATCGCCCCACGCCCGACAGCGCTCGCGAAACAGCTGCGGGCCGCGGACGCCGGTGCGCTCGATGAGGTATCGACGCGCCTCCATGCTGAGGCGGCAGATCGTCGCGTCGTGGTTCGGCCAGTCGGACGTCTCGGCGACGTACTCGTGATCGGTGATCGAGAGGACGGTGACGCGGCCGCAGTCGTGGAAGAGCGACCACGTGCTCGGCGCGCGCGCGGCGATCTCCCTCGCGTTCACGAGATAGCGCAGCACGAAGCGGTGGACCGTCGAGAGCGCCGACTCCATACCCGCGGCCACGAGCTCGCGGATGAACACCTCCTCGGACGCGCGCGCGACCTCTTGCATCGCTCGAACGAGCTCGCCGACGACGGCATAGGGGTAGTTGCGCGTGCCGAGCAGACCGCAGCGCGGCGCGTTGGGGTCGACCCACGCGCGCGACGAGGGCGAGAGGCGGGCGATGGCCTCGTGCACCGCGACGCGCCCGTAGGTCTTCGTGAAGTACTCGATGCCTCCGACGATGGCCGAACCGCGAACGTTGCCGAGAACAGGAGACGATTCCGCGAGGACCATCGACACGTTCATTGTTGTCGGAGGGCGCCGACTGTCGACGGTGCACGTGCGCAGCCCGAGCGCAAAAAAAGCGCGAGCGTGTCGCAGCGCGACCGGAGGGCTGCGGAGGAACGGGCTACGCGGTGACCTCCTGCGACAGCCGGCTCTCTCGCTCCGGAAACAGCGCCCGCAGCGCGTCGTCGAGGGCGTCGTGCGCGCGGCCGCCGGCGGCGAGCTCGAGCACCTGTGCGCTCTGGAGCGCGCGAACGACGCTCGGCTGCGACGCGATCACCGCGATGCGCACGTCCTTGCTCTCGAGGTGCCGCGCCAGCGCCCCGAGCGAGCTCGCCGCGGTGAAGTCGACGAGCGGAACCTGGCTGAGATCGATGACCACCGTCGCCCCCGGCTCGACCCGCATGAGCCGCTCCTCGAGCGCCGCGCGCGACGCGAAAAACAGGGGGCCGGTGACCCGGGTGACGAGCACCCCGCCGCGGGCGACGTCGATCGTGTCTCCGTCGACGTCCACCGCGCGCTGGCGGTGCGCGAAATTCACCAGCGCCATGATCAGCCCCACGGCGACCCCGCTGACGAAGTCGGTGAGCACGATGGCGACGGCGGTCCCGATGAAGATCATCGCCTCGAACCGCGAGGCGCGCGCGATTCGACGCAGGATGCGCAGGTCGATCAGCCGATACCCCACGACCAACAGGACCGCGGCGAGCCCCGCGATCGGCAACCGGGCGATCATCCCCGAAGCGAGCACCGCGATGAGCAGGAGCGCGATCGATTGGACGACCGGCGTCATGCGCGTGCGCGCGTTGGCCTGGATCGCCGCCGTCGAGCGCACGATCGCGCCGGCCACCGGCATGCCGCCGAAGAGCGCCGAGGACATGTTCGCCACGCCCTGCGCGATGAGCTCGTGCCCGCCGTGATGCCGCTTTCCCGAGCCGACGGAGTCGATGGCCATCGCCGAGAGGAGCGAGTCGAGCGACGCGAGGAGCGCGAGCGCGAGCACCTCGGGGAACAGCCGCACGAGGTCGACCTGGAGGAACGGCGGCAGGGCGGGCCGCGGCGCGGTGACGCTGACATCGCCGACCACGGGCAGCTGGAGGTGAAGCGCTCCGGTGATCAGCAGCACCGCGGCGAGCCCGATGAGCACCGCGGGCGCTCGTCTGCTCACCCGCGGCAGCAGGATCATCGCGGCCATCACGATCACCCCGACGCCGATCGCGGTGGGCGCGACGCGCGTGAGCCACGAGGGATCGCGCGCGAGGTCGGCGATCGAGCGGAACTCGCCCGGCAGACCGAGGAGCCGCGGCGTCTGCGTCCCGAGCACGAGCAACCCGATCGCCGCCATGAAGCCGCCGATGATCGACGTGGGGATGAGCGCGAACAGGCGGCTGACCCCCGAAGCACCAAGGAGGATCTGGAGCAGGCCGGCGAGGAAGGTCGCCACCACGAGCCCCTGCACGCCGTGACGACGGACGATCTCGAGCGACAGCGGCGCGAGCGCGACCTCGGGGCCGGTGATCTGGAGGCGCGCGCTGCCGAACAGGCCCGCGACGAGCCCCGCGATCACGCCAGTAACGATGCCCACCGACGCGGGGAGACCGCTCGCCATCGCGAGCGCGAGGTTGAGCGGGATCGCCACGCAGGCCACCGTGAGGCCGGCCATCAGGTCGGTGCCGAGCGTTCGTCGCGACACCATCTCTCGCCACGACTGGAAGATTTCGCACGCGGTCGCGCGGACGGGGCCGAGCCGCACGGAGTTTTCGGACATCGTGCCCGCCGTCTAACAACTACCGTGCCGCGCGAACGAGCGGCGTTTTGTGGGGTGCCGCGCACGGTCGCGTTCGTGTCGGGGCGACCGGAGAACCGAACACCCGTAGGGTTCTTCGGACGCTTCGGTGAAGGGGTACGATGCGCCGGTGCGGCGCGCCGTCTTCTTCTCGCTGCTCCTTCTGAGCGCCCCCGCGGCCGCGGCGACGCACGACGTCGGGTACAACGTGCACCAGTCGCTCGACACCGGCGTGCCGGTGAGCGCGGCGTGCGGCGGCTCGATCGTTCGCATCGACCTCAACTGGTTCCAGGCCGAGCCCAAGGAGGGGATGCACGACTGGACGCTGTTCGACAACCTGATCGACGGCGCGCGCGCCCGCGGCCAGCGCGTGCTCGCGGTGCTCTCCTACACGCCGGCGTGGGCCTCGGCCGGGAACAAGGACGGCAAGCGCGCCGACAACGACGTCCCCCGCCCGGGCTTCTACGAAAAGTTCGTGCGCGCCGCGGTGGAGCGGTATCGCGATCGCGTCGAGCACTTCGAGCTGTGGAACGAGCCCAACCTCGAGGAGTTCTTCGAGGGGACGCCGCAGCAGTACGTGGACCTAATCCTCAAGCCGGGCGCCGACGCGGTGCACGCGGCGTGTCCGTCCTGCAAGACGATCGCGCCCGACGTCGCCACGGTGGGCGATCAGTACGCGCTGTGGATGAAGACCACGCTCGAGCTGGCGAAGGACAAGATCGACATCGTCAGCGGCCATGTGTACGCGGGGTTCCCCAAATACCCCGGCGACACCGCGCCCAACTTCTTCGCCAAGCTGGAGTCGCATCGAATCCTTCGCCTCCCCGACGGCACGGTGGTCTACGAGGATCCGCTCTCGCTCCGCGAGTCGATGATCAAGTACGGCGCGGCGAACAAACCGTTCTGGCTCACCGAGACCGGTGAGAAGGCGAAGTACGGCGACGCGGCGGCGATGGACAAGCAGGCGGTCTACACCCGCAAGGTGCTCGAATCGATGCTCACGCGGTCGTGGTGGCACACCACGATCTTCTACGAGGCGTTCGACGAACCGGTGATGCCCTACGACTGGGGCTTCGCGCTGCGCGATCCGGCCGCGCCCGACGGCTACCGCTTGAAGCCCGCGTGCGCCGTCGTGGCAAAGGCCGTCGCGCGTCAGCCGCTGTTCGGCGGCAAGGGCGCCGACTGCGACGACGGCCTCGACAACGAGGGCGACGGCAAGATCGACTTCCCCGCCGACGACGACTGCTCCGCGGCGACGACGGTCTCCGAGGGCGCGCCGCCGCCGATCGATTCGGGCACGGTCGAAGAGAGCGACGCGGCGACGAACCCGGCCGCGGCACCCGAGGGCGACGGCGGCTGTGGTTGCCGTGCGCCGCGCACGAGCGAGACGTCGTGGGGCGCGCTCGTGCTGCTCCTCGGCCTGGCGCGCCGCAGCCGGCGCTAACGCTGCGCGCGCTCGGGCGGGGCGCGACGTGCTCAGCGCGCGGCGGTCCGATCGTTGCTGTTATGGCGATGCGGAGAGCCGCCATGCTGCCGCCGCCCCTGCATTACACGAAGCTGCGATCACCGCTCGGGCCCCCGCGACCGCGACCGCGGCCGCCGCCGCGGCTCGATCCGAGCTCGCTCCGCCGAATGATGGTGGCTCAACACCTCGACGATCTCGCGCAGGCGCAAGCGATCGTGGACGTCGACGTGGAGCTGGACCTGTCCCCGTCGCGCGCGCGGCGATGGGTGGCCGCCGCGCTGTTCGTCCTCGGCGCGGCGGCGGGAGGCGCGGCCTACGCGAGGCATCTCACCGCAGCGCCGCAGCCGCCCGTGGTGGCCGTGGGCGACGCGACGCCGCGGTCGACCGTGGTCGCGCCGATCCCGAACGCGCCGGTCCCGAACGTTGCCGTGCAAACGCCCGCCACCGCGGAGACCGCGCCGCCGATCCGTACCAAGCCGACGCCCGCGACCCTCAAGCCGCGGTCGCTGCCCCGCGCCCCCGCCAAGGTCGCCGCGGTCCCGACCCCCGGGCTCGACGACCCGGGCTTCTGATTCCCGGCCTCCCGTGGACGCTCGGCACGCTCGCCAGTGGGCAGCAGTGCGAGCTCATCGACGGCGTGCCGGTGCCGCTGCTGATGATGGCGGTCCTCGGCGCGCTGCCTCCGATCTTCGGTCGCGTCGTCGGCGAGCGCGTCCCCGCGTTCGCCACGCTCCCATCGGCGACGAGCTCGCGGACGTGATGGCGCGGGTCCCGTTCAAGGGCATCGGCGAGAGGAAGCGGAAGGCGAAGTGGCGCCGCTTCGTGCTCGCTCGCCGGTGCTACGCTCGCGGAGGTGGGGAGCCGGAGCATCGCCCTGGTCGCGGCCTGCACGCTGCTCTCCTGCAGCTACCCCGAGTTCGAGTTCGCCGCGGCGGACGCCGCGATCGACTCCGGCGGGGCGAGCGACACCGCGTCGAGCGACACCGCGTCGAGCGACACCGCGTCGAGCGACACCGCGTCGAGCGACACCGCGCCAGACGACTCGTCGCTGGACACGACCGTCGACAGCGTGGCCGTGGACACCGCGGCCCCCGTCGACACCATGCCCGACGCGCTGCTCGGCTTCTGCGCGTCGTTCGCGCACTTCTTCTGCAACGACTTCGACTCCAGCTCGTCGGAGCCGACGTTCGGCTGGAGCTCGTTCGACCTGTCGGGCTCGGGAGCGTTCAAGCTCGACACCACGGCCAAGTCGGCGCCACGCTCCCTGCGCACGAGTTTGACCGCGCCCTCTCCCTCGACGTTCGACGCGGCCGCAGTCAACCGCTCGATCAACGCACCCGCGGCCGACAGCCTCACCCGCTTCGAAGCGGACATCATGCTCGAGACCGCGAACTACGCGGGCGTCCAGGGCACGCTGTTGCTCAAGATGCAGCGCGCGGGCGGCAACGGCATTGGCGTGGGGATCGATCCCGACGGTCTCTACGTGGAGCTGGTCGGCGCCTCGTACCACTGGTTGCAGTTGCCCACCAAGGTGACGGCGGGGAAGTGGTTCCACCTCCGCGTCGAGGGCAAGCTGCTCGTCGCCGGTGGCTTCGCGAAGGTGTGGGTCGACGGCGTGCTCGCGGCGGACATCACCGGCAAGTCCACCGCGGTCGCCGAGGGCGTATCCCGCACGTTCGTTGTCGGGCTGTACGCCGACGCCCCGATCGCGACGTTCGTCGCGCGCTTCGACAACGCCACCGTCGACTTCCCGTAGTTCCACCCTGTTTCCGCACGCGCACCCGCCAGGCGCGCGCGTCAGCGAGCGCCTACGCGCACCCGCCAGGCGCGCGCGTCAGC
>JALHOE010000120.1 GCA_022843175.1 Deltaproteobacteria bacterium
CGCTCGCTGACGCGCGCGCCTGGTCAGAGAGGCGCTCGCTGACGCGCGCGCCTGGCCCGGTCTAGCCGGTCTTCTTCTTCCGCTTCTTCGGCTCCTCGGCCGCGGCGTCGGCCACCTTTCGCGGGCCGGGCTTCGGCTCGTCGGACGCGGGCTGCACGGCGCGGAGCGAGCGCGAGAGCATCTCGGCGAGATCGATCAGCTGGCCGCCGGTCGCGGCGGTCGCGCGCTGCTCCTCCGTCGCCTCGTCGGTCGCGACCTGGTTGGCCTCGATCTTCTGGTCGACGGCCGCGGCGATCGCGGCGCGGTACTGATCGGGGTGCTTGCTCGGATCGAAGGGGCCGCTCAGCTGCTTCACCAAATCGAGCGCGAGCTGCAGCTCTCGGTCGCTCGGCTGCTTGCCGGCGTCGGGCTTGTCGATGTCGGAGTCGGCCACCAGCTCGTCGCCGAAGCGGAGCATGTCGAGCGCGAACAGGTTGCCGCGCGGGCGAAGGAGCCCGAGGCGCGTGCGGGTGCGGATCTTCACTCGGGCGACGGCGGCCTTCTTCGTCTCGCTGAGCGTGTGACGGAGCAGCTCGAACCCGCGCGAGGAGCGGCCGGCCGGGCCGACCCAGTAGCTCTTCTCGAAGTACGCGGCGTCGACCTCGCCGGGATCGACGAACTCGGCGATGTCGATGCCGCCCGCGGCCTCGTCGCCCTCCATGTCCGCGAGCTCCTCCTTCGTGAAGAGCGCGTACTGGCCCTTCTGGATCTCGTAGCCCTTGCCGATCTCGTCCCAGTTGATGTCCCGCGAGCACTTGGGGCAGCGGCGGACCATGCTGATCTTGCTGCCGCACTCCTTGTGCAGTTGGGTGAACGAGGGCGTGAGGTCCTTCGTCGCGGTATAGAGCTTCACGGGGATGGTAACGAGCCCGAAGGAGATCTCGCCGGACCAGAGCGCGCGCATGTGTTCAAGTCTCCCGAACCAGGAAGCGTATGGCCAAGTCGCGTTCATCCGGCACTGAACGGAAGGCACCCGGTCGTTCCGCCGACCCGCTCGCCGAGTACGAAGCGAAGCGTGATTTTGCGTCCACGCCCGAGCCCGCTCCCCGGCTCGCGCCGCCCTCCGCCCGCAAGTCCTTCGTCGTGCAGAAGCACGACGCGACACGGCTCCACTACGACGTTCGCCTCGAGATCGACGGCGCCATGATGAGCTTCGCGGTGCCGCGCGGGCCGTCGTACGACCCGTCGGTCAAGCGCTTCGCCATCGAGACCGAGGACCACCCGCTCTCGTACAACACGTTCGAGGGCCGCATCCCCGAGGGCAACTACGGCGCGGGCGACGTGCTCATCTGGGACGCCGGCACCTACGAGACGGTGCCGCCGGGCGCCGAGGCCGCGATGCGCAAGAAGGGCCACCTCCGCGTGCGCTTCTTCGGCGACAAGCTCGAGGGCGAGTGGCACTTCGTGAAGATCAAGCGCGACCGCGAGGGCCGCGCAGCGAAGAACCAGTGGCTGTTCTTCAAGGCCGAGGACCGCTTCGCGAGCAAGACGCGCGACGTGGTCAACGAGGAGGCCGCGTCGATCGTCAGCGGTCGCACCGCCACCCGCGGCCCGCAGCGCAAGACCTCGAGCGAGACCGTCGCGGGCCTCCTCGATCGCATGGGCGAGCCGATGCAGGCGATGAATGGTCCGCTCGACGATCCCGGTTCGTACTCCTACGAGGTGAAGTTCGACGGCTATCGCATCCTCGCCGCGCGCGCGGGCCATCACGTGCGCCTGGAGAGCCGCCGCGGCCACGACTGGACCTCTCGCTTCCAGCCGGTCGCCGACGCCGTCGCGTTGCTGCCGGTCGCCGACGCGGTGATCGACGGCGAGGTGTGCGCCGTCACGAGCGACGGTCGCCCCTCGTTCCAGCGGCTCCAGCAGTGGACGGGCGGCGAGCGGAGCGACGTCGCGCTCGCGTTCGCGGTGTTCGACCTGCTGTGGCTTGACGGGCGCGATCTGCGCCGCGCGCCGCTCGAGGAGCGTCGCGAGCTGCTCCGCGCGCTCATCGAGCCGCACCAGGGAGTCCTCTCGTTCTCCGCCGCGGTGGCGGCGCCGCTCGGCGACGACGGGCGGCCGAACGTCGCCGCGCTGATGGACCTCGGCCGCAAGCTGAGCCTCGAGGGCTTCGTCGCCAAGAAGCGCGGCTCGCTCTATCACGCCGGCAAATCGCAGCAGTGGCTCAAGCTCAAGTGCATCCGGCGGCAGGAGCTCGCGGTCGTCGGCTACACGCCGCTCACCGGCACCAAGCTCCCGCTCGTCGGCGCGCTGATCCTCGCGGTGGCCGAGGAGGACGGCAGGCTTCGCTACGCCGGCAAGGTCGGCAGCGGCTTCGACGACGCCGAGCGCCGCAAGCTCGGCGCGCTCCTCGAGCCCGATCGCGTGTCGCAGATCCCGATCCTCATCGACGAGAAGCTCAAGGACGCGCGCTGGGTCACGCCGCGCTACTGCGCCGAGGTCTCGTTCCTCGAGTGGAGCGACGACGGCAAGCTCCGCCACCCCACGTTCGTCGCCCTCCGCGACGACAAGGTGCCCGGCGACTGCCGGCGCGAGGAGATCGAGCGCGCGCCGCTCCCGCCGCCCCCGCCTTCTTCGCGGGTGAAGCTGAGCAACCCCGACAAGGTGCTCTACCCACGCGACGGCATCACCAAGCGGGAGATCCTCGCGTATTACGAGGGCATCGCGCCGGCGATGCTCCCGCACCTCGCCGGCCGGCCGCTCACGTTTCAGCGCTACCCCGACGGGATCGACGCCGAGGCCTGGTACCAGCAGCACGCGGCCGAGATCGGCGCGCACTTCCGCACGTTCGACCTCGAGGGCAAGCGGCACGTGGCGATCGAGAACGTGGACGGCCTCCGTTGGGCCGCGAACCTCGCGGCGCTCACGCTCCACCAGTGGTCCGCGCACTTCGAGCACGACCTCGAGCAAGATCTGCTCTACCCGGACTACTCGGTCATCGATCTCGACCCCGGCGAGGGGCCGTGGTCGCACGTGATCGACGTCGCGCTCGCCGCGCGCGTGCTGCTCGAGCACCTCGAGCTGCCGAGCTTCGTGAAGACGACCGGCAAGCGCGGGCTCCACATCGTGGTCCCGATCGCGCACGGGGCGACGCACGCCGAGGCGACGCGCCTCGCCGAGCACATCGCGGTGGCGATCTCGCGGGTGCTCCCGGCCGTCGCCACCGTCGAGCGGTCGATCCCCAAGCGGAAGGGTCGCCTCTATATCGACTATTTGCAGAACGGCCACGGCAAGACGATCGCGTCGCCCTACACGCTCCGCGCGATCGACGGCGCGCCGGTGTCGACGCCGCTGCGGTGGAGCGAGGTCGTCCCCGCGCTCGATCCGTCGGCGTTCAACCTCCGGACGGTGCGCGCGCGGGTGGACGTGCACGGGGATCTGTTCGCGGGCGTCCTCCGGGGCGGACCGGACATCCGCGGCTTGCTCACGCGGCTGCGTTGAGCGCTATCGTTAGCGAGATGCGTTGGCTCGCGCTGGTGTTGGTGGTGCTCGCGAACGGGGCGTGCGCCGAGGCGCAGTGCTCCTTCAACAGCGACTGCGCCGCGGGCACCTGCGTGTCGGGCGAGTGCGTGCGTCAGTGCTTCGCCGCCGTGGACTGTCCGATCAAGGGCTCGCAGTGCCTCTCTGGCGTGTGCGAGGCGCCCGCGGGTGACGCCGGCGTGGACTCGTCGAGCCCCGCCGACGGCGACGTCGATTCGTCGACCGATTCGTCGGCCCCCGACTCGACGACGCCGATGGATTCGTCGACGCCGACGGACACCTCGACGCCCACCGACACGCCGGCCACCGGGACCAAGACCTACCTCACGGGCTGCGCGGCCGACGGCGAGTGCGCGTCGGGCAAGTGCGCGCCGGCAGGGAGCGCGAAGTTCTGCACCAAGACCTGCAGCGCGCACGGCGACTGCGCGCACGGCCAGCTGTGCAGCGGCGGCGTCTGCCGGGTCGACGACACCGGGCAGGGCGGCTGCGACCTCACGAGCGGCGCGCCGTGCCTCGAGTTCTGCTACGGCAGCGCCACGGCCAAGCACTGCACGCACAGCTGCAGCTCTTCCCTCGAGTGCCCCGCCGGCTTCGCGTGCTCGCCGGTCGCGGCGGGCAAGAAGGTGTGCGTCGAGATCGAGCGCGGCTGCGCCGACGCGAGCCAATGCGTGAGCGCGCTCGGCTTCTGCGGCGCCGCTTCCGTCGGGTGCACCGCGCTCTGCGACAGCGCGAGCGATTGTCCGCTGCGCCTCGTCGGGTTGCCGGCCTACACCTGCGAGCTCCGCAGCGGCCAGAAGGTCTGCGTGCCGCCCGCAGATGTGCTCGGGAGCGATCCGTTGGGCTCGAGCTGTCCGGCCACCGGCACCAACAAATGCCGGAGCGGCGCGTGCGATCCGGGGACGTCGCCGCCCCTCTGCGTCGAGCGCTGCACGACGCGCGGCGGGTGCCCGCCCGCGTACGGCTGTTTCCCGCTCGAGGACCCGGGGCCGCCGAAGACGGCGCTGCTCGTCTGTTCTGCTGCGGGCTCGCTCTGGCTCGGCGCTACGTGCACGCGCGGTCGCGACTGTCAGAGCGGGATCTGCCAAGCGCCGGGCTACTGCACACGGCTGTGCGTCGACGGGCTGTGCCCCGACGGGATGTCGTGCATTGCCGCACCTCTCACCGCCGACGACGGGACGCCCATCAAACTGTGCACGAAATAGGCTCGGCCGCACCCACTCTGCTACCATCCGGCCGATGGCAACCTCGCCGCGGGCGTCCGCGCCGACGGCATCGTCGGCGGGAGGGTGGACGATCGTCCGCTCCTTTGGCGGCCGTGCGATCGCGACGATGGGCGCCACGCAGGGGTCCGAGGCGCTGTTCATCCAGACGTTCCGGCTCGACGACGGGCCGCGCAACAACGATCCCGTTCGTGATCTCCGCGCGCTCCTCAACCTGCGGCACACCAACGTCGGGCGGCTCAAGGAGATCCTCGAGAAGGACCGCGAGGTCACGGTTGTTAGTCACTACACCGAGGGTGAGACGCTCGGGGCGCTGCGCGCGGCCGGCCCGATCCCGCTCGGGGTGCAGCTGCGCATCCTCGTTGACGTGCTCGCGGGACTCGCGGCCATCCATGGCGTCAAGGACTCCAAGCTCAAGCCGCTCGGCATCGTCCACGGCGAGATCGCGCCCGCCAACATCGTCGTCGGCACCGACGGCGTGCCCAAGGTCATCCAGCTGTGCGGCGTGCACGCGGCGCCCGGCGCGCACGGGGCCGACACGCTCGGCTACCTCGCGCCCGAAATCCTCCTCGCGGACGACGCCTTCGACCAGCGCGTCGACATCTACGCCGTGGGCGTGTTGCTGTGGGAGGCGCTGAGCGGCACCCAGCTGTTCCCCGAGACGAACCCCGGCGCGATCGTCACGCGTCACCTCTCCGGTCGCATTCGCAAGGCCACCGTTCCCGCAGACGCCGCGTGGGCCGAGCCGCTCGTCGACGTCGCGCAGAAGGCGATCGCGACCGACCCCAACGGTCGCTACGCCACGGTCAACGAGCTCGCCAACGAGATCAAGCGCATCGCCAAGACCAACCTCGCGTCGACCATGAAGGTGTCGGTGTTGGTCAAGGAGCGCGGCACCGAGGCGATCGCCGCGCGTCGCGCCGTGCTCGGTCTGCCGGCGCTGCCCGCGGGCGCGAAGCCGATCGCGCGCCCCGCGCCGAAGCCGCTCGAGCCCACCCCGACGACCACGCAGATCGCGCTCAAGCCAGTTCCCGCGCCGGCCGAGCGTGCGCCGACGACCGAGCCGGTCGAGACGTCCGCGCTCGTCGCCGAGAGCTTCCCCGAGGAGCATCCGCCCCGCGAGAACTTGAGCGAGAGCGCGGTGAAGCCGGCGGTGCGGTTCCCGCCCCCGGAGCCATCGGTCCACGAGCGCGTCACGCTGCCGACGCCGATCCCGACCGGTCACGACGAAGAAGAGATCACCGACTTCTCCGACCTCGCGACCGAGAGCGAGCCGCCGCCGCCGCCCGCGCCGCCCGGCCCGCCCCCTCCGCAGCAGTTCGTCGCCCCGGCGATCACGCCGAGCACCCAGATGCACCTCGCGCCGCCGATCGTGTCGGCCGAGTCCGCGCCCGCGCCGATCATCGCGCCGCCGCCCGACTACACCGCGAGCGCGCCGCCCTTCGCCACCGCGCCGCTCGCGCCGCCCGCTTCGTCCGACGAGGCCGACGCGTTCGAGGTCAGCGACGAGCAGGCCCGCAAGAAGCGTCGCGGCATCGTCCTCATCGCGATCGCGGCGGCCGCGCTCATCCTCGCGATCGGCTCGATCCGCGCGTGCATGAAGAGCGGCCAGCCCGACACGGTGGCCAAGCCGGCCGAGACGGCGAAGCCCAAGGAGACGGCGAAGCCCGAGCCGACGCCGACGGTCGCCGCGACCACGGAGCCGACCGAGACGGCGAAGCCCGTCGACACCGCGCCCACGCCCACGCCCACGGCCACGGCCACGGCCACGGTCACTGCTACGGCTCCGGCGGCGCCCACCGAGACGAGCAAGCCGCCGGTCGTCGCCGAGAACCCGCCGACGCCGCCGCCCACGGCCAAGGCCACCTCCACCGGCGGCACGCCGCCGACCTCGCCCACGACCAAGCCCACGTCGACGAGCAAAGTGAAGCCGAAGACCTACGACCCCCTGGGGATCTAATGATCGCGCGCGCACCGCAGTCCCTCGTCGCTGTCGTTGCCGCGCTGCACCTCGCGCTCCTCCCTGCGATCGCTGGCGCGGTCGGTGTTCCGCCGGGGAGCGCCACGCCGGTGCAGCGCGAGCAGGCGCAGTCGAAGTTCAGCAAGGGCAAGGAGCTGTTCGCGCAGAAGAAGTTTGCCGCTGCGCTCGTCGAGTTCCAGGGCTCGCTCGAGATCGTCGCGAGCCCCAACGCGCGGCTCTACGTCGCCCGTTGCCACCGCGAGATGGGCAACCTCGTGCACGCGTACGTCGAGTTCGGGCGCACCGAGGTCGAGGCCAAGGAGCTCGCGCCGCAGGACTCGCGCTACGTGAAGACGGGCGACTCGGCCCTCGCCGAGCGCAAGGAGATCGAGCCCAAGCTCGGCTTCGTCACCGTCACCGTGCAAAACCCCGCCGAGAACACCACGCTCAAGATCGGCGGCGAGGAGTGGCGGCGCGCCGGGTGGAACGAGCCTGCGCCGCTGATGCCCGGCACCAACGAGATCGTCGTCGAGACGCCCGGCAAGGAGCCGGTGAAGAAGACGGTCACCGTCGCGGCCGGCGAGAAGACGACGGCGACGATCGACGCGGGCGGTCCGGCCTCGCCCGTCGTGACGCCTCCCCCCGGCGGCGACAAGCCCACCCCCTCGGAGCCCGGCGACTACCGCACCTACGCGTATATCGCGGGCGGCGTCGGCGTCGCGGGGCTCGCCACGTTCGGCATCTTCGGCGCGTTGGCGGCGAGCCGCTGGTCGACGATCAAGGACGAGTGCGGCAACTCGCCGTGCCCGCCCGCGAAGCGCGAGTACGTCGAGGGCGGGCAGACGCAGCAACGCATCGCCAACGTGGGCCTGGTGATCGGCATCATCGGCGTCGCGACCGGCGTCACCCTGTTCGTGCTCTCCAAGCCGAAGAAGCCGAGCGAGCCGACGACGTCGGCGGTGGTGGGGCCCTCGTTCATCGGGCTGTCGGGAACCTTCTGATGCGCGTGGCGGTGCTCTCGATCCTGATCGCAGGGTGCGCCTACGACTTCGAGGACTACCTGCCCGTCTTCACCGACGCGTCGACGGACACGCGCGCCGACACCGCGGTGCAGGACACCGCGCCGGTCGACGTGGGCTGCACCCCGACCAACGGCGCGACCTGCTACGCCACGGCCAAGAGCTGCGGCGACATGTGCCGGGCCACCCGGGCGACGTGCGAGGCGGGCTGTGGCAGCGGGTCCTGCCGCAGCGCGTGTCGCAACGCGGAGAGCTCGTGCAAGAACACCTGCGTCACCAACTGCAGCAACTGCACGATCAGCGGCGGCTGCTTGACCGCCTCGCGCTGTAGCGCCGAAGTCGGGTAGCGGCGAGCAGGGCCAGGAGCGCGAGCGGCGCGGTGGGGGATGCGCGGCCGATCGCGCAGCCGCCGGAGTCGTCGTCGCCGACGTCCGAGCGCGGGGGCTCGAGGTTGGCGCAGCTCGCGGTACCGGAGGGCGTGCACGGCGCCTCGCGCCCCGGAGGGGCGATGGCGCAGACTCCGCACACGTCGTCGAGCGAGAGATCGCGCAGCGAGACGTCACCCTTGTCGTAGCGCGCGCGCATCGTCGCGTCGGCGACGGGCGAGTGGGAGAGGCCCATCACGTGGCCGAGCTCGTGGACGAGCACCGATTGCAGGTCGTACGCGTCGGCGCTCGGCGCGCCGGTGGAGAACTTGTGCTGGTAGATGTCGGAGTTGACCTCGACGTCGCCGTCGACGATCTCGCCGGTGTCCTTGCGGAACGAGACCGTCGTGAGCGCCAGCATGTCCGGGTCGTGGCGCCAGTCGGTGTCGCGGAAGATGACCACGTTGGTGTTCGGCGCGTCGCGCAGGTAGCCGAACTCGCAGTCGGTGGGGCCGGCCTCGGTGACGACGAGCGACGGCTTGCCCGGCGGGCCGCATGGATCGCACGCGGCGCCGGACCAGGTGGCGAGCGACGCCGCGGTCAGCTTGCGGGCCATCTCGAGGTTGGCCTGCTGGCTCGCGGTGCGGTGGACGCGGACCTCGACGCAGCGGCTCGTCCAGAACAGGGGCTTACCGGCGGTGTCGCACGGCGTGGCCTCGCTCGGGACGAAGCTGAGGTTGGTGGTCGAGCGGCAGAACGCGAGGGCCTCCCTGGGGACCCCGACGAGCACCAGCGCGAGCCACCACCATCGCATCTCTCTATGAAGCCGCGTTCCCGGTCGCGTCGCAACCAGCGGACGGCTGTGCTTCCAGGGTGCTAATACGGGGGCATGCGGCTCGTCGCCTGCTCGCTCGCCCTGCTCCTTGCAGCCTCCTGCAAGAACGACAACGCGCCCGCGGCGGCGCCCGAGGTTCGCTACCCGGAGAAGGACCGCGCTGCCGAGGCGAGCCGGCTGCTCACCGGTGCCGACTGGTATCGGCACGCCGTGTTCTACGAGGTCAACATCCGCTCGTTCCAGGATACGAACGGCGACGGCATCGGCGACCTCAAGGGCCTGACCTCCCGGCTCGACGACCTCAAGGCGCTCGGCGTCGACGCGCTCTGGCTGATGCCGATGTACCCGACGCCCTTCGTCGACTCCGGCTACGACATCGCCGACTACCAGGACATCAGCCCCGACTACGGCACGCTCGCCGACTTCGACGCGCTCATCGCGGCCGCCCACGCGCGCGGCATCCGGGTGATGACCGATCTGGTCCTCAACCACACCTCCGATCAACACGCGTGGTTCAAGGAGTCGCGCTCGAGCAAGACCAACCCGAAGGCCGACTGGTACGTGTGGTCCGACACCCCGAGCGATCCGAACAACGGCTGCGGCACCGCGAACGACACCTTCGGCAAGGACGCCTGGAAGCTCGATCCCACCCGAAATCAGTACTATTTTCACCGCTTCTACGCCGGTCAGCCAGACCTCAACTACCGCAACCCCGAGGTCGTGAAGGCCACCCTCGACGTCGCCAGGTTCTGGCTCGACCGCGGGGTCGACGGGTTCCGCTGCGACGTGATCGCGCTCCTCTACGAGTCGGCCACCAAGTGCGATTTCATCCCGGAGACGCAGGCGTACATCAAGCAGCTGCGCGCGGTGCTCGACACGTACAAGGACCGCACGATGGTCGCCGAGAGCACCGACTACAGCGGGTCGTCGGCGTACTACGGAAGCGGCAAGGACATGTTCCACATGGCCTTCAACTTCTCCTACGGCTACCTGTGGGGCCTGCCCTTCGCCGGCACGCTCGCAGCGAGCGTGGCGAAGCCGTTCGAGCAGGCGCTCGCGAAGAACCCGGCTGGCGCGCAGGACGCGCTCCCGATCGGCTCGCACGACGTCAACCGCGCGTTCGTCGCCGCGCGCGAGATCGAGTCGCGCTGGCTGCGCGCCGCGTTCGTGCAAATGACGATGCCCGGCACGCCGTACATCTACTACGGCGAGGAGCTCGCCCTTCGTCCCGGCACCCAGGTCGTCGTCGACGGCCGCGACGTCGCGCGCACGCCGATGCTGTGGTCCAAGGGCGCGGGCTTCGGCTTCACCACCGGCAAGCCGTGGATCGCGTTCGGCGCCGATCCCGAGAAGACGAACCTCGAGGCCGAGAAGGCCGACCCGAAGAGCACCTACTCGTTCTACCGCAAGCTGCTCGCGGTGCGCCGCGGGCGAGAGGCGTTCGGCGCCGGCGCGCTGAAGATCCTCCCCGCCGACGACTCCAGTGTCCTCGTCTACACGCGCTCGTCGAACGACGAGACCTACGTGATGGCGCTCGGCATGGACGAAGAGGACGCCCACACCACCACGGTCGCCGGCGCCAACCTCCCCGGCGACGCGCAGCTGCTCTTCGGCGAGGGCACGCTCACCCGCGAGGGCACGTCGGCGAAGGTGACGATCCCCGCGGCCGGGATGGCGATCTTCCGGGTTCGCTAGCGCCCCGAGAATATTTTCGAGCGACCTGTCAGATCCGCCGACCTGCCTGCGTAAGGCGGGGTGAGGGCGACGCGGCATCGGTTCCGCGCCCCGACAACCAAGGAGATCTGTCATGCGCGTCCGTCCGCGTTTCCTGCCCCTTTGTCTCGTCCCGTTCGTCACCGCCTGCGCCAACGGCTCGCCCGAGGAGCAGCTCGGCCGGACCCAACAGGGCCTGGGCGGGATCGAGGGCAGCATGGAGGCGGCGCTCGACGCGCCCTGGCGCATCGAGCCGTCGACCAACGCCGACGGCACCCTGAGCTACGGCCAGATCCCGATTCAGATCTCGATCCACGACGCGAACCTCGCGGCGTTGGACAGCGGGCGCTACGACTACTCGAGCGGGGAGGTGACCTACGTCCCGACGACGCCCCGGCTCGGCAAGTTCTGCGAGCTGGTGGTCGAGGAGAACAACGGCACGATCCGCACGCACAAGAGCTTCAACAACCTCATCGAGGTCGAGGCGACGACGGGGTCGTGGACGCCCAACGGAGCGCCGCCTCCGCACCAGGTGTGCAAGCCGTGGACGGGCACGTGCGCCGCGCTGCAGGACGTCGGGCCGACGAGCGAGTGGCACGCGGGCGCGTGGTTTACGCCGAGCGGTGCGATGACGCCCGGGCGCGACATCCCGCTCACCCTCAAGGCGCGGCTCACCCGCAATCCGGCTACGGCCTGCACCAGCACCAACGACAAGGACTTCCTCACGATCACCAACCACGTGAAGGTGCACCTCGGCGAGGCGCCGCTCCCTCGCTTCGACAACGGCTGGCTCTACGGCGACCTTCACTACCACGCGCAGGGCACCGACAACGAGGGCGAGGTCGGCTACCACAACCGCGGCGTGGTTCGCGCGCTCGGCGCGCTCGGCGTCGACTTCGTGTTCGCCACGGATCACGCGTCCTCGAGCGAGCAGGTCGTCGACGGCGATGTCAACGTCTATCCGTTCGTCGTCGAGCTCGAGAGCACCGGCGGCGTGCTTCGCGACATGAACGACGCGCGGTTCCGCATGCTGCACAACGAGCTATGGAAGACGGGCGGCGCGAACTACGAGGCGCTCGTCGGTCCCGGCAACGGCTACCCGCAGGGCTACAAATCGCACGGCGTCGTCCCGCGGGTGTTCCTCGGCGGCGAGGTCGACGTGATCGGCGAGATCGGCAAGGGCTGGGACGGCAAGGGGTACTCGTTCGGCAACGGCCTGCGGTTCGACCTCGACCGGCTCTGCGAGGGGTGGTTCACCCACTGGGCCACCTGGGACGGCAGCTGCGAGACCTCCAAGCTCCGTCACGACGCGGGCGACGCGATCCTGTTCAAGGACGTGCAGGGGGTGCACGACTACGGCTTCACCCGCGCGCACATGGTCTACCTGCCCAAGTCGCAGGCCGACGCGGGCGCCTTCGTCGGGAGCTTCACCGGCAAGTACGGCGGCGGCGCGCGTCGCATGACGCAGACGTTCAACGGTCGCGAGGGCTTGCTCCCCGAGGTCGAGCGCAAGGGCTACGCGTTCCTCGCGCACCACGTGCCCGGCGGCGCGTGCCCGAACAAGAACTACGGCGGCCTCCAGTCCAACGGCGCTTCGCTGATGACCGACCTGAACGGCGGGAAGGGACCCGACGCCGCGCCGTACACCGAAACGATGCTCGCCCAAGCCTTCCAGTCGCCGGCCGTGCTCGGGCTCGAGTTCTGGAACGAGGACACCCGCCTCTGCACCGAGATCGGTAAGGGCGACGCCAAGGAGCTCGGCTACAACGCGCCGGGCGACTTCGAGGTGAAGAAGCTCGAGCGCTACGGATACCAGACCGGCCAGTTCGAGCTCGCCCCCTGGTACCAGAAGGCGAACCAGTCGTTCCAGCACGCGACCACCGCCACCGAGTGGACGCTGCACCACGGCGCCGCGTCGTGGGACAGGATGCTGCGCGACGGCATCGATCCGGCGATGACCGGCGCGCTCGGCTGGCTGCCTGCGGGCGAGCCACGCCGCGTGTTCATGGGCGGTGGCTCCGACGCCCACGGCGACTTCAACTACCGCCGCGAGGGCTACATGTTCGGCACCACCGAGATCACCGACACGGCGATCGCCAAGGTCCGCAACCTGATCTACGCCGGCGCGCCCGACGTGCCGAAGCCCGAGCTGTCGGCCCCGGTGACCACCGTCTTCTCCACGAGCAAGTCGACCACCACGACCACCAGCAAGACCCTCGACGGAGCCGCGACCTCTGCGGACACCCTGGTCTTCGATCCCGGCTACACGCCCCCGCCGACACCGCACACGCAGGAAGAGGTCGTCGGCGCGATGAAGGAGGGCAACTTCTCGATCACCGATGGCCCCGCGCTGCGCCTCGTGATCGACAAGAACCGCAACGGCGTCGTCGACGCCGGCGACACGCCGATGGGCGGGATCGTCGAGCTCAACGGCGAGTCGACGCTGCCCGTGCTCGTCGAGTGGATGTCGACGCCGGAGTTCGGCGCGGTGAACGACATCCAGCTGTACGTCGGCGTGCAGAGCGGCGGCGGGGCAGACGATCGTTACGCCCGCACCTACGCGGTCTCCGGACACGGACCGCGCGCCGAGGGGATCGCCTCCTCCGACGTCGACTACACGTACACCTCGAGCGGCCGCACCTACTCGCGCATGAAGGACGGGTACTGGGCCGATCCCACCGGCGCGCTGCGCATCGTCCCCGGCCCCGGCCTCTCGGGCACCCGGCGCATCGACCTCCCGATCGCCGCGTTCCAGACCGCCAACGGCCGCACGCCCGAGCGCATCTACGTCCGCGCGTTCGCCGCGACGCAGCCGAAGGACGCGTGGGCGTGCGCCAACAACGACGTCGCCAAGCGCTCCGGCGCCTGCATCCGTCGCTACGCGTTCACCAACCCGGTGTGGGCGATGCCCGCGCCGAAGTCGCCCACCGGGACCTGCCTGTCGAGTCGTCCGCGGGCGATGGATCGCGACGGCGACGGCATCCCCGACGGCTGCGACGCGTGCCCCGACACGTCGAAGCCCCTCTGTTACACGCTCCCGTTGGGAGGTGTCTTCACCCTCAAGTGAGTGAGTCGTCGCCGACGCCCCGGATCCTGGATCCGGGGCGTCGTCGTTTAAGACCGTGAAGCGAGCGCGCGGCTCACCGCGTCCACGAGCTCCACGTGGGGGCGGATCCGAGTCTGCCCGTCGGCTTCGCGCCACGAGCTCTCGAGCACGATCTCCGGGATCGCGCGCACGCTCGAGTATTGAATCGTGGGCATCAGCCCGGGCGCGACGGCCCACAGCGTGTGCACCGCGCGCGTGAGGCGGGTCCATGCGCTCAGCCCCGGCGGCGAGAGCGGGAGGCCGAAGTAGTCGCGCGTCGCGAGCTTGGTGCCGGCCGCTGCGAGCGCCGCCAGCGTGCGGTTGACGACGGTGCGCGGGACGTAGTGATTGGTGAACATGAAGGTCGCGTCGTGCGGGCCCTCGTGGAGCGAGATCACGAAGTCCGGGCGCTCGCGCTCGTAGACGGCGCGGATGGCGCGCGCCTCCTCGGTCTCGAACCGCTTGAAGTCGCGGTTGATGTCGTAGCCGTGCGCGTTGTAGCGCGAGAGCTGCTGCGCGCCGATCGGGTTCGCCGGCGCGATCATCACCAGGCGCACGCCGCGTGCGGGCTCGAAGCGCTGCAGGATCTCCGGCACCGCGAGGAGGCTCGCGCGCTCGTTGCCGTGGATGCCCGCGATCACCAGCAACGTCGCGCGCGCGGGTGCCCGCGAGCGCAGCGTGATCATCGGGTGGAGCCTCCCGTCGTAGGAGAGCTCGGCTTCGCGGCGGACCGCGAAGCGCTCGCCCTCGAACGCCGCGAGCTCCGCGACGTAGGCGTCGAGGTCGAAGGGGAGCTCGACGAGCCCGAGCTCCTCTTCGCGCGCGGGATACGCCTCGACCGGGTGCCGCAGGTGATATTTCGCGAAGATGCGGAGGTCTTTGCGCAGATCCTGGAGGTTGCGCATCAGGGGGCGACGGGCTCCACCGAGCCGTGACCGCAGCCGTCGGGCGCGGGATCGTCCATCGCGAGCGTGCACGGATTGAGCTGGTGGACGTGCTGTTTGCCCGGGCAGCCGGGCTCCGGTCCCGCGATCTTGACGCGATCGGCGCTGAAGACCATGCCCTCGGAGACGCCGCTCGTGAAGCGGTAGAGGTTCGTCTGTTTGAGCCGGAAGACCCGGTCGAGAACGGTCCCGTCGACGATGAACTGGAACTCGTCGACCTTGAAGCGCTTGGCCTGCGGCACGCACCGCGGCGGTCGGTACACGACGTCGCGGTCTGCCTTGTACGTCATGTTGAAGTAGTCGGTGGAGCCGGGCGACTCCCAGTGCTTGAGGCGGACGCCGTCGAGGTGCGGGCTGACCATCGTGCCGCCGAGCGCATTCCTTGGATCAGTGATCGGGATGATGGTCGTGTAGCCGAAGCAGCCGTTGTTGTGGACCGCGATGGGGACCTCGTCGAGTGTTCCCACCTCGTGCTCGCGGACCGCGGGGGTCAGCACGAGGTCGCCGAGCGAAAGCTCCTGGCACTGGCGACCGTGATGGATCTCGGGACACGAGCGATCGGGCAGATCCGACACGCCAAGGAACTCCGCCACCGTGCCGCCCTCGCTCACGCAGCAGCCGCGGAGCACGAAGGCGTGGCACGTGCTGCCGAGGTAGGCGACGAACCGCGCGTCCTTGTTGATGTCGAAGCCCCTCGACACGAGCGCTCCGGCGGCGAACCCGTTCTTGTCGCGGCAGGCCTTCTGATCGAGTGGCGGGTACGAGCTCATCAGCTTGTCGGTGGGGACCGGCGGGACGTGATGCGCGACGTCGTGACCCGCTGGATGATGACCACACCCGTGTCCCTCGCTCGGGAGTGGGAGCGACTTGGGGGTCGGCTTCGCCACCTCGCCGCAGGCCGCGACCTGATCGGCGGGCTCGGCGCCGTCCATGCCGCAGCCACCCTGGAAGCGAACCGGGATGTCGGTGATCGGCGGATCCTTGCCGTCGGGGACGAGCTCGCTGATCTTGCCCTTGAACCAGACGCCGCTCGGATACGGCTCCGCGGTCGGATCGAAGAGCGTCCACTCCGTCGCGCCCGGAGAGGGCACTCCGGCGAAGGTGCCATCACTCTGCACGAACGTCAGCGTGTCGCCGAGCTTCACTGGCCATGCCACCGGCGTGGAGTCGAACGCGGCCTCGGAGTAGTCCGTCGCGAGGGTCACTCCGAACTCGGTGAGCTTCGCCCGGTTCGCCTCGAGGAATTCCCCCTGCGCGTTCGGCAGTCGCATCTTGAGCTTCATCCGAAGGCGGCCCTTCAGCCGGACGCCGGCTGCCACCCCCGCGTCGGGGCTCTCGGCCGGCGCCTCGTCCTTCGAGCACGCAAGGGCGAGCATGGACAGCGCGCAGAGCGCGATCAGTCTTTCGCTCATTTGTCGATTCTATCCGCCGGCGCCGGTGTGGTCACTCGGCCCGAGCTCGTTCCGTCGAGAGAGTGTGCGCAGAGCGCGTCGTCCGGCTGAGCGATTCGGCGGCGCGGGGGGCGGGCACGTAACTTGATCCGGCGAGTGCCGAGTCACCGACTCGGAGGCCGCCCCCATGAAGAGCATGCTCATCGCCGCCGCGTTGTTCGCGAGCGGCACCGTCGTCCAACTCGCGAGCGCCGGCATGATCGCCGAGGAGAACAAGAAGGCCGGTGTCTCGGGTGGGTGGGCGGTCTCCAAGGACGGCACCGCGCGAGGAACCGGGCAGGTCGACGTCTATCCGGCGCAGTGGTCGATCAAGACCGGTGAGCCGGTGCGGCTCAAGATCAGCTCCTCCACCGGCTACGACCTGCGCGTGATGCGTGTCGGCTGGTACGGCGGCCAGGGGGCGACCGAGATCGTGGTCAAGACGGGCCTCCCCGCGATCAAGCAGCCGTACGTCGCTGCCGAGCCGGCCAAGGGCGTCGTCGAAGCGAAGTGGGCGGACACGGTGACGATCCCGACCGACTCGGCGTGGGCGCCCGGCGTCTACGTCGCACGGGTGGAGCAGCCCGGTGGCGCGCAGGCGACGACGTTCTTCGTGCTGCGCGACGAGGGGCGCGAACGGATGCCGTTCCTCTTCGTGATCGGCACCGCCACCCACCAGGCCTACAACACGTGGCCCGGCCCCGAGCGCGGCGGCAAGAGCTTGTACGGCTTCAACTCCAGCGAGGAGATCGCCGACGACTCGGCGGGCCCCTCGGGCACGTTCACCCAGGCGGTGCACGTCTCGTTCGATCGCCCGTACTTCGTGGGCGCCGGCACCGGAGACTTCGGCACCTGGGAGACGCCGATGCTGCGCTTCCTCGAGAAGACCGGCTGGGACGTCGCCTACGCGACCGACGAAGATCTCGATCGCAACCCGGCCTACTTCAAGGACCGCAAGGCGATCCTCTTCGTCGGTCACTCGGAGTACTGGTCGCGGCCGATGTTCGACAACGCGATGGCGCTCCGTGACGCGGGCGTGCACATGCTCTTCGCCACCGGCAACACGGCGCTGTGGCAGCACCGCTTCGTGCCCGGCCCCGCCGGCGATGGCGGCACCATCGTCTGTTACAAGCAGAGCTGGCGGAACGATCCGGAGAACGACGCCGCGTTCCGCGCGCTCAACAAGGGCGACATCCCGGAGGCGAGGAAGCACTTCGCCCTCGTCACGCGCCTGTGGAAGAACCTCGGCTACAAGCCGGAGCACGGGATCGACGAGCGCCGGCCGGGCATGCTGCTCACCGGCGTCGAGACCGCGGCGGCGTTCTCCTACTGGTATCCGTGGCCCGACTACGTCGTCCGCGAGCCGACGCACTGGATCTACGAGGGCACCGGTCTCAAGAACAACGATCGCATCCGCGGGATCATGGGCTACGAGATCGACTCGACGAAGGTCGCCGATCCCGAGTTCGACGCGTATCGGCCGAAGGGGCAGCTGCGCCTCTCGACGATGACCGACAAGGACGGCAAGAGCTGGGGCTCGTCCGGCTACTACGAAGCCGGCTCCGGCGCCGAGGTGATCGGCCTCGGGAGCATCGCGTTCTCGTGGGCGCTCGACTCGTTCGCCTCGAACGATCCCGGCTCGGTCGACGCCCGCGCGCAGCGCATGATCACCAACGTCCTCACGCGCTGGAGCAAGAGCACGCCGAAATCGCCGAGCCCCGACCCGACCTCTCCCGACGGCGGCGTCGCGCCGGACGGGGCGGTGCTGACCGACGGCGATCCGCAGACCGGCGTCGGCGCCAACGGAGACCCCTCGGCGACCGAGAGCAGCGGCTCGGGCTGCGCGATCGGCGGGTCCGGCACCGCGGGGTTCTTCGCGCCGCTCCTCGCGCTGCTCGTGGCGCTCCGGCGCCGTGCTAATCCTCGGGCGCCGTCTGCCGGTCGAGGTCCTGATCGCGATAGCTGATCTCGTCCTCGACCGGCTCGAGGTGGGTGAGCACCGTCGCGTGCTTGAGCGTGGCGCGGATCTTCGACTCGATCTCCTCGGCGAGGTCGTGGCCGCGCTGCACCGTCCACGCGCCCGGTACGAGCACGTGCAGGCTGACGAACACGCGCACGCCGGCCTGCCTCGTCCGCAGCGCGTGCCACTGCACGCCGTACTCCCGGTAGCCGTCGAGGAGCGCCTCCACCCGCGCGCGCTCGCCCGGGGGGATCGACGAATCGAGCAGCCCGCCCATCGACTGGCGGACGATCAGGATCCCGGTGCGGCCGATCCACAGCGCGGCGACGAGCGCGAGGATCGGATCGAGCGGCGTCCAGCCGGTCACCATCACCGCCGCGACGCCGACCAGGATCGCCGCGGTGGTGATCACGTCGGTGAGCAGGTGGTGCGCGTCGGCCTCGAGCGTCATCGAGTGATAGCGCCGCCCCGCGCGCCGCAGCACCAGGGCGGTGCCGAGGTTGATCAACGACGCGACCACCGACACCGCGAGGCCGAGCCCGAGGCGCTCGAGCGCGCGTGGGTGCACGAGGCGCTCGATCGCGGTGACCATGATCCCGAGCGCGGCGATGAAGATCAGCACGCCCTCGGTCGCGCCCGAGAAGTACTCGGCCTTGGTGTGACCGTGCGGGTGCTCGTCGTCGGCGGGCTGGGCGGCGACCGTCAACGCGACCAGCGCCACGATGGCCGCGACGAGGTTCACGATGCTCTCGAGCGCGTCCGACAAGAGACCGACCGAATGCGTCAGCGCCCACGCCCCGAGCTTGAGCCCGATGGTGAGCGCGGCGGCTGCGATCGACAGCCAAGCGAAGCGGCGCGGTGCGATCACTCCTCGCCCATGAACGGGTAGCCGACCGTGGTCGGCGGCGCGAACGTCTCCTTGATCGTGCGCGGCGAGGCCCAGCGCAGGAGGTTGTAGGCCGAGCCTGCTTTGTCGTTGGTGCCCGACGCGCGCGCGCCGCCGAACGGTTGCTGCCCCACGACGGCGCCGGTGGGCTTGTCGTTGAGGTAGAGGTTGCCGGCCGACTGCCGGAGCACGCGCGCCGCGTGGGCGAGCGCCGCGCGGTCCTGCGAGAAGATCGCGCCGGTGAGCGCGTACGGAGAGGTCGCGTCGATGACGCGGAGGGTCTCCTCGACCTTGTTGTCGTCGTAGGCGTGCACGGCGAGCACCGGTCCGAACAGCTCGTCGCGGAAGATCTGGTGGCCCGGATCGTCGACCTCGTACACCGTCGGCTCGATGAACCAGCCCTGCTCCGACGGCGCGTTCCCGCCGACGATCGCCCGCGCCTCGCGGTTCATGCGCTCGAGCCAGCCGCTCAGGCGCTTGTGCGCGCGCTCGTCGATCACCGCGCCCATGAAGTTGCGGAAGTCGGTGACGTCGCCCATCTTCAGCGCGCTCGTGAGCGCCGCCACGCGATCGCGCACGCCCGGCCACATCGACTTGGGGACGTAGGCGCGCGACGCGGCCGAGCACTTCTGCCCCTGGAACTCGAACGCACCGCGCACGAGACCGACCGCGAGCGCGTCGACGTCGGCGGAGGGGTGCGCGAACACGAAGTCCTTGCCCCCGGTCTCGCCCACGATGCGGGGGTAGCTGCGGTACTTGCCGATGCGCTCGCCGACGCCGCGCCACAGCGACTGGAACACGGCGGTCGAGCCGGTGAAGTGGATGCCGGCGAGGTGCTCGCTCTCGAGGCAGGTGCGCGCGACCGGCTCGCCGTGCCCGTAGACGACGTTGATCACGCCGTCGGGGAGGCCCGCGGCCTGGAACAGCCGCATGATGTGATACGCGGCGAGCGACTGCGTCTCGGCCGGCTTCCACACCACGACGTTGCCGAGCAGCGCCGGCGCCGAGGGCAGGTTGCCGGCGATCGCGGTGAAGTTGAACGGCGTGATCGCGAGCACGAAGCCCTCGAGCGGCCGCAGCTCGATCACGTTGCGCACGCCGGGCGGCGAGATCGGCTGCTCGGCGAGGCGCGACGCGTAGTGCACGTTGAAGCGCAAGAAATCGATGAGCTCGCAGGCGCTGTCGATCTCGGCCTGGTAGGCGGTCTTGCTCTGACCGAGCATCGTCGCGGCGTTGAGCGTCTGGCGCCACGGACCGGTGAGCAGGTCGGCGGCCTTGAGGAAGATTCGTGCGCGCTCCTCGAACGGCGTGCTCGCCCACCCGGGCGCCGCCCGCAGCGCCGCCGCGATCGCGGCTTGCGCGACCTCGGCGCCGCCGTCGTGGAACGTGGCGAGCACCTGCGACTTGTGGTGCGGCGCGCGGACCTCGCCCGCGGCGCCGGTGCGGAGCTCCTTGCCGGCGACCACGTGGGGGATGTCCGGTCGCTCGCCGGCCATCGCGCGCAACGCCGCCTTGAGCTGCGCCTTCTCGGGCGAGCCCGGCGCATAGGAGAGGATCGGCTCGTTCGCGGGCAGGGGGAGGGCGAGCGGCAGGTCGAGCATGCGCGGATCAAACCGCGGCGGCGCTCCGGCCGGAAGAGGCTCCGAGCGCGCGGTGCGAAAGGAGCGTGTCGAGCAGCCAGGGCGCCGCGGGCAGGCCGGATAGCTCGGTGAGCGCGAGGATGATGCTCTCACGCGATGCGTCGGGCGGGACGCGGACCATGGCCCAGGTCGCCCCGGGCCCCCGGCCCCAGTCGCGCCCGCGCTCGATTTGCAGCCCGAACCGGCCCTGGAACACCGCCACCGTCATGCCGCGCGGCTTGAGGATCTCGAGCGCGCGCAGGGCGAAGGCGATGCGGTCGAACGACTCGCCGCCGCCGTGCCGCGCGATGAAGCGCTTCTCCTCGAGGACGTAGACGCTGCCGTCGTTCTCTTCGCGGATGCGGGATTTGCGCACGGGTTCACCAAGGATGCCCTCATCGCGCCGCGGAGGCGAGCGCGGCCGTGTTAGCGTTCCCCCATGCGCTGCTTCCTCGCGCTCGCGGCGTTGCTCGTTGCGTGCAAATCGAGCGATCCGCCGCCGCCCAAGACCGCCGAGAAGCCCCCCGCGAGCGGCCCGGCGTGCAGCAACGCCTGCATGAACAAGGACTCCGAGTGCCACCAGAAGTGCCTCGACGACGACGCGCTCCCGGGCGGGGAGGACGGCGGCGACAGCTGCGGTGCCAAGTGCAACAAGGCGCTCGAAGCGTGCATCGCGCGCTGTAAGTGATGTGGACGCGGGTGCTCGAGGCGATCGGCGCGGAGGTTCCGCTGACGCCGACGCATAAAGTACCTATCGACCTCGATCTCGAGCGGCCCATGGAGCCGGCCGCGGCGCTCGAGCTGGTGCTCGAGGGCCTGCGCGACGGGCAGGTCCACCCGACGCACCCCCGCTACTTCGGCCTCCTCAACCCTGCGCCCACCGAGCTCGCGGTGATGGCCGACGCGCTCGTCGCCGCGTTCAACCCGCAGCTCGCGACGCACACCCATGCGCAGTGGGCGGTCGACGTCGAGGCGCACCTGCTGCGCGCGTTCGGTCGCAAGTTCGGGTTCGCCGAGTGCGAGGGCACGTTCACCAGCGGCGGCGCCGAGGCCAACACCACGGCGCTGCTCGTCGCGCTCCACGAGCGCTACCCCGAGGTGCGCACCGAGGGCGTGCGGCCGGGGCCGACGATCTACGCCTCGGCCGAGGCGCACCCGACGGTCGCGCGCGCCGCCCGCATCGCCGGTCTCGGCGAGCGCGCGGTCCGCATCATCCCCGCCGACGCGAGCCTGCGCATGAAGACCCGCGAGCTCGCCGAGGCCGTCGCGCGCGATCCGGAGCCGCTCATGATCGTGGCCACGGCCGGCACGACCAGCGCCGGCACCATCGATCCGCTGCCCGCGATCGCCGCCGTCGCCGCGCGCGCCGGCTGCTTCCTCCACGTCGACGCCGCGTGGGGCGGGCTCGCCGCGCTGGTGCCCGAGCTCGGCCTGCCGGGCATCGAGCGGGCCGACTCGATCACCTTCGACCCGCACAAGGCGCTCTCGGCGCCGATGGGGGCCGGCATGTTCCTCACCCGGCACGTCGGCGCGCTCGGCCGCACCTTCGCCGATCACGCCGGCTACATGCCGCGCGACGCCGCGCACGATCCCTACGCGCACTCGATGCAGTGGTCGCGGCGGTTCATCGGGCTCAAGGTGCTGCTCCCGCTCCTGGTGCTGGGGTTCCCCGGCTACGCCGCGGTGCTCCGCGAGCAGCTCGCGCTCGCCGACGAGCTCCGCGCGCGCCTCCGCGACGACGGGTGGACGATCGTCAACGACACGCCGCTGCCGGTGGTGTGCTTCACCGACGGCCGGAGCGATCTCGGGAGCGTGGCGCGGGCCGTCGCGCACGAGGCGTGGATCTCGGTGACCAAGCTCTCCACCGGCGCCCGCGCGCTCCGCGCCTGCATCATCAACCACAAGACGACCTCAGCCGATGTCGCGGCGCTCGTCGCGGCGCTACGCTCCGCCCGTGACCGTTGAAGCCTGGGCGCGTGAGTACATCCTCACGACGTCGCTCGCCCACAAGCTCGCGCCGCCGAAGGTGCCCGAGTCGTGGGGCGCCGCCGAGGCGCCGAGCGCGCCCGGTCGTCCCCCGGAGCTGCGCCGCGCCGAGCGCGCCGACAAGCCGCGCGGCCTCGGCTCCCCGAGCAGCCGTGCGCGCACGCTCCATCGCTTCTTCCACCACGAGCTGCAGGCCGCCGAGCTCATGGCGTGGGCGGTGCTCGCCTACCCGGCGGCGCCGCGCGAGTTCAAAGAGGGGCTCGTGCGGATCGCGCTCGACGAGGTGCGGCACATGAACCTGTACGCCGCGCAGATCGAGCGGCTCGGCCACCGCGTCGGCGACTTCCCCGTGCGCGACTGGTTCTGGGAGCGCGTGCCGCTCTGCCGCGAGCCGGCCTCGTTCGTGGCGGTGATGGGGCTCGGGCTCGAGAGCGCGAACCTGGAGCACGCGGCGGACTTCGCCGCGCGCTTTCGGCAGGTGGGCGACGAAGAGAGCGCCCGCGTGCAGGAGCTGATCGGGCTCGAGGAGATCGCGCACGTTCGCTTCGGCGTGAAGTGGTTCGAGCAGCTCCGCGGCGCCCTCGAGTTCCACGACTGGTGCGCGGCGCTCCCGCCGCCCCTCTCTCCCATGCTGATGAAGGGGCCCGTGCTCGCGCGCGCGGCTCGCAAGCGCGCCGGCCAGCCCGACGCGTTCCTCGACGAGCTCTCGGCATGGCAGCCGCGTGGGTCCTGAACCTCGACGCCGACGTCGAGCTGGCCGGCCAGCCGGTGACGGCGCGGCTGCTCGCCCTCATGGCGCCCCACGTCGAGCGCGCGCGCGTCCTGCTCGGCCCGGGCGACGTGCTGTTGCCGAGCGCTGACGCGGCCGGGCTCGTCGGCAGGGCCTGGTGCCCGACGCCGCGCGCGCTCGCGGTGATGAGGGCGTGCGGGGTAGAGCCCGAGCCGCACCCGCCGCTCGAGGTCCTGCGGCGGGTGAACAGCCGCGCGTTCTGTGCGTCGCTCGGCGTCCATTTCGGCCTGTTCGCGGCCGACCTCGATACTGCCATTGCTGCCATCACGCCGAACACCCGGTTGAAGCGGAACTTCGGGATGGCGGGCCGCGGCCACCGGGTGGTCGATCGGGTGGACGACGCCGTGCTCGCCTACCTCCGCGCGGGCATGCGCGAGGGCGGGGTGATGATCGAGCCGAACGTGCGCATCTCCGCCGAGTACGCGCGGCACGGGTTCCTCACGCCAGGGGGCGCGCTCACCGTCGGTCACCTCGTGCGCCAGCGCTGCGACGCGCACGGCCAGTGGCTCTCCACCGAACGGGTCGACAGCGGCCCGGCGATCGAGCTCGAGCCCGTGGCCGAGGCGCTGCACCGCGCGGGCTATTTCGGCCCGTTCGGGGTCGACGCGTTCGTCTACGACGGCGGCGTGCAGCCGCGGAGCGAGATCAACGCGCGCTACTCGATGGGCTACGCCGTAGGGTTCATGAGGAGCTGATGCAGCTCGTCGGGCGCGTCCGCGTGGACCCAGTGCCCGGCGCGCGCGACGACGTGCACGGTGACGTTGGGGTTCCTCGCGGCGATGGCGGCGAGCCGCTCCTTGTCGGCTTGGTCGAACACCGTGGACTTGCCGCCGAGGATGACGTGAAACCGGGTGGAGCTCTCGGCCTCGAGCACGCTCCACAGATCGCGCGCGAAGTAGTCGTCGAGGAGCGCGCGGATCGCCTGCACGTCGAGCCCGAACCGAAACGCGTCGCCGTCGCGCTCGAGGTTCATCGCGAGCCACTGCGCGATCGCCGAGTCGTGGCCCTGGCTCTGCACGTGGGCGACGAACGCCGGCCGCGAGGGGAATGTGGGCGGGAGCGCGGCGAGCATCTCGATCACCCGCACGGTGCCCTCGGACCCGCGCGCGTCGAGGCGGGGGCCGGGGTTGCTGTCGATGAGGAACAGCTCTTCGAGCGGGTGCGAGCGCGCGTATTCGAGGGCGACCTTGCCGCCGAAGCTGTGGCCGACGATGCCCGCCACGTTCTGGGAGAGGCGCTCGAGATCCCTCGCCGCCGCCTCGACGGTGTGTGGCGGCGGCAGGCCGTGCGACGCGCCGTGCTCGCGGAGGTCGACGAGCACCGCGCCCCACTCCGGCTTGCTCGCGACGAACCGACGCGCGACGGTGCGCCAGTTGGCGCCGCTCCCGAGGATGCCGTGGAGGAACAGCATCCACTTCTGCGGCTCGACGCCCTCTCCGGCGGTGACCAGGGCGTGGTTCAACTGGTCTAGTGACATCGTTCGATCTGGATCTGTTCGATGGACCACACACGGGCCATCGTCGGGACATGGATCACGGTCCCACCCCCCGTACTACCGTGCGCCGCATGCCGGCGCGAGCCCGTTACGACGCCGAGACCATCCACGCGATCCTCGACGAGGCCCTGTTCTGCCACCTCGGGTTCGCCGTGGACGCGCAGCCGTTCGTCGTCCCGACCATCCACGCCCGCGTCGGCGACCGGCTCTACGTTCACGGCGCCGTCGCGAGCCGCATGCTCAAGGTGCTCGCCAGCGGGGCGCCATGCTGCGTCACCGTGACGCTCCTCGACGGCCTCGTGCTCGCGCGCTCGGCGTTCCATCACTCGATGAACTACCGGTCGGTGGTCGTCCTCGGGACCGGGCGCCTCGTCGAGGAGCCGAGCGAGAAGCTCCGCGCCCTCGAGGCGATCGTCGAGCACGTGGCCCACGGTCGCTCGCGCGAGGCGCGGCCCCCGAACGACAAGGAGCTCGCGGCGACGCACGTGCTTTCGCTGCCGATCGAGGAGGCGTCGGCCAAGGTGCGGATCGGCGGTCCGATCGACGACGAAGAGGACCGCGCTTGGCCGGTGTGGGCCGGCGTGGTGCCCCTGACGCTCGCCGCGGGCGCTCCGATCGCCGACGCGCGCATGTCGCCGAGCGCGCCGCCGAGCGACGTCGTGACGGGGTGGCGCAGGCCGTGCTAACCCACTCGGCATGTCCCTTCATGCCGAGCGCCGACACGACTGGGAGAAGCGGCTCACCGAGGAGCAGGAGGAGCGCCTGATCGAGGGCATCGTCGCCTTCAAGAAGGCGGGGCACGACCTCGACCTCTACCACGAGGGTGGCAAGCTCGACGTCTACGAGCCGCCGATGACGGTGTCCCTCTACGCGCTCACCGACGCGTTCCACCGCGAGGGCGACGCCAAAAAGGTGCTCGAGCACTGGGCCGCGAGCGAGGGCGCAGCGCTCCACCTCTCGCGTGAACCGAAGGCCACGACGCTGGTGCGGCACATCGACACGCTGCTCGAGAGCGCACGCGCGGACGTGAACGGCCTCGAGCACTCCACTACCGATGAGCTCCGCGGCTCGCTGGAGCTCGGCGTGCGGGCCGCCGGCGGCCCCATGAACCTGGTCGCGATCGACCTCGCGCGCATTGCGGAAGAAGTGCAGAAGGAGCGCGAGACGAACGAGCGCGCGCCGTTCAGCGAGGTCGTCCGTAACCAGCTCAAGGCCGCGCTCCAGCGCGACAGCGGGGGCGTGCTCTGGATGCGCGCTCCCACGGCCGAGGAACGCGCAGTCGCGCGCCGCGTTGTCGACCGCTGACACAGCCACGGCTGGTACGGCACGAGCATTCGCTCTGGGGTGCCATGACCGCACGTACCATTGCCATTCTGCTCGCCTCGGGTGTTCTCGCGTTCGGCTGTAAGAAGCAGGCCGAGGAGCCCGCACCCGCTCCGGCCACCGCAGAGAAGGCCGACAAGAGCGCGGGCGAAGCCGAAGAGGGCGAGAAGGAGGAGTGGGTGCCGAAGCCGGTCGGCGTCGGGGGTGGTCCCTCCGCGGCGACGCCCGAGCCCACGCCCCCGCCGCCCGCGACCGCCGCGAAGAAGCCGACGAAGCCGTCGACCGCGCCGTCGACCAAACCGTCGACCACGCCGTCGAACTATCCGTGGTTGCCGCCGTCGATGCCGACCTGGCCGTGGAGCGTGGACGCCGGCCCGCCGGCCGCGCCCGCGCCGTCGACTGCGCCCGCGCCCGCGCCCGCA
>JALHOE010000121.1 GCA_022843175.1 Deltaproteobacteria bacterium
CGCCGCGACGCCGATCGCCGTCGGCGCGGCGGCCAAGTGGTGGACCGGCAAGACGCTCGCGTGGCTCCTCGGCTTCGGCGTCGTCGGCGCGGCGGTCGGCCTCGGCGCGTACTCGATGCGCGGCGGCCAGGGCGGCGTCGTGCAGGAGAGCCCGCAGATCTCCCACGCGCCCCCGCCGAAGCTCACGCCGATTGTGCTCCCGAGCGAGACCGCGCCGGTGAGCGTCAGCGTCGCCGTCAGCGTCAGCGCTCCGCCCGCGAAGAGCGCCGCACCCAAGCCCTCGGCCGACACGCTCGCCGAGGAGAACGCGCTGATCGATCCGGTGCGGGCGAAGCTCGAGAGCGATCCCTCCGCGGTCCTCGCGGCGACGGACGCGCACAAGAAGAAGTTCCCCGGCGGCCAGCTCGCGGCCGATCGCGAGTACCTCGCGGTGCGCGCGCTCAAGAAGCTCGGTCGCGAGGCCGAGGCGAAGGCGCGCGGCGAGGCCTTCCTCGCGCGCTATCCGACGAGCCCCTACGCGAGCTACGTGCGCAAGCTGATAGAGTGACGCGCATGCGGTGGTTGTTGGCGGCGCTGCTCGTCGGCTGCTCGATCGACGCCAACGTCGCGCGCATCCCGGTCGTCGTCGAGGACGCCGGCGCCGACACGTCGACGCGGTGCCCCCAGCGCGCGGGCACCGCGACGATGATCGACCTCGGCACCTTCTGCATCGACGCCACCGAGACCACCCGCGCGCAATACGCCGCGTTCCTCGCGTCCTCGCCGACGAACGTCGCGGGCTCGGCCTGCGCGACGAACGCGTTCGGGCCGCACGCCGAGGGCGAGGGGTGCTCGGCCGAGGAGCTCGATCTCAAGCGGGACGTCGATCACCCGGTGGTCTGCGTGGATTGGTGCGACGCCGCCGCGTACTGCGCGTGGGCCGGCAAGCGGCTGTGCGGTCGCATCGGCGGTGAGTCCGAGCCGTTCGACGACGTCGGCGCACAGAACGACGCGACCAAGAGCGAGTGGTTCGCCGCGTGCGCCGGCCAGGGCGCGCCGCGCAAGTATCCCTACGGCGCCGACTTCGTCGCGGGCCGCTGCGTCGACAGCACCGTCGGCAAGACCGCGCCGGTCGGCTCACGCGCCGAGTGCCACGGCCCACCCGGCACCGCCGAGGCCGCGGTCTACGATCTCTCCGGCAACGTCTACGAGTGGGTGAACAGCTGCCAGGCCGGAGCCACCGCCGATCCACTCAATCAGAGCTGCCTCACGCGCGGCGGGTTCTTCCTCACCGCCGACACGCCCGAGTTCGCGTGGAGCGCCTGCGCGGTCGCTGCGCCCGGCACCTCGGTGCGCAACACCAAGCCGCGCGGCCGCTCCGACGATCACATCGGCATCCGCTGCTGCGCGCGCTGACGGTATCGGCGGCGTGACGGCTGCCACATGGCGGGAACGTCCGCGCGACGCCGATCGTCGCGATTCCGGCGGAAATCTGCGCGGCACGGGCGCTGCAATATCCAGCGGCGGAGGAAAATTCCAATGCCGGTGTTCAGGTGGGTGGTGGTGGCCATGATCGCGGGAGTGGCTGGGTCGACCTCGACGACCGAAGCGGCGCCGCCGAAGGTCGCGACCGCTAGCCAACACGAGGCCGAGCCCCGCGTCGTGGTCGGCGAGGCGGTGCTCTACATCTATGACGAGTCCGGGAAGATCGTCGCGGTGGAGTGAGAGCTGGAGCCGCGAGCGTGAGCGAGCGGGTTGTCGAGGGCGAGACCACCCGCTCCCTGACGGTCGCGGCTCCAGTCGCGCGACGGGGCCGCGGGCGTTAGCCCGCGGTTGCGCGCTCTGGCAACCGCCGGCTTACGCCGGCGGCCCCGTTGTTTACGTTACCCACCGAGCTTGTCGGGGGACGGGAAGGCGTGCTGCTCGCGGCCGATCTTGCCGTCGTAGCGCATGGACGTTTTGTAGAGCTCGAAGCGGCCGTCGGTCGCGTGGGCGCGGACCTTCTCGCGCACCGCCTTCAGCTCGGCCTCGCTCATCGGCTTGAAGCCGCGCGCGATCGCGAGGTTCTGCTCGAGGATCGCGTAGCTGTCGATCCCGGTGATCGTGACCGAGACCGGCAGTGACATCGCGTAGCGGAGCGCCTCTTCGACCTTGAGCACGCCCTTCTTGAGCGGATCGCCGCCGCCGCACAGCGGCTTCATGCCGATGATGCCGAGGTTCTTCTCCCTCGCGCGCGGCAACACCTTCTGCTCGAACGAGCGGAAGTGGCTGTCGAACGCGTTGAGCGGGAGCTGCACCGTGTCGAACGCATAGCCCTTGTCGATCATCTGCAGGTGGAGGTCCGGGTGCTTGTGACCCGTGAACCCGACGAAGCGCACCTTGCCCTGCTTCTTGGCGTCGGTGAGGGCCTCGAGCACGCCGTCCTTGGCGTAGTGTCGCTCGGGATCGTTGTCGTAGACGACCTCGTGCACCTGCCACAGATCGATGTGATCGGTCTTGAGGCGCTTGAGCGAGTCGTCGAGCTGCTTGAGCGCCTCCGCCTTGCCGCGGCCGTGCGTGCAGACCTTGGTCATGAGGAAGGCCTTCTCGCGCTTGCCGACGAGCGCCCTGCCCATCCAGTCCTCCGACTTGCCGTCGTGGTACTCCCACGCGTTATCGAAGAAGTTGATGCCGGCGTCGATCGCGCCGTGCACGATCCTGATCGCCTCGGCTTCGTCCTTGGCCGCGCCGAGGTGGTAGCCGCCGACGCCGAGGATCGACACCTCGACGCCCGTCTTCCCGAGCTTGCGGCGCGGGATCGCGGCCACCTGGGGCGCCGCCGACACGCGCTCGATCTTCGGTAGGAAGAGCTGCGCTCCAATGGCGGCAGCGCCACCGCCGATCAAGCGCAACGCGGCCCGTCGCGAGTCCTTCATGCCGTCAGGCAGAGCAACCGCTGGGCCCGGGAGCCGCGCGCGTGAGCGAGCGGGTTGTCGTTACGGACAACCCGCTCCCTGACGGTCGCGGCTCCGGGCGCGGCCAGAGATCCTCAGACCTCGATGGTGCCCTCGAGGTAGCGGACGGCGTGGCCGGCGATCGACACCCTGTCCGCGCGGAGCTCGCAGTCGAGCTCGCCTCCGCGGCGTGACACCTGCCGCGCATGCAGCTTCGTCTTGCCGAGGCGCGCGGCCCAGTAGGGGATGAGCGAGCAGTGCGCGGAGCCGGTGACCGGATCCTCGTCGATGCCGACCGTGGGCGCGAAGAAGCGCGACACGAAGTCGTTGCCGGGCGCGGTGACCACCGCCTTCATGCCCGAGCGCAGCAGCGCGGGGAAGTCGGGCGCGATCGCGCGCACGTCGGCCTCGGTCTCGTAGACGGCGAAGAGCAGCTTGTCGCGGCCGAGCACCTGCACCGGCGCCTTGCCGAGCGCTTCGATCGCGGAGGCGGGGCCGCGATAGTCCTCCAGCGAATAGGCGGGAAAATCGAGCGCGAGCTGCTCGTCGACGCGCGTAACCCGGAGCGGGCCGCTCGCCGACTGGAGCTCGACGACGTCGCCCGGCGCGCCGAGCACGTGGAAGAGCACCCACGCGCTCGCGAGCGTGGCGTGGCCGCACAGCGCGACCTCGCTCGTGGGGGTGAACCACCGGATGCGATAGCCATCGCCCTCGCGCACGAAGAACGCCGTCTCGGAGAGGTTGTTCTCGAGCGCGATGCTCTGCATCGTCGCGTCGGGGAGCCAGCTCTCGAGCGGCACCACTGCGGCCGGGTTCCCGCCGAACACGTGGTCGGTGAACGCGTCGATCTGATGAAGCGTGAGGCGCATGAAGAGAGCGAAGCCCTCTCGCCGCGCCGGCGCAAGATACAGTCGCGGCCAGTACAGTTACTTGAGCTTCACCGCTGGAGTGAGCGGCGAGGTCCACCGCTTGGTGATCGACCACTTCTTGCCGTCGTACGAGAGCTCGCCGTGGCGGAGCTCACCGTCGCCCTCGGAGGCGACCTCGAGGGTGCTGAAGCCGTTGGCCCGGCCGAGCGTGCCGCGGATCGTGCCCTCGACGTGGAGGGTGCCGAGGTGCCGCGAGCACTTGCCGCGCGTGAGATACAGCTCGTAGCGCACGCTCGTCGCGTCGCGATCGACCTGCAGCACCGGGTCGGGCGTCCCGTCGCCGTCGAGGTCGAGCTTGAGATCGATCGGCGCGATGTACGGCGTGCCGTCCTCGGCGACCGTCTCGGCGAAGACCGGTGCGTGGCGCATCGGGTCCAGGCACGGTGGCGGCGCCGGTTTGCTCGCCGCGGCCACGGTCTTCTGCGGCGGAGTTGCCGCGGTGGTCGTGGGCGTCGTGCGCGAGGCACACGCGGTGGTCAGCGACAGGAGCAGGATCGTCGAGAGCGCTTTCATGACACTCGAAGCCAATGCATGTGCTGCGCCGATGTACGATGCTCAACCGTGGCGCGCTGGCAGCACCCGATCGCGATCGACCCCGACGCGGCGCTCCCGGTGTTCCTCCAGATCGCGCGCGCGATCGCCGAGGACGTCCGGCGCGGGAGGCTGAAGCGCGGCGACGCGTTGCCCGGCTCGCGTACGCTCGCCGAGGAGCTCTCCGTCCACCGCAACACCGTGCTCGCCGCGTATCGCGAGCTCTCGTCCGAGGGTTGGCTCGAGACCAAGCGCGGTGGGGGCACGTTCATCTCCGCCGAGCTGCCCGAAACCGCGCCGCGCGCGTTCGCTCCCCGCGTCGCGTCGCGCGATCGACTCGGCTTCGACCTCGCGCCCGGCGCGTTCCCTCACTGGGAGCTCCCGACCCATCCGCGCGGCACCCTCGTGCTCGCGAGCGGCGTGCCCGACGCGCGCCTCGTCCCGACCGCGCCGCTCGCTCGAGCGTATCGTCGCGCGCTCGAGCTCTCCGGTCCCGCGCTCCTCTCGTACGGCGATCCGCGCGGCGCACTCCGATTGCGCGAGGCGCTCGCCGCGATGCTCTCGCACCTGCGCGGCCTGCCCGCCGATCCCGCTTCCTTCCTCGTCACGCGCGGGAGCCAGGGCGCGATCGACCTCGTGGCGCGCGCGCTGATCAAGCCGGGAGACGTCGTCGCGGTCGAGGCGCTCGGCTACCGCCCGGCGTGGAGCGCGTTCGAGGCCGCGGGCGCGCGCCTGGTCCCGGTGCCGGTCGACCAGCACGGCATGCGCGTCGAGCAGCTCGCGACGATCAAGCCGCGCGCGGTGTACGCCACCCCGCACCACCAGTTCCCCACCATGGTCACGATGTCGGCCGGTCGCCGGCTCACGCTCCTCGAGCTCGCCCGCGTCCATCGGTTCGCGATCGTCGAGGACGACTACGACTTCGAGTTCCACTACGACGGCCGCCCGGTGCTCCCGCTGGCGAGCGCGGACCGCGCCGGCGTGGTGGTGCACGTCGGCACGCTCTCGAAGATCCTCGCGCCCGGCCTCCGCATCGGCTTCGTCACCGCGCCGGCCGCGCTCCTCGAGCGACTCACTTCGATCCGCATCGTCGTCGATCGGCAGGGCGATCTCGCGGTCGAGCACGCCGTCGCCGAGCTCCTCGAGGACAGCGAGGTCCAGCGGCACGCCCGCCGCGTGAAGCGCGAGTACCACGCGCGCCGCGACGCCCTCGTCGAGGCGATTCATGAGAAACTCGGCGGCGTGATGACGGTGGACCCGCCGGCCGGCGGCATGGCGGTGTGGGCGAAGATCGATCCGTCGATCGATCTCGACGCGTGGGTCACCCGCGCGCTCGCCGCCGGGGTCGCGTTCCTGCCCGCGCGGCACTTCGCCTTCGACGGCCGCGCTCGCCCCTTCGCTCGCCTCGGCTTCGCGTCGCTCGATCCGCGCGAGCTCCGCGAGGCCGTTCGTCGCATGGCCCTCGCGCTCCGCAAGCGGAGGTCTGCATGAGGTGGCTCCTCGCGCTCGCGATCCTGCTGTTTTCGTTCCCCGCGTTCGCCACGCTGAAGTGGGGCGCCGACGCCGAGGGCGGCGCACCCTACGTGTTCCGCGATCCCAACGCGCCCGACAAGACCATCGGCTTCGAGGTCGATCTCGCCGACGCCATCGCCAAGGAGATCGGCGAGCCGATCGAGTTCGTGCAGTACGAGTACGGCTCGCTGCTCGTCGGCGTCGAGCGCGGCGATCTCGACTTCGCGATGAACGGCCTCGAGGTCACGCCCGACCGCGTGAACCGCGTGCGCTTCTCCAAGCCCTATTACGTCTACAAGCTGCAGCTCGTCGCCCGCGCGGACGACCACCGCTTCGACTCGCTCGACCGCTGCGCCGAGCTCAAATGCCGCGTGGCGACGCTCGGCGACACCGCGGCCGAGCGCCTCCTCGACGCCCGCGCGATCGAGAAGCGGATCTACGACGGACAGTCCGAGCCCTACCGGGATCTCGCGCTCAGCCGCGTCGACGCGGTCCTCCTCGACGTGCCGATCGCCGTCTACTGGGCGCGCCCCGATCCCAAGCTGCGCTTCGCCGGCGAGCCGATCGCGCGCGGCACCTACGCGATCGCCTTTCGCCGCGATCGCGAGGCCCTCGCCGTCCGCGTCGACGGCGCCCTCGAGCGGCTCGCCACGCGCGGCGATCTCCGCAAGATCTACGAGAAGTGGGGCATCTGGAACGAGGACCAGTCCGCGCTCGGCGCCCCCAACGACGTGGCGCAGGAGAGCGCGCGCGCGTGGACGCCCGGCCGCTACCTCCCGCTGCTGCTCCGCGGCGCGCTCACCACGGTGCAGATCTCGATCGTGAGCATGGCGCTCGCGATCCTGCTCGGCCTCCCGATCGCGATGGCGCGCCTGTGGGGCCCGCGCCCGGTGCAGTGGCTCGCGATCGCCTACGTGGAGTTCTTTCGCGGCATCCCCGTGCTGCTCCTGATCTTCTTCCTCTACTACGGCCTCCCCACCGTGGGCCTCAAGCTCAACGCGATGACCGCGGCGATCTTCGGGTTCGGCCTCAACTATGCGGCGTACGAGGCGGAGATCTATCGCGCCGGCATCTCGTCGATCCCGGTCGGGCAGTGGGAGGCGGCGGCCTCGCTCGGCATGGGGCGGAGCCTCACGTTCCGTCGCATCGTGCTGCCGCAGACGATCCGCACCGTGCTCCCGCCGATGACCAACGACTTCGTCGCGCTGTTCAAGGACACGAGCCTCGTGAGCGTGATCGCCGTCGTCGAGCTCACCAAGCAGTATCAAATCCTCGCCAAGTCGAGCCTCAAGTACCTCGAGATGGGGCTCGTCACCGCGGCGCTCTATTTGATGATCTCGATCCCGCTCGGCGTGCTCTCGCGACACCTCGAGGCGCGCATCTCCAAGGGGGCTCTGTGATCTCCATCCGCGGGGTGAAGAAGAGCTTCGGCGCGCAGGTGGTGCTCGCGGGGGTCGACCTCGAGATCTCCCCTGGCGAGACGATCGCGCTCCTCGGTCCGAGCGGCGGCGGCAAGTCCACGCTGATCCGCTGCGTCAACGGCCTCACCAACTTCGACGTCGGGGAGATCCAGGTCGGCCCCTCCACGCTCAAGCCCACGCGCGATCCGCGCGAGAGCCGCGCCGCCGCGCGCGAGGCCCGCCGTCAGGTCGGCATGGTGTTCCAGGATTTCCAGCTGTTCCCGCACATGACCGCGCTCGAGAACGTGGCCGAGGCGCCGGTCACCGTGCTCGGCCTCACGCGCGCGGAGGCGGTGGAGCGCGCGCGTGAGCTCCTCGCCCGCGTCGGCCTCGAAGCGCGCGGCGGTCACTACCCGCGCGAGCTCTCCGGCGGCCAGAAGCAACGCGTGGCGATCGCGCGCGCGCTGGCGATGGAGCCGAAGGCACTCCTATGCGACGAGATCACGAGCGCGCTCGACCCCGAGTTGAAGGGCGAGGTGCTGAGCGTGATCGAGAAGCTCAAGGCCGAGGGCATGACGCTCATCCTCGTCACCCACGAAATCGGCTTCGCCCGCCGCGCCGCCGACCGCGTCGCGGTTCTGGCAGACGGCGCGATCCTCGAGCTCGGTCCTGCGGCGGAGGTGATTGAGCGCCCGCAACAAGAGCGCACGAAGAAGTTCCTCGAGCGCGTGCTCGGCTAGCTGCTCCGACGCGGCACGCGAGATGCGGCTCGATGAGGCCCCCATCGAACGCCTCGGTGAGGTGCGGGACGAACGACCCAACCGCAAGGAGCACGACGATGGGCACCACGAAGAACATCAACGCGAAGATCGACGAGGTCGCAGCGAAGGCCAAGGACCTCACGTCGAAGGCTGCCGCGAAGGCCGGCGAGCTCGCACAGAAGGCCAAGAACGCGGCCACGGGTGCGGAAGACAAGGTCGACGAGACCGCCAATAAGGGCGAGCACCGCTTTCAGGAGAAGGCGCAGAAGGCCGCTCACGCGCTCGAGGAGGTGGCGGGTAAGGTCGCGCACTCCGTGCAGGAGACCGCGCAGAAGGTTGTCCACGGCGCAAAGGAGGCGGTGACCAAGGCGTCGAATCGCCTCGACGAGAGCACGCGCAAGCCCGGCGACAAGCCGAAGCGCAACTGAGGTCAGCTCCGAAGGAGGTGGCGTCACGACCAATCTCTTGTTGGCCCTCGCGGCCGGGTTTCTGATCCTCTGGATCCTGGGCTTCTCGATGCACTTCACGCTGGGTGGACTCATCCATGTGCTGCTTGTGCTCGCGATCATCTCGATCCTCGTCCGCGTCATCCCGGGCCGTAAGATCGCGTGACACCCACGGCCGCCGATTCGAGGATCGGGGAACGCTGGCCCACCTCGATGATCCACAATTGGTGCACGGCGCGAGTGATCGCGACGTGCAGACAACAGCGGGACTCATCCTCGTCGGGGTAGGTGGTGGCGGAGACGTCGGGGACGGTCACGTAGTCGAACTCGAGGCCCGGGCGAGCACGGCGATCGTGCCGGATTCGCGCGAGCGGACGGTGTCGCGCACGAAGAGGTCCTGTGACGCACCGTCTCGGTGATCGCGCTGCGCGGGCGGTGCCCTCGACGACGCGCGTGAGGAAAGTGCTGTCGGTGAAGAGCTCGGCGAGCTTCTTACGGAGCGCCTTGAACGGCGCCGCGCGTCGGTGAGGACGTCGGTCACACGGCCGTCGACGACGACGATTCGCCGCGTCGGGTGAACGGCTGCCGCGACTGGGCACCCACCACGCCGACGAACGCGGGGACGAGACGATCCGGCGCCGGGCGGCCGGATCGAGGGCCTCCGCGGGGTGGTGGTCGAAAGGTTGAAACCAGCCGAGGATATCTCGCGTCTGAGATGCGTGCAAGGTTTGTCGAACGTTGCCGCCACAGCGCTGCTCGCGGTCGCAGCAGCGTGCTTCGCGCCGGCCGCGCGGGCCCAGGAGGCCCTCGTTCCGCCGAAAGTCCTCACGGAGGGGCGTCCCGAACCCCCGCCGTCCGCGACGGTGGCGGTCGACGTGAAGCTCGAGCTCCTCATCGAAAAGGACGGCACCGTGGCCGAGGCGAAGGTGGTCGTCTCCGGCAGCGACGATCACGACGCCGCGGCGCTCGCCTTCGCGAAGAACCTCGTGTTCGCCCCAGCGAAGAAGGGTGACACGCCGATCCGCGCACGGATCCCCTTCACCGTTCACTTCGGGCCGGCGGTCGTGCCCGAGCCGGCGGCCAGCGCGAGCGCAAGTGCAAAGGTCACCGCGCCGAAAGCCGCGGGGCTACGCGTCTCGGTTCGCGCGTCGAGCGACGTGCCGCTCGCGGGGGCAACCGTCTCGATAGACGGCAAGGTGCTTCGGGCCGACGACAAGGGCAACGTCGCGATCGACGACCTGCCGCCCGGCAAGTACACGCTGCGCGTCGAGCTCGACGGCTTCGAGCCCTATGCGAGCGAAGAGGTGCTGATCGCCGGCGCACGCGCGGACGCCGTCGTGCGGCTGACACCGAAACCGGTCAAGGGCGACATCGTCGTCGTCGGCGACAAGCCGGCGCGCGAGGCGACCCGATACACCTTCGAGGCCGAGACGATCCGGAAGATCCCCGGCACCGGCGGCGACACCCTGAAGGTCCTCGAGGTGACGCCGGGTGTGGGCCGAGCGCCCAACCAGACCGGCGGCCTCATCGTGCGCGGCTCCGGGCCCGACGACACCATCGTGTTCGTCGACGGCACCGCGATCCCGCTGATCTTCCACTTCGGCAGCCTCAACTCGGTGATCCCGACCGAGGCGCTCGAGAAGCTCGAGTTCGTCCCCGGCAACTACGGTCCGGAGTACGGCCGCGCGCTCGGCGGCGTGGTGTCCGTCGGGCTCAAGTCGCCGCGCAAGGACCGCATCGGCGGCCTCGCGCAGGTTGACGCGATCGACGGTCGGGTGTTCGCCGAGGGCCCGATCAGCTCGCGCGTGCGCTTCATGGTCGGCGCGCGCCGCTCGTGGATCGACGCGTGGTTCGGTCAGATCCTCAAGGCGACCGGAAACGGCGTGGTGACCGCGCCGGTCTACTACGACGCCCAAGCAGTGCTCGAGGCCGACCTGACGACGAGCACCACCGCGCGGCTCGCGTTCTTCGGCGCGAGCGACGCGCTGAAGATCCTCCTCGACGCGCCCTCGGCGAGCAATCCCACGCCGGGATCGTTCAACTTGGTGAGCTCATTCTGGCGCGTGCAGGCGCGCTTTCGCACGGTGCTCGACGGAGGTCGTACGCGCCTCGATCAGACGCTCTCCTACGGCAACGAGCTGCGTGAGCTGCAGTTCGGCACGGTGAAGATCGGGATCGACGCGAACCCGCTCGTCTACCGCGGCGAGCTGCGCACCAAGCTCTCGAGGGGCATCTACGCAGCCGTCGGCCTCGACCTCGACTGGCAGCGCGCGAAGGTGAACATCGTCGCGCCGTCGCCCGAGGGCGCGACCGATGCGCCGACCCCGGGCTTCGGCAAGCCGCCGATCGTCTTCGCGACCGACGCGTCGGTCTACCGGCCGGCGGTGTACGGCCTGCTCGAGATCGAGCCGCTCAAGGGCGTGCGGATCGTGCCCTCCACGCGCGTCGACTACACGCGCGAGGGCAAGACCTGGAACGTGTCGCCGCGCATCACCGGGCGTCTGAAGCTCGCCGACGGCACCACGCTCAAGGGCGGCGTCGGCCTGTTCTACCAGCCGGGTCTGCCGCAGGAGACCATTCCGCCCTACGGCAGCCCCGCCCTGAAGAACAACCGCGCGATGCACCAGAGCCTTGGACTCGAGCAAGTGCTCGCCAAGGGCGTCGAGGTGTCGCTCGAGGGGTTCCACAAGGTACTCGACGACCTGATCGTGCAGAGCCCCGCGGCCGGGCAGACGCTGTCGGGTGTGCGGTACACCAACGAGGGCTCGGGGCGCGTCTTCGGCGGCGAGCTGCTCGTCAAGGTTCGGCGCGGAGGGTTCTCCGGTTGGCTGGCCTATACGCTGTCGCGGAGCACCCGCACCGACGGCTTCGCGCGCAAGGAACGCCTGTTCGAGTACGACCAGACACACAACCTCGCGGCGGTCGCGAGCTACGCGCTCGGTCGCGGGTGGGAGCTCGGCGCGCGGTTTCGCTACGTCTCCGGAAATCCATACACTCCTTATGTCGGCGGCATCGCCGATCTCGACGCCGGCGCGTACGGCGCGGTGTCGGGTGCGCCGTTCTCCGCGCGCGTGGCAGCGTTCCACGCGCTCGACGTCCGCGTGGAGAAGAGCTGGACGTTCGGCTTCGGCACGCTCTCGGCGTATGCCGAGCTCCGCAACGCCTACAACCGTCAGAACCCCGAGGGCCTGATGTACAACTACAACTACACGCAGAGCGGCATCAGCGCCGGCCTGCCGCTCACGCCGAACCTCGGCGTGCGGGGGACGTTGTGAGCCGTCTGATCGCGATGGGTGTGCTCGCCGCCGCCACGCTCGCCACAGCGTGCGCGAGCGACTTCGATCCCGCCTCGCGCGTGCAGGGCCTGCGCATCCTGGCGACGCGCGTCGACAAGCCCTACGCAGCGCCCGGCGAGACCGTCACCTTCGAGACCCTCGCCGTCGATCCCGAGGGACGACCCGTGTCGGTGTCGTGGGCGGCGTGCGCGCGACCGTCGTCCCCGAGCGCGCTCGGCTGCGTGCGCGCGCTGCCCAAGGGCGCTCCGCTGACCGAGGGCTCGAGCTTCACGCTCACCATCCCGCCCACCGCGCTCGACGGCGTACCGGCGATCGCGCGCAAGAGCGTGTTCTTCGGCGCGGTGCAGGTGGCCTGCCAGGGGCCTGTCACCACGACCGGCGGTCCCGAGGGGTTGCCGGTGCGCTGCGGCGACGTGAGCGGGGAGGCCCTCCCCCTCGGCGAGTACGAGCTCGCGGTCAAGCGCGTGTACGTGCGCGCCACCGACAAGAACCAGAACCCGACGATCGCGCGAGTGACCTGGGACGGCGCCGAGTGGCCCGAGAGCGAGGTCAAGGTCATGTCCGCGTGCGACTCCGCCACCACCAACCGCTTCGACGAGTGCAACGGCGAGTCGCACGCGCTCGCGATCGTCCCCACGGAGAGCTCGAGCGAGCGCGGCGTGGACGAGCTCGGCGATGCGTTCGAAGAGAAGCTCCTCGCGCAGTACTACTCGACCGAGGGCATCTTCGAGTATCAGGCCAAGGACGGCATCCGCTCGCAGACCTCCTTCAAGGCGCGAAAGGGCGCGATCGGCAAGACCATCACCCTTTGGTTCGTGGTGCGTGACGACCGTGGGGGCGTCGACTGGACCGCACGGCGAATCACCGTGCGTTAGCCCGGCGGCGGCAGGATCGGAGAGCGGGGGCCCACCTCGATGATCCACAGCTGGTGCACGGCGCGGGTGATCGCGACGTGCAGGCGGCGGCGGGACTCGTCCTCGTCGGGGTAGGTGGTGGCGGAGACGTCGGGGACGATCACGTAGTCGAACTCGAGGCCCTTGGCCGCGTCGACCTCGTCGCGGGCGAGCACGGCGATCGTGCCGGATTCGAGCGAGCGCACGGTGTCGCGCACGAAGAGGTCGGCGGTGGCCTGGTCGGGGAACCAGAACCGGCCGACCGGCGCGCCCTCGCGCGCGGACTCGAGCGGGACGCCGAGGATCTGCGAGGCGAGCGCGACGATGGGCGCGGGGCAGCGGTACGAGAGGTTGAGGTGACACGACGCGTACTGCTCGACCCCGAGCGCGGACATCGCGCCCTCCCAGGTGTCGAAGCCGGCGAAGGTGCGCTGGAGCTCGTCGCCGGCGACGGTGACGCTGCCGCGCAGGCGTTGGCCCAGCACGTGTAGCTCGAAGCGCGAGACGTCCTCGGCCTCGTCGACGACGAGGTGGTCGAGGTCTTCATCATCGACGGGGCCGCGTGCGTCAGCGCGCGGTTGCCGGAGAGGGCCCGTGGGAGCAACCGCGGGCTCACGCCCGCGGCCCCGTTGCGTATGCAGGTAGAGGAGGATCGGGAGATCTTCGACGTCGAGGGTGCCGGCGAGCTCGTCGGGGGTGCCCTCGACGACGCCGCGGCCATCGATCGCGTCGCGCATGCGCGCATCGGTGATCGACGCCATCGAGAGGCGCGGGGCGAGCTGCAGACGGGTGTGACGCACCGTCTCGGCGATCGCGCTGCGCGGGATGTCGGTGCCCTCGATGACGCGCGCGAGGAACGTGCTGTCGGTGAAGAGCTCGGCGAGCTTCTTACGGAGCGCCTTGAGCGGCGCCGCGCGCTGGAACCGCGCGAGCGCGCGATAGAGGGCGGGGCTCCGCTTGAGGCGAATGACGACGCCGGGCGCGTCGTGGTGGATGGGCGGGAGCTTGCCGAACACCTCGCGCGCGAGTCGCTGCATCTCCGCGTCGATGGTGACGACCTCGCCGCCCCCGAGCGGCTCGAGCAAGCGTCGGCTGAGCGCCGCGAGCCCCTCGCCCGGAACGACGACGCGCGCGTTGCGAGCGCGGATGCGCGCGAGTCGGTGGAGCGCGACCGTCGTCTTGCCGCTGCCCGCGCTCCCGGTGACGAGGAGGGGGCCGTGGGTCTCGATCGCGGCGCGCTGCTCGGCGTCGAGGAGCGCGGTGACGGGCACGCGGTCTCCCGCGAGCTTCGGCCGCGCGTCGTCGGTGAGGACGTCGGTGACGTGGCCGTCGACGATGACGACGATTCGCCGCATCGTGAGCACGCCGGTGATCGTGCGACCGTTGAGCTCCTCTTCGACCTCGTCGCCCTCGCGGTACTCGTAGAACACTTTGGCGAGCGGCGCGGTCTTCCAGTCGAGGATGCGGACGTCGCCGTCGACGAAGCTGTGGTGGCCGAGGAGGTAGTCGCGGCCGTTGAGCTGGAAGTGGGCGAAGTAGGGGGCGGCGGGGTCGGGCAGCGCGTCGGTGACGCGGTCGAGCCGGTGGCGGATCGCGAGCTCGTGGAGCAGCGGCGGGAGATCCTCGGCGCGAGCCTCCATCGCCTCCTCGCGCAACGCGCGCAAATCGTCGCCTCGCGCCGGGAGCCGCGACCGCAAGGGAGCGGGTTGTACATCCAGGGATTGTCCATCCAATGACAACCCGCTCGCAGACGCGCGCGGCTCCAGGTGCGGGAGCAGCTGCGCGCGCACCCGTTCCAACAGAGCCTCTTCTTCGCTGACGATGCCGTCGCGCATGAAGCCTCCGATCGCTTGAGGGAGGCGGAGGGTGAGGATCCGCGAAGCGATCGTCAACCCCTAGAAATTCAGTCAAAACGTGTGCTATGGTGTTGTTGGTTCAGGGGACGCGATGAAGCGCTGGTTGCTGCTCTCGCTCCTGCTCGCCGCCTGCCGCAAGCCGGCGAAGGTCCACGTCGAGCCCGACGCCAAGCCGCCCGAGCTCCGCGTGGTCGCCGACCAGCAGGACCAACCGTGGGGCATCTACGTCGACGACACCCACGTCTATTGGGCGAACAAGGGCAGCAAGAAGCGCCAGGGCTCGCTCAGCCGCATCGAGAAGAAGCCGGGCGCAGCGCCGGAGCTGCTGGCCGCCGAGCTCGACGCGCCGTGGGGGATCGCCGTCGGGAACGGCCGCGTCTACTGGTCCGCCGCCGCGCCGCTCGTCGGCGGGCTCGGCTCGCTCTCGCTCGTCGACAAGACCCACATCGATCGGCCGCGTCGCGTGGGCGACCGCATCGCCGAGCCGTGGTCGATCGTGGTCCGCGGGCAGAAGCTCTTCTTCACCGATCTGCACCTCAAGCAGGTCGCGAGCGTCGCGCTCAATGCGAGCGTCGACGACAAGCAGGTGATCACGCTCGCCACCACCGACGGCCGCCCGATCGGCCTCGCCGTCGACGACACCGACGTCTACTGGAGCGACAGCGAGCCGGGCGTCATCTCCAAGATGCCGGTCGACGGTGGCCCGATCACCACGCTCATCGCCAAGGGCGACAAGACCACCGGCCTCGCGATCGATGGCACGCACGTGTTCTGGTCGGAGTGGGGCTCGGGGAAGATCGGCCGCGTCCTCAAGGCGGGCGGCGTCATCGACACGCTCGCCGCCGGCCAACAGGGCGCGCGCACGATCGTGCTCGACGAGGCGCGCGTGTACTGGACCCACCCCCCGAGCGGGAGCATCCGGTCAGTCGCCAAGACCGGCGGCGCGGTGAAGGTCCACGCCGAGAACCAGAAGCACCCGTACTCGCTCGCCGTCGACGCGACGTCGCTCTACTGGGTGAACTTCAACGGCGGCGCAGTCATGTCGATCGAGAAGCGGCTTTGAGCGCGCGCTTGGCCGCGGGGTCGTCGGCGAGGCGGAGCATGGTGCGGCGGCAGGTCTTCGCGCCGCAGTTGCACGCCGTGGCGGCGAGCGCGGTCGGCACGTCGACGTCGCCGTGGATGACGAGGTTGTAGTCGTAGGTGATCTCGTCGCCCGACTTCAGCGGCTTGAGAGCGATGAGGAACACGCGCTTCTTGTAGACGAGCAGCTCGCACGACGGATCGCAGCTGTGGTTGGCGAAGCGGACCCGGCTCTTGCCGCCGTCGATCGTCGTCTTGCTGTCGACGGCGAGGAGATAACTCTCGCGCGGCTTGCCGGGGAGCTCGGGGTAGCGACGGCGCGCCTCGGCCGGAGTGATGCGCTCGCCGTCGTACTCGATGACCGGCGTGCCGGGCTTGATCGCGCTCTTCGCGAACAGGCCCTTGCCGTGGATCTTCGACGCTTTGACGACGACCGCGGGGAAGCTCACAGAGTGGCAGTTTCGCCGCTCTCGATCACGGTGGGAAGGGGTGCCGGGTCGAGCTCGAGGTGCGCGAAGTTGGGGCGGCGCGTGCGGAGCCAGTATTCGGCGGTGATCCCCGGCCACACGGTGGTGTTCTTGCCGTTCTTGTCGAGGTACCAGCTGTGGCAGCCGCTCGCCCACACCGTCTGCGACAGGCGCTGCTGCACGCGCGCGTTGTAGCTCGCCTGCTCGCGCGGTCGCACGTCGACCGAAGAGGCGCCGCGCGACTCGATGCCCTTGACCACTTGGAGCGCCCAGTGGACCTGCGCCTCGATCATGAAGATCATCGAGTTGTGACCGAGGCCGGTGTTGGGCCCGAGCAGCATGAAGAAGTTGGGGTAGCCCGAGACCATCGTGCCGAGGTAGCCCTCGATGCCGTTGCGCCAGGTGTCGTTGAGGTCTCGTCCGCCGCGGCCGAGCACCGCCATCGGCGAGAGGAAGTCGGTCACGCGGAAGCCGGTGCCGAAGATGACCGCGTCGATCTCGCGCTCGCCGTCGCGGGTGACGATCGAGTGCTCGCGCAGCTCGACGATCGGCTCGGTGACCAGCTCGACGTTGGGCTGCGCGACGGCCGGGTAGTAGTCGTCGGCGAGGAGGATGCGCTTGCAGCCGGCGCGGTAGTCCGGGATGAGCCGCTTTTGCAGCGCCTTGTCGGGGACCTGCCGCTCGATGTGCGCGATGCACTGCTGCTCGGTCCAGCGGAGGATGCCGGGCGCGACGCTGAAGCCGAAGCCGCGGAGATCCATGATCGTCCACAGCGTGTTGCGGAGCGCGCGCTGCGCGGCCGGCACGCGCTCGAACAGGCGCTGCACGCCCGGCGACACGGCGCGGTCGGGCTTGGGCATGATCCACGGGGGGGTGCGCTGGAAGAGGTGGAGGCGCTTCACCTTCGGCTGGATCTGCGGGACGAACTGGATCGCGCTCGCGCCGGTGCCGATCGCCGCGACGCGCTTGCCCTCGAGGTCGAACTTGTGGTCCCAGCGCTGGGAGTGGAAGGCCGGGCCGCGGAAGCGGTCCATGCCCTTGATCTCTGGATACGACGGCTGGCTGAGCGGTCCGGTGCCGAACACGAGGTAGCGCGCGGTGAACGTCTCGCCGCTCTTGGTGACGACGCGCCAGAACGAATGCCGCTCGTCCCACTCGCAGCGCACGACCTCTTGCCCGAAGCGGAAGTGCGGGCGGACGCCGTATTTGTCCGCGCAGTGCTCCATGTAGTCCCAGATCTCCTGCTGCGGCGCGAACAGGCGCGACCACCGCGGGTTCTGCTCGAAGGAGTACGAATAGAGGTGCGAGGGCACGTCGCACGCGCAGCCGGGATAGGTGTTGTCGCGCCAGGTGCCGCCGAGCGCCTCGGCCTTCTCGAGGATGACGAAGTTGCGGCGGCCCTCGCGGAGCAGCGCGATCGCCATGCCGAGGCCGGAGAACCCGGCGCCGACGATGAGCCACTCCAAATCCGGCTTCTTCACGCGGCCTCTCTTTCGAAGTCCTCGAGATACTGCCGCACCAGCGGCAGGATGTCGCGGGTGAGCGGGTGGAAGTCCGGCGCGACGTACTGGGCGAGCGCACGAAAGAAGATCTTCCGCCCGAGGACGCCGTTGCCGAGGACCTCGGAGACGTCGCGGAGGACCTTGGCGAACCCGGCCCGGCGCTGCCGCATCAGCGACGCGGTGCCCGCGCCCCACACCAGCACCAGGCCGAGCGACGCGATCGCGTAGCCGCCCATGCGGAGCGCGTAGCTCGGGTTGATCTTCTTGAGCACGTCGAACGCGACGGCCTTGTGCTCGATCTCCTCGGCGGCGTGCCAGAGGAGCAGCGACTTCATCGGCTCGTCGATCTTGGCGAAGAACGGGTCGGTGTACATCAGCTCCGCCATGATGGCCGTGTAGTGCTCGAGGGCGACGGTGATCGAGAGACACATCTCCTTCGAGAGATAGCGCGGGCGGAGCAGGCGCTCGGCGACGGTGACGATCGCGTCGATGTCGTAGCCCTGCGCGCGCATCGCCTTGAAGTAGCGCTCGTGCGCGTTGGCGTGCTGGCCCTCTTGCGCGTAGAAGCCGCGCATCTGGGCGCGGAGCTCGGGATCGTCGATGTCCTTCTCGTAGCGCTTCACCGAGCGCACGAAGAACCGCTCGCCCTCGGGGAAGAGCAGGTTGATCGAGTTGACGAGCTGAGTCGCGAACGTGTTGCCGGCGAACCAGTCGCGCGGGACGTCATCGAACGAGCGGCGGAAGGTCCGGGCGTGGATGGCTCGCATGCCAGAACCGTTACATCCGATAATGGCACTGTCAATGGTGGTACTATTTCTTACCCGCTCCCTGACGGTCGCGGCTCCCGGTGCGAGCTCGTTTGCGCTCGAGCAGGCGTGCGAGGCGGTCGCCGAGTCCGGCTCGGATGTGGCGCTCGAGGGCGTGGGCGAGCTCGGTGTCGACCACCAGCTCGGCGAGCGGGCGCACGCGGCGGATCATCTCGGTGAGCTTGCTGGCCTCGCCGGGTGGCGGCAGCGCGTCGCCGTACTTGTCGAAGATGTGCTCCTGCACGAGCGCGACGAAGCTCTCGGCGATCTTGTCGACGTCGCGCCGTAGCCGGGAGACCTCGTCGAGCAGCGCGGGGAGGGGGATGCCGGCGCGATGGAGCTCCGCGCCGGCGCGCAGCACGCGCATGCTCGGCACCCGGAACGCCGTCTCGCCGGGGATGAGCAGCCCGAGCTTCACCGCCTTGGCGATCGCGAGCGGGTCGATGGTGCCGAACAGCTTCGCGAGCTCGTCGACCGCGATCGTGCTCTCGGCCTCGTCGATGAAGGGGCTCGTGACCGCCTCCTCGAACCCGAGCAGCTCGCGGAGATCGCCGCCGGCCTCCCACGTCTCCATCAGCTCGGCGATGTTGTTCGCGGTGTAGCCGCGCTCGAGCAACGCGCCGATGGTGCGGAGGCGCGCGAGGTGCGCTTCGTCGTAGAACGCGACGCGGCCCTCCTTGCGCGGCGGCGGCAACAGGCCCTTGTCCTGATACGCGCGCACGTTGCGGACGGTGGTGCCCGCGGCGCGCGCGAGGTCGTCGATGCGGTAGCTCACTCCGCGCTCACTCACTGGCTCGCGAGGGCGATTTCGAGCGCTCCGCCCTTGGCGAGCTCGGCGTGCTCGATGCGCGCGCGAGAGAGCTTGCCGCCCTTCCAGGTGAACGACTTGGGGACGAGGTTCTTGGCGCTCGTCTCCGGGGCGGAGATCGTGAGCTTGCCGCCGGGGAGCTCGAGCGTCGTCTTGGGGAAGATCGGCGAGCCGAGCACGTAGTCGGTGCCGGCGCCCACGCGGGGGAAGATGCCCATCCCGGCGAATAGATACCACGCGCTCATCGTGCCGCCGTCGTCGTTGCCGGGGAGGCCGTCGGGGCCGTCGCCGTATTCGTTGGCGAGCGCCCAGCGGAGGAACCGCGCGCCGCGCTCGGGCGCGTCGAGCTCGGCGTAGATCCACGGCACGAACAGCACCGGCTCGTTGGAGTGCCAGTAGTAGGGCTTGGGCGCGAGGCGCGACTGCGGCTGGCAGGTGGAGTGTGCGAAGTAGTCGTCGAGGCGCGCGAGCATGTTGGAGCCCATCGCGGCGTCGAGGCCCTTGAGGTCGTGGGGCACGAACCACGTGTAGTGCCACGAGGTGCCCTCGGCCCAGTAGTCCTGCCACGCGAGGTGGTCGTCCTTCTGCGGGAAGGTGCCGTCGGCGCGCCGGCCGAGGAGCAGGCCGGTCTGCCCGTCCCACAGGTTCTTCCAGTTGCCCGAGCGCTTGCGGAACACGTCGGCGTCGGCCTTCTCGCCGAGCGCGTCGGCGAGCGAGGCGAGGGCGTAGTCGTTGTACGCGTACTCGAGGGTGGACGACGCGGACGAGCCGCCGGCCTCGATCGGGATGTAGCCCTTCTCGAGGTACTCCTTGATGTTGCCCCGACCGTTCTTGGGGAGCGGCCCGTTGGCGGACTTCTTGAGCACCTCGTAGGCGCCCTTCACGTCGAAGTCGCGGAGCCCCTTGAGGTACGAGTCGCTGATCACCACCGCCGCCGAGTCGCCGACCATTCCTTGCGTCTCGCCGATGCCGAGCGGCCACTTCGGCGGCGCCTGACCCTCTTTGGCCATCGTCGCCATCGACTGGAGGAAGTCGAGCTGGTGCTCGGGGTAGAGCAGGTTGAGGAACGGGTGGAGCGTGCGGTACGTGTCCCACAGGCTGAAGTCCGTGTAGTAGCGGTAGCCGGTGGCGACGTGCACCGCCTGGTCGATGCCGCGGTAGCTGCCGTCGACGTCCATCGCGAGCGTGGGCATCAGGAGCGTGTGATAGAGCGCCGTGTAGGCGATCTCGAGATCGCGCGCGCTGCGGGTCTCGAGCTGCATGCGCGAGAGGTGCTTCTCCCAGTCGGCCTCGGCCGCCTTGCGCGCGGCGTCGAAGTCCATCGTCTCGGCCTCGAGGTTCTTGCGCGCGTGCTCGACGTCGACGAACGACAGCGCGACCGCCACGGTGACCGAGCCCTTCGCGCTGATCCACGCGCCGGTGTCGCCACCGGTCTGCGCCGCGGCGTCGCCGAGCGCGCCCGCCTTCCACGTGCCGGACTTGTCGAACGGCGCCGACACCTTGGCGACGAAGTACATCGGCACGCCGCCGAACCGACCGGAGTAGCCGCCGTCGTAGCGGGCGAAGCCGGAGAGCTCCTGCTTGGCGGCGTCGATCGTCACGCTGCCGTCCGTGATCTTCACCGAGGGCAGCTCGTGGCCGATGTCGAGCAGGAGCGCGCCGTCGGTCAGCGTGTAGCGGTGGTAGGCGACGTGCGCGGTGGCCGTGAGCTCGGCCTTGATGCCGTTGTCGAGCGTGACGGCGTAGTAACCGGGCGAGGCCTTCTCGTTCTTGTGGCTGAACGCGGCGCGGCGGCCCTTCTCGGTGGTGAGCTCGGAGGTGACCGCGCCGTTGACCGGCATGAGCGCGATCGCACCTGCTTCGACGATGCCGATCCCGTGCAGGCGCGTCTGGCTGAAGCCGTAGATGAAGTTGTCCTCGTAGGCGTAGCCGGAGCAGTGCGAGAACGTCGGCGCGCCGCCGGCGCTCATGGTGTCGGGGCCGGGCCGCGCCATACCGTACGGCACCTGCGGCCCGGGGAACGTGCTGCCGGTGCCGAACCCGACGCCCCCGGTGCCGATGAACGGATCGACGTACTGGATGAACGGCGCCTTCGCCGCGACGACCGTGCGCTCGTCGTTCGTGGGCGCCTCGTAGCAGCTCTCGACCGACGAATCGGGCCCGGCGTCGGCGGGGGCCGCGTCGTCTTTGTTGGAGCTACAAGCGAGGAGAAGACCTAGGAGGAGCGCGCGCCGCACGGGCGGGGAGAGTAGGAGGGCGGGGCAGCGGGCCTCAACCGGGAGGGGCGGGAGGCCGTCCGGAGTTCGGATTTACTCGTCGGCCGGGTGAGCGACCGCGTCCTCGAGATCCTCCTTCACTCGAGCGATCGTGTCGTAGGGCTCGCCGGAGCATCCGTTGACGTCGATCTTGTCGCTCGACTCGTCGTGGTACGTGAGCTGGAAGTATCGACTCGGCGTGCCCCTGCACGAGCTGCCGCGCCGGACCGCGGCGACCGTGCCGTCCGCCAGGACGGGCGCCAAGATCGCGTCGCAGCGCGCACGTTCCATCCTGAACAAGAACCACTTCCCCGATTCTTCACCGACCGTCACGAGGCATTCTTCGCGGTAGATGCCCACCTCGATGTACTCGATGCAGCCGGCGTCCGGGATCGAGCAGTTGCCGGTCGACCACAGGAGTCGGGTCGGCACCGGCGGATCTTCGGTAGTACGGCTGCCGCAGGAGCACAGCGACGCCAGGGCGAGCGCGAGGACCAGACCACGGACTGCAGTGTGGCGAAGGCTGAACATGACCAGCGATTAGGGTTTGATGTGAGCCGCTGCCTCGTCCCACATCCGCTGACGGACGCGAGCGATCGTGTCATAGGGTTCGCCCGAACAGCCGCCGACGCTGATTCGGTCGATCGACTGGTCCTGGTACTTAATTCGAAAGTACTTGGGCGGCGTCCCATCGCATGAGCCACCCCGTCGGACCGCGGCGATCATCTCGCGGGTGAGGACCGGCGCGAGGATCTCGTGGCATCGCTCCTTCTCAATGTAGAAGCCGTCGAAGCGATCATTGCCCGTGCCTGGCCTGCCCATCGTCACGGCGCAGTCCTCGGGAAATATGCCCACGTCGACCAGCTCTAGACAACGGTCATCGATAATCGAACAGTTGCCTGTACCCCACTGCAGACGGCTCGGAATGCGCGGGTCCTCGGCTGCCTGAGAGCCGCACGACGACAACGGAGCGGCGATCAATGCGGCGGCAACAACTCGCGTCGCAGCACGGCCAAAGTCGAGCACGGTCGGCATGGCCGACCCTATACCACCAGTTACTCGGCGCCTCGGCGACCGGCCTCCACCGATACTGCGCGAGGACAACGAACGACGTGGGTGACCGGCCGGCGCGGGTCTTTTCGCCGGCCTGATCGCTTTTGCTGCGCGGTCACGCAACCGTCGCCGGGCTCCCGTCGATGGGGTCCCAGTAGTCCAGCAAGCATCCATGAGGCGTCGTGCTCATTCCGCTCGTCAAACTCTTGACACACGGCGAGGAGCCACCGGACCGCGGCATGCGACAGCATGCGTCGCTTTACGAGCGACTAAGTCGGCAGTTGATGCAGCCCATGGCACCTGCGGATTGCGGTCGTCACTGCAACCGCTGCGTTGACGAGCCAGCGGACTACGCGTCTGGTGCGAATCCACGCGAACCACGTGCGCGACGGCGGAGGACACGATGTTGAGGGCTCTTGCTCGGTTGATGTTGACGGTCGTGATGCTCGTCGTCGGCTGCCGCGGCGACGGCGGGCAAGGGCCGACCGGCGGCACCTGGTCCTGGTTCGAGGAGTGCGGGGTGACGGCCGACTTCTCCAAGTTGGCCCCGGTGCTGACGTGCGTGGCCATCGACGGCGGATCACGCGTATCCGTCTTCGGTTACCGCAACGACGGTTCGACCACTGCAACCGTCCCCGCCGGACCGGCGAATCGGCTCGTGCCCTCTCCGGACGCTGCGTCGGCGGATGGCCGGCTTCGCCCCGTCACCGTGCTTCCTCCAGGGTTCTTTCGCGCCGCATTCACGATTCGGCAGTCTACTTCCGCGCCGAGGACGGCGTGGCAGCTCGGTTCCGCAACGACCGCAGATGATGCCGCGACGTGCCCGCTCAGCATGGTCGATGGCGCTGTGTACGCGCAGTTGCCGCCTCTGGGGGGCGCGCCGGGCGAGCGAGTTCTGATCGCCCCGAACGAGACGGCCGGTCTTGCGGAAGCGATCGTGCCGACGGAGGCCACGAGCGACGACCAGCACGGACACGGCGCCATTGCGGAGCGGCCAAGCGGATCTTTCGCGGTCGCCGCTGACGGCGCCGCGACGTACTCGATTCGATTCCACCTGCCTGCGGGGCGTGCCGGAATGCAGCCAAGCCTCGGGCTCGAGTACCACAGCCGAGCGGGCAACGGCCTCGTCGGAACCGGCTGGTCGCTCAGCGGAATCTCGCAGATCAGTCGTTGCTCGAGTCCACGTGTCGGCGGAGTGGCCCGAGATCCCGTTTCCTTTCAGTTCAAGGACGATCTCTGCCTGGACGGAGATCCGCTCATCCCCGCGCCGGGCACGCCGGATCCCCAGCTGCCCACGATCGTCAACACGTTCCATCCCGAGCACGACCCCTTCACGCGCGTGCTCCGTACCGCTGCGGGCTTCACCGTTCAGCGTCGCGACGGGAGGGTTCAACAGTACGGAGGACCTGGCGCAACGCTCAGCACCGCGAGGACCAGCGTCGACATCAGTGGTGCGCCCGAGCACGGCGACGGCGCTCAGGTGACGCTGTCGTGGTTCCTGCGCGAGACCGCGGACCGCAACGGCAACGCCGTTCGCTATGCGTACGAGGACGACGGCTACATCGACCGCAACTGCCAGACTTCGAACCTCCCGTGCAGCGCAGCCGAGCTCCGGCCTCGCGAGATCACTTACACTCACGGTCCGGGCACCGTCGCGACCCGCCGCGTCGAATTCATCTACGAAGACAGAGACGACGCAACGCTTGGCTGGCTGCAGGGCTTCCCGATGCGTGTGTCGAAGCGACTTCACGAGGTCCGAGTCACGGCGCCCAACCCCGTGACAACGTCGCTCGTTCGTCGGTATCGACTCGAGTACGACTACGGACCGGTAACGGAGCGGAGCCGACTCGCGCGCGTATTTGAATGCGATGGCGGTAGCGTATGCAAACAGCCTGTTGAGCTCAACTACGAGGATGGCGATCGATACTACGACGTAGTCGCAACCGATCTCGTGCCGTCCGCCGATCAGGCGCGTGACATGTACGCGTTTGACGCCAACCACGACGGGCTGGACGACGTCGTCATGCGGCTCCGGCGTTCCCCGGAGGTGCATCGGATCTCGCTCTGGGGAAAGCCGCATTCCGTGGTGTATGGCGAGTGGGAATACCGGGCCGCCGAGATGGTTGGCGGTAAGCCACGTCTGGGAAGCCCCCACGCTTTCAAGGTCGTCGAGCGGCTGTGGGCCGATGACATTGCCTTGCCGCCGGGGTTCGGAACCGTGCGTCCGGCCCTCTTCTTTCAGGACGGCCGCCCGCGGTTTCCGCTCGAATTCGCGCAGACCAGCACCTCGTCCTCCTTGCATTGGGCAACCTGTGTCTTCGCAGGAACAGTCGTTTGCGATCCGCCCGGTACTGCGGCGGAAGTGACAGGTCGCGATGCAGCGTCCGCACTGGATCTGCTCGGGAGCGGACGCGACACCGTGTTTAGGTTTGGTGGCGGCACGACGGTGCTCGGAGTCCAGACGAGTCAGACCGGTGCCTGGTCGCTCCTCTTCGCCAAAGCGACGGAGCCCGTCTTCCGCATCGCCCCCCTCTGGACCGCTGCGCCCTCCGGCGTAGTCGAGGATGTCGCTGTGAGCGAGGTGACGGCGCTCTCGAAGACGGAGACGCACACGCTCCTGGACTTCAACGGCGACGGCTTGACCGATGCTTTCGTCGCGGAGCCCGGAACGGCGTACCCGCCCAGAATACTCGCGGGGCTTGGGGCCGGCGCCTTCCGCCGCCTCGATGTTCCCTCCATACCGTTGGAGGACTGGTCTTGGCCGAGACCGGATGCGCGTGGGGCTGCGGGCACGATGGTGCTCGATCAGAAGCAGACAGGCTCGAGCAGCGTCCTCGTCTACGCGGGCGAAACGGCCATCGCGAAGTCTGGCGCCCGGCTACTCTCCGTCAGGTACACGGGCGGCGGCTTCGTCGCTGATTGGCGCGCCGGGCCGGAGACGTCCGCAGGCGTACCCGTGATTGACACGATCCACGGGTCGGCGCTCGTGAACGTCGGCCGCGTGCTCGATGTGAACGGCGACGGGCTCGACGATCTGCTGCTGCCGGGGAAGCTCATCGTCCGCAAGGGCCTCAAGGCCGACCTCCTTCGCTCGGCGGTCAGCAACACCACGGTCTCAGTGACGAATGTTCCGCTGGTTGCGCCGCGACGTGATTGCGCGTCGCCGGTGGCTTGTGGTGCCCGCGCGACATGGGTCGTGTCCGAGTACCGTCTGACGCCGACCGTAGGCAGCGGCCTCACGACAGTTCGGATCGCCTACGAGGATCCGGCCACGAATCTTGCGAGTGGAGAGTTTCTCGGGTTCCGGCGCACGACGGAGACGACCGTGGAGACCGGGCAGACGGTGAGCACCGAGTACGGCCGCTACACGGAGGTATCCGTCCGCCGAACGGTACGCTCCGTCCCCTTGCTTGATGCTCGATGTTCCCGCCGGCGCACACGGGCGCGGATCGGGAGCGAGCGATGGCAGGTTGGCGTCAGAAGGCGGCGAATGGTGCGAAGTGGCGTGAGTCGGACGGCCGAGCGGCGATAGCGGCGTGGCGCTCGAGCGGGCAGTCGATGGCGGCGTTCGCGCGCGAGAACGAGGTCGACCCTCAACGCCTCGGGTGGTGGCGCAAGCGCGTCGGCGATTCGGACGGCACGCTGTCGCCGTCGCTGGTGCCGGTGGTGGTCAAGGGGTCGGTGTTCGTCGCGCCGGACGTCGCGGCCCGCGTCGAGTTGGAGGGCACCATCATCGAGGTGATCGATCCGCAGCGCGCATCTGCAGCGTGGGTCGCCGAGGTCGTCGCGCGCGTCCGCGGGGTAAGCCATCGGCGAACGGCGTCGGTCCGCCCCTGTCGGCGTCGCGCAGCATGTGCTCGAGGAGACGAGCATGGCAAGGCGAACAGGAGCGACGGCCCGAGGTTGGAAGCGGTGGACGG
>JALHOE010000122.1 GCA_022843175.1 Deltaproteobacteria bacterium
CTCGATCGCCCCGCCGACGACGCGGCCACCTCGCAGCTCGCGCGCGAGCTCGGGGGCACGGCGCTCCTCGTCGACGTCACCGCCGACGACGCGCCCGCGCGGGTCGCCGCCGCCGGGCGGCTCGACGTGGTCGTGAACAACGCCGGCATCACCCGCGACAAGACGCTCGCGCGGATGTCGGGCGAGCAGTGGGATCAGGTCCTCGCGGTCAACCTCGAGTCGGTCGTCCGGCTGCACGCCGCGATGAAGGTGAACGACGGTGGGCGGGTGATCTGCCTCTCGTCGATCGCTGGCCTCGCCGGCAACGTCGGGCAGACCGCGTACGCGGCGTCGAAGGCGGCGGTCGTCGGGTTCGTGACCGAGCAGGCGGCGCTCCTCGCGTCGCGCGGGATCACCGTCAACGCGATCGCCCCCGGCTTCATCGAGACCCGCCTCACCGCGGCGATCCCGTTCGCGATCCGCGAGGTCGCGCGTCGGCTCGCCGCGCTCGGTCAGGGCGGCTTGCCCGAGGACGTCGCCGCGGCGATCGCGTTCCTCGCCACGCCGGGCAGTCAGGGAATCACCGGCGCAACCCTCCGCGTGTGCGGCGGCGCCTTCGTAGGGAGATAGTCATGGGTCGCAGAGCAGTCATTGTCACGGGTGCACGTACGCCGTTCCTCAAGGCCTTCACCGAGCTCACCAAGCTCGACACCATCGCGCTCGGCACCGCCGCCGCCCGCTCCGTCCTCAAGAAGACCAACCTCGGACACGCCGACATCGACGCGATCGTGTGGGGCGGCGTCATCCTCCCCAGCGGCGCGCCCAACGTCGCGCGCGAGATCGCGCTCGATCTGAAGCTCGACCCGCGCGCCGAGGGCATGACGGTCACCCGCGCGTGCGCGTCCGGGCTGCAGGCGATCACGCTCGCCGCCGCGGCCATCGAGCGCGGCGAGTACGACGTCGCGCTCGCCGGCGGTAGCGACTCCACGAGCAACGCCGAGATCAAGCTGCCGCAGAAGATCGTGCACGCGATCGCGCCCCTCGCGCTCGGGGGCAGGGCGTCACCGTCCGACATCCTCGCGGTGCTGTCGCAGCTCGCGCCGTTCACCGACCTCCTCCCGCAGCGCCCGCGGATCGCCGAGCGCACCACCGGCGAGGTGATGGGCGAGGCTGCGGAGAAGATGGCGCGCCGCAACGAGATCTCGCGCGCCGACCAGGACGCGTTCGCGGTCCGCTCGCACCAGCGCGCGGCCGCCGCGATCGCGTCCGGCCGCTTCGCCGACGAGGTCGTGCCGGTGCAGGCCGGAGACAAGTGGGTCCACGCCGACGGCCTGGTGCGCGCCGACTCCAACGTCGACAAGCTCGGCAAGCTCCGCCCGGTGTTCGCGCGCGAGGGCACGCTCACCGCCGGGAACTCGTCCGCGCTGACCGACGGCGGCGCGGCGGTGTTGCTGATGGAGGAGGAGAGGGCGCGTGCGCTCGGCTACACGCCGCTCGCGGCGTTCAAGTCGTGGTCGTACGTGGGCGTCGATCCGGCCGATCAGCTCCTGATGGGGCCGGCGCTGGCGATGCCGCGGGCGCTCGAGCGCGCGGGCCTCGAGCTCTCCGACGTCGATCTCGTCGACATGCACGAGGCGTTCGCGGCGCAGGTGCTCTCGATCCTCAAGATGCTCGCGAGCGACAACTTCGCGCGCGCGCGGCTCGGCCGCGAGCGGGCGGTCGGCGTCGTCGATCCCGAGAAGCTCAACGTGCACGGCGGCTCGCTCGCCCTCGGCCATCCATTCGGCGCCACCGGCGCGCGCATGGTGACCACGATGGCCAACGAGCTGCACCGCACCGGCAAGCGCACCGCGCTGCTCGGCATCTGCGCCGCCGGCGGCCTCGGCGCCGCCGCGGTGCTGGAGCGCGTCTGAAGCTTCCGCGCGCCGCACTCAGACGGCGCGCGGGGAGCGCAAACGTGCTTACTCGTGGCCATCGAGCCAGCGCACGACGGTGACGCTCGGCCTTTTGGTGCTCACACTCTCCCTCTCGATCGGCTGCTCGAAGACCGAAACAAGCAAGGAGGACGAAAAGAGCGACAAGGCGTCGAAGAAGAAGGACAAGAGCGACGACGACGAGCTGAGCGACGAAGATCTCTGCAAGAAGATCGTGAAGCTTGCGAAGAAAGAGAAGGAGATGTCCGACGAGAAGTCGGAGAAGCTCTCCAAGAAGTGCGCGAAGAAGGTGAGCGAGAGCCCCGCGCGGAAGAAGTGCGCCACGACCTGCGTCGCCGAGAGCGAGACGATGTCCGCCTTCGAGAAGTGCGACAAGGACTGCCGCAAGGAGAAGGACAAGGACAAGGACAAGGACGACGAGTGACCCGGCCGCGATCCCTCTCGCGTGAATCCTCGTGAATCCCGCGGATCTCGAGCTCTGGTTACTCGGCGATCAACGGCGCCGTCGCGATCCAGACCTCGACGCCGTTGTGCACCTCTTCGTAGGCGACGTGCAGCTTCCCGCCTTTGCCGATCAGCGCCTTGATCGTTCCGCTGGTGGGCACGACCGAGGAGACCCACGCCTTTGCTCCGCGTGACCAAATCGTGTGGTCTGCGCCGATGAACGCGCGACAGTCCTGGTCGAAACCAACGTAGGGAACGCCGGAGCCGTGACCGATGGCGTCGACGGACCAGGTGCCGTCGCGAAAGTGGCCGAGCAGGTTCACGCCATCGCGTTCGAGCGTTGCGTAGACCCGTCCCTTGCAGGCGCGCAGAACCCACAGCTTCGCGTTGGGGAGCGGAGCTTCGGTGCGCTTCGTCCCGTCGACGATGATGTAGTGCTGAACGCCGGCCGTGATCAGCGAGATGTGCACGCGGTCCGCGGCGTCGATGATAGCGCCTTCGAACCGCGTCTTCGGCGAGGGCCACGACGCTCGTTTGCTCCATGCGGTTCCGCGGCGCTCGAAGACATACAGCTCGTCGCCGCAGACCCCGGCGACCACGGCGCCCTTCGAGTCGAAGTCAATCGCGTGATTGTCGCCGAGGTTACAGCCCTCGATCAGGGAGTGTGGCGACACGCCGAGGGCGACGACACCGGTGGAGATCGGGCCCATCACCACGCTCACCCCGGTCACCGCGATGACGTCGCCTTGCACGGCGATTCGGCCCGGAGCGAGCGTCTGCGGTGTGATGAGCTTCTCGAGCTTCCAACCGGTCTCGCTATCGCGTGCAAGCTGCAGCACGCCGCCGCCGATGTCGCCGACGAAGAACGCGACGCCGGTCGGCGTCGGGACCGCGCCGCGAGCTATGAAAGGAGCGCCCGTCACGGACGCGGGTTTCCAGGTGCCGCCGACGATGCGTGGCTCGACGGGAGACTCCACCGGACTCTTCGTCGCCGTCGGGAGCCCGGCCGTCGGGAGCGCGCGGGGAGGGCCCGGTGCGTTCGCGCATCCTGCGAGCGCCAACCACCAGGCCCAACGCATCACGAGGTCATTCGTGCCACACCCGCGCGCGCAAGCAAGCAGTGACGGCAGCGGTCCGCGTCCGTGGGGTTGCGGGTGCTAGGATTCGCGAATCCGCACGCTGTCCCAAACCGCCGCTGGTCTCGTCTCGCACGCGCGCCAGGCGCCCGAGGACGACGCGCGGTGGCTGGCGGTCGCCGACGCGCTCACCGCCGAGAAGAATCCGCTCGGCGAGTACATCGCGCTGACGATTCGCCTCGGGCGCGGCGAACCGGGGATCGTGAAGCGAATGGAAGCGATCGAGCGGGCGTGGCGCCGGCGATACGCGCCGTGGGCCCGCATCTTCGCGTGGTGGCGCATCGGGCTCGTCTTGACCGTGCGCGATCTCGAAACGGTGTTCGCGCACATCGATGACCTGCGCGCGATCGGCCTGCCCCTCGTCCTGCAGATCGATCGCAAGCACGACGCCTCCGACGTCTGCACGTTCGACGACGCGTTCACCCGTCTCGCGTGGCTGCGAAAGGAGCAAGTCGTCGAGAACGCGAGCTGGGGGCCGGGGCTCGGCGAGGAGAATCACCACTTTCGTGACGTCGTCGTGTGGCGCGTCGCCGATCGGGCAGAACTGTTCGCCCGGCGAGGCATCGGGGCCGAATGGCACACGCTCGAGCTTCGCGGCGACTGGGTGTACGCGTTGGGGGGAGCGAGCGGACCCGAGCTCGTCGGCTACGCAGCGATCCATAACGCGCCCCCCATGACCTTCGAAGAAGCCATCGCGGCTCCGGGAGGGAGGTTTCAGGTTTGGGGAGACGAGGTGAAGGACGGCGCGCGCGTTCTGATGATCTACAGCCTCGGCAACGATGGAGCCAAACAGCTCACTTGGCGCAAGGTCCCCGAGGAGGAACGCAGCGCCGTGGCGGCAGACCTGAGCACGCGCGGTATCGCGGTCGCGGAGTCCGACTTTTTCTGCGACTTCGTTTGGATCAGCAACGCCGATGGAGTCCAGGTCTACGACAGCAAGGGCAAGGTGCTCGACGCAGTGGGCGATCGCGCGACGCTCGAGGACGGCAGGGTGATCCCGCGCGCCGACATCGCGTGCGTGATCGCGTTCGCGGCGGACGACTACGTCTATCGCGGCGTGAAGGCGGCGTTGCGGTCGGGGAAGGAAGTCCCCCTCGTCACCGAGGCGTCGGGCTCCGCGATGGGCGATCCGACGTACACCCGCAACGAGCTGCTGTGGGAGACCGGGTGGGCGCCGGCGCTCGCGTCCGCGATCGCGACGTGGGCGGGCGCGGAGTACAAGGACCTGATCTAGCCGATCGAGAGCGGCTACCGTGGCGGAGAATGTCGGGAGCTCGCATCGTCCGGGACGACGCCGAAGCGCTCGTCGTTCGCGTCGGCCTCGGGTCCGACTGGCACCTCCTCGGGCGAGCTTCGCTGTTCATCATCGGCATCTTCCTTTCCCTCGGTCTGGTGGCGCTCTTCGCTCTCGGCCGTGCGCGCACGCTGACCTGTCGGCGCGACCCGGCGCAATGTGAGCTTCGTGAACAGGGGTTCTTCGGCGCCAGGGCGGACCTGATCCCTCGGGCGCAGATTGTCGCTGTCGAGGTCGAGCAATCGTTGACGAAGTGCCAAACGAAGCTCCGCACGCGGAACGACACGTTGCCCCTTAGCCTCCTCTTCACGCTCAAGTGCGCTGAGCAGCGCAGGAACGCCGCCACGGTCAATGCGTTCCTCGCGTCGCCGAGCGAGCCTGCGTTGGTCGTGCGGTTCGAGGAGAGGGCGATGCTCTACGCGTACGCCGGGTCGTTTTTTGGCGCTGCGGCGGTGGGTCTGCTGGCGACCTTCTGGCCCTCGACGCTGGTGGTGCGAATCGATCGACGCAAACGACTCTTGAGCTGGCGGAAGGTCGTGCGGCCGTGGCGTCGTGACGCGCGCGTCATCCCCCTCGCCAAGGTCGCGAAACTCTCCATCGAGGCGGGTGACGATTCAGCTCTTCGCATCGAGCTCTCGCTCGACGATCGAACGAGCACCGTCGCGCGAGGTTACGGCGCAATCGATCCGCACGCCGTCGCCCTCGCGCGCGACCGCATCGCGGCTGTGCTGGCCGAAGAGCGTGACCGACGGGCTCACGATTCAGAGCGCTTGTAGACTTCGACGCCGTCGCGCTCCTTGCGCTTCTTCCGAGCCTCAGTCTCGGGCAGGCGCGCGAATGCCTCGGGAAGCTCGGCAGCTCGGCGAGCCGCTCGAACGCGCGCGCCACATCGAGCACGGGCAGCGACGAGAGGTTCAGCCCCTGCCGCCCCACCGCGTCCTCGATTCCGTCGAGGGGCGCGAGCTGTGCGACCGCCCGATCCACGCGCATTTCAACGCGCGAAGGCAAGGCGATCACTCCGTGCAGTTCGCTGGCCACCGCCAGCGGGCGCCCTTGCACGTGACCGGCGTTCCCCACGAGCAACGCCGGACGTTGCCGTAATCGCACTCCTGGCCCTCGTTCGAGCACGGGCTGCCGGCGTTCGGCACGAACACGGGACAGCTCGCCGGTGGCGAATAGCAGGCCCACCGCGGCTCGGTTTCGAGACCAGACGTGCATTCGCACATCGTGCCGTCGGCCCAAGCACAAGGCTTCAACGTTTCGTCGTCGCACCTCGCGCCGGCCATCGGCACCGCGGCCGGACAGCCTCTGTTCACGCGACACCCATCACGAACCATCCACGTGCCCGACGACGAGCACCCGGCCATCGTCCGACAGGAGGAGAGCACCGTGTTGCCGTAGGAGCACTCGACGAAGTCGGAGTCCTTTCGTGGCGTGCAAGCGGCACCGTCCATTGGCGCGAGTGCGGGACAGAACTCGTCCGCCGGATCGCGCACGTCCCCCCGCGCGGCGTCGTCTTGCGGGACGTTCGGCCGCGTATCCCACTCCTTCGTCCCACTGTCGACGAGCGCATCGAGCGACGCGCCGACTTCGACGCCAGCATCGCTTGGTCCGACCTCGTTGACGCGTCCGCCACACGAGACGAGCACGAGAACGAAGACGACTCCGAGGACTGACCGCCGACGCATCTCGCGATGGTTGTCGCCTCCTCGGCACCGTCGCAAGCAGGTATTGCCGCGCAGTTGTGCAGGCGCAGCGACATCGTCGAGATTGGCCAGCAGTGCTGCGTGCGCGCGCCGGAGAGGTTCCCAAAAAGCACGTCTCGCTCAGCGCGAACGACGATCAAGCACCGTCGCTAGGCATCGTCGCGGTGCGGTGCTTCGTCCGTGAAGTGACCGGCCGAGAACTCCGCGTCGGCTCGTTTGGCCGCGAGCACGAAGGCCTTCAGCTTGGCAGCATCAAGGCGGCCTTCGGTCCGAACACCGGAGCACAGGTCCAGCCCAAACGGGCGCACCTTCCTGATTGCATCGCGAACGTTTGCTGAAGACAAACCGCCCGCCAAGAAGACTGGCCTCTCACTCGCTTTCACGATCTCGGCGCTGACTTCCCAGTCGTGGCAGCGGCCCGTACCGCCCAATTCTGCAATCGCGGCGTTGGGCCTGCCGGAGTCCAGCAGGAACGCATGCACATGGGGGCTGTACGCGGGGAGCAGCTCCAGCGCCTCGAGGCCCTCGACGTGAATCACCTGTACCCGGCGCACGTGAGGCTCCATCTCGGCCAACCGCGCCGCCTCTGAAGGGGCGATGTGCGAGACCACCTGCACGGTGGAGGGCCGAGTGGTGCGGATGTGCGCCGAGATCGCGTCCGCCGTTGTCTCCGCGGTCAGCAGGAACGTCGCCACCGGCGGCGGCACGATGGCGGTGATTTCTGCGATCCTCGCGTCGGTGATCGGGCCCGGCCCCGAGGGCATGCGCGCCACCAAGCCCAGGGCATCTGCACCAGCTTCAACCGCGAGCCTGGCTTCTTCGGCCGAGGCGATGCAGCACACCTTGATCCGCGTCCTCATGGCGCAGCTCATGCTCTTGCCCGAAGCTGCGCGCAATGCAGCAGAGTCGGGGCACGGTGAGGTCGAGCTTGCACACGAACTCGGTCTCGGGATCGTACTCGACGCCGTGCGCCCGGAATGGAAGAAACCCCGAGTCGTACGAACACGGCCGCCGATCGAGCGCGGCGGCGACGGGACTCCTGCGCCGGGATCGGTCATGATGCGCGCCCACATGAGCCCATCGATCCCGGGGACTGTGATCCGGTCCCCGCTCGAGCGATGGCTCAACCTCGGCGGATTCGCGGCCACGCACGTCGGCGCCTGCCTCGCTCCATTCGTGGGCTTCCGAGCGCGCGATGTCGCGATCGCGATCGCGCTCTATTGGCTGCGGATGTTCGCGGTGACGGCCGGCTACCACCGGTACTTCTCGCACCGCAGCTTCAAGACGTCGCGCGTCTTTCAGTTCATCCTCGCCTTCGTCGGCACGAGCTGCACCCAAAAGGGGCCCCTGTGGTGGGCAGCGATTCATCGTCGGCACCACCGCGAGAGCGACGGCCCGCTGGATGTGCACTCGCCTCGACAGCGCGGGCTCTTCTACAGCCACGTGGGGTGGATCCTCGAGTGCGCCCACGACGACTACGACCCGAGCGACGTGAAGGATCTGTACCGCTACCCCGAGCTGCGCTTCATCAGCCGGTTTCACATGCTCTCGGTCGTCCTCCTCATCGTCGTCGCGTTCCTCGTGGGCGGTCTTCCGGCCGTTCTGTGGTGGTACTGCGTGTCGACGGTCGCCCTGTGGCACGGCTCGTTCACCATCAACTCCCTCTCGCACGTGTGGGGCCACCGTCGATTCGCGACGCGCGACGACAGCCGCAACAACTGGGTGCTCGCGCTCGTGACGATGGGTGAGGGATGGCACAACAACCATCACCGGTTCATGCAGTCCGCGCGACAGGGCTTCTACTGGTGGCAGGTCGATGCGAGCTACTACGTGCTGCGCGCGCTCGCCTCGATCGGGCTCGTGTGGGACCTGCGCGAGCCCACCGCCCGCGTGCTCGCCGAGGGGCTGTATGCTCCGAGCCCATGGAACACCGGTTCGCCGAGTGTCTCGTCAACGCCGCGACCCTCGTCGCCGACGGGATCGTGATCCACGCGCGGGTTCGACGATGAAGCTCCAACGGCTAGCCGCCGGCGATCGCGAGCTCGCGCGCGAGATGTTCCGCGCCCTCGCCGAGACGTTCGAAGAGGACGAGCATGCGCTCGACGACGCGTGGATCGACCAGCTGCTCGGGAGACAGGACTTCTGGGCGATCGCCGCGTGCGCGAACGGCGAGGTGCTCGGTGGCCTGACCGCGCACACGTTGCCGATGACGCGCGCGGCGGTTTACGAGATCTTCATCTACGACATCGCGGTGAAGCCCGCGCACCAGCGCAAGGGGGTCGGGGCTGCGCTCGTGGCGCACCTCCGGGAGCGGGCCGCCGCGATGGGCATCACCAACGTGTTCGTGCCCGCCGACAACGAGGACGCACACGCGTTGGACTTCTACCGCGCGATCGGCGGCCAGGCGCAGGCTGTGACGATGTTCACCTTCCCGTGAGGCTCATCTTTGCGCGAGTGCGACGTAACGCCGCACGGCTCGACGCCGATTCTCGCTGGGTTCCTGCTCGGCGCGGAGGTTGCTGAGGCACGTTGCGTGCGGTTGACGGGTCTCCCCGTGCTCGCGGTGGTCGCGCTCGCCGGCCGACCGTCGGTGGCGGATACGCCCGCGCTCACCATCGAGCTGGTCGACGCCGAGCCGGTGAGCGTGCGCGTGGGGGTGGTCGCCTTCTCGGCTCCATCATGCGCGCTCGCGCAGACGATCTTCGAGGGCGTCCTCGAGAAGGGAAAGCCGGTATCCCTTACGAACGACGCGTCCCGCTTCTGCGTCAGTCAAACGCAGGCGCCCTTCACCAAGTACGCGTTCGGAAGCGCGGTGAGCTTCGCCCGCTGGGGCTGGACTCCCACCCTGCGCCTCCTCGTTCGTTCACGGCCGGGCGCCGATGGCGCGCCGCCGGTTCCCCGATATTGGTCCACGCCGCTCACCGTTCGACTCGTCGGAGCGCAGAAGATCTCCGTGCGCGTCTCCGCGGGGACCGCCGCGCCGTGCTTCTCGGCCCTGAACGTGCCGATCTACAACGGCTTGCTCGAGCCCAACGTGCCCCGCGCATTCCACACCGACGCGGCGTGCGTCTGTTTCGAGCAGGCCCTCGCGCCGTTCGTCGCCGCGAGTTGGTCGACGCCGACGATTCGCTGTCGCCCGATGGTGTGCGAGGGGAAGTTCTGCTCGATGGACGTCGACGCGCCCTTCGAGCTCGCGCTCTCGAGCCTCGGATAGGGGGTCCGAGCGAGGTCGGTGTTGGCTGTCCGCGGCGGCCCGAGTAGATGCTCACGCCGGAGGATCCGCGTGTACACGCTCTACTACAGCCCCGGCGCCGCCAGCCTCGTCGTGCATCTGGTGCTGATCGAGCTCGGCGCCGAGCACACCCTTCGTCGACTCGACACCGCCGCCGGCGAGCACAAGCGCCCCGAGTATCTTGCGCTCAATCCGAGCGGGTTGATTCCCACGTTGATGGTCGACGGCGAGCCGGTGACCGAAGCGGCTGCGCTGTTGAGCCTCCTCACCGAACGTCATCCCGAGGGAGGCCTCGCGCCCGCGATCGGCACGCCCACGCGCGCGGCGTGGTGGCAGTGGACGATGTTCCTCGCCAACACGGTGCAACCGGCGCTGCGTCACTGGTTCTACCCAGAGGACGTCGCGCCGGCGGGGCCGTCGGAAGCCGTGAAGCAATCGGTCGCTCGACGCGTCGAGGCCATGTTCGAGCAGATCGACCGTCACCTTCGGGGCAGACGGTATTTGCTCGGCGACCGGCTAAGCTCGGTCGACCTCTACCTCACGATGCTCATGCGGTGGTCGCGCTACGTCCCGAAGCCCGCGACCGATTGGCCCGAGCTGCGCCGGCTCGCGATCGAGATCACGTCTCGGCCCTCCTGGAAGGCCGTGTACGAGCGCGAGGGTCTGAGCGAGTGGTACCCCGAAAGGTGAATGACGGAACGCGTCACCCCGCCGGTGACGAAAGCGACGGCGGGGAGTGTTCGCTTGGCCAGGCTAGGATTCCCGGATGAGCCTTCCTCGCTATGGCGTCGCGATCGGCACGTTTGTGAAACTGGTGCGCGACAACCCGAAGCCGGGCGCGTACGGCCAGTGGTATCACGGGCACATCCACCTCAAGGCGGGCAGTGCGAAGTTCAAGTGCTCCGTCGACGTGAGCAGCCCTCAGGGGCTGCCGATGTTCTACGCGATGATCAGCGAACTGGACCTGAAGACGATCGACAAGGTCGTTCAGCTCGGCGACGGGATCCACAAGCTGAAGAGCACCAGCAAGTCGGGCGCGCTCGACTACCTGCGCCTTCCCGACCTGAAGCCCAAATCGTGGAAGAAGGGCAAGGCCGACTCCATCCTCGACAAGATGGAGGAGCGCGCCAAGAAGGCGAAGCGCGTCCTCGTGTTCGGCGATCGCTTCAAGACCAACGACGGCATGCACGACGTTCACTACAACCAGGGTGACCCCGACGACTCGCAGTGGTTCAAGTCGAATGGAATTTGGCAGGACGGTGCGGTGCTCTTCCTCTCGAAGACCGGCGTGCTGAGCGCAATCCTCACGCGCTTTCCGAACCAGTCGATGAACACCGACACCAACGGCAATCCGATTCCATAATCATCCGCCGGGGACAGCAGGTCGAGCCGTGGGCCGCGACGTCTCCGCCGCTGACGTACCGTTCGGCTACGGGCGGTGCGTGCACGCCGGGTCGATCATGGTTTTCAGGGTGCCGCTGACGATGGCGAAGCAGGAGCCGCTCATGCACTCCGGCGGTCTCATCATCGGGCCGCAGCAGCCCGACTTGGTGTCGGGCGGGTTCGTCTTCGCGTACCAAGCCCTCGAGACCGCGCCGTGCGCGCACGAGTTTCGGCAATCGGCATCGACGGAGCAGCCCCACTTCTCTGCCAGGGCGAGCGCGCTCGGTGAGGGAGGAGCCGCGGATCCGGTGGTCGCGCTCGACGCGCTCGGCAACGGCTCGACGATGCGTTCGGGGGAGGACGCAGTCGGTGCGGGCGCGCTCGCCCTCGTCGACCTCGGCGCCGCCTCCGCGCAAGCTGCGGCGGACACCGCGAGTGCAAGGACGGAGCGAAGCATCCTCGCACCATAGCGTTCGCAGGGGATTCCGCGAGGAGGCGCGCTCGGTGGACCCGGCCGCAGCGATGCCGTCTACTTCCCGGAGATGAACCGCACGCTGACCATGATCCTGATCTCCGCCGAAGATCCCGATCAGTTCGACGACATGACCTTCCAGGAACGTCGATCGAGCGGCGGCGGCGCGACGAAGTTCGATCTCCTGCACGACGGCGAGCCGGACGTGTTGGTGCGGATGGCGCTCGACATCGACCAGGGCGTCTACGGAGCGGCGCGCGCGCGGGATGGGTCGGTCGTCGTCGAGGCCTCGGCGATCTTCCACACCGAGATCGAGTCGGCGGCCGAGCTGCTCAAGCCGTTCATGGCCGATCCCCGCGCGCTCGCCGTCACCCTCATTGAGCACGCAGAGTCGGGCGAGGATCCGGACCGCGTCGCGCGCGCGCTCTTCGAGAAGCTACCCGAACCGGCACGCGGGCCCGCCGAGGAGGCGGCGATGTGGATTCGTCACTTCCTCGCCCAGGTCCCCGATGCCCTCCGCCTCGTGATGGGCATCGCGTGGGAGCTACGTACGCCGGCCGCGTGCACCTGCGCGAAGTGGGAGGGGCAGACGCTCGGCCGCTACGTCACGCTTCCGGTCGCCGAGTTCGAGCGGCTCGAGGGTGGGGGAGAGTACTTTGGTCGGATGCGATGCGTGAAGTGCAACGCGACCTTCGGGTTCGAGATCTCCGCCGACTGGGCCGAGGTCAAACGCGAGACGACGCCGCTCCCGGAGATGGGCGCGTTCGCGAGGGAGGTGGCCGAAGCGGTCGGCGGCGAGGTCGCGTTCGAAATCCGCCAAAACCCCGCGTGCGCGATCCGCATCGGTCACCACTGCTCGGTGCTCATTACGCTGTATGGCGCGTACTACCGCGTTGCGCTCCCGTTCATGCATCCATGGAAGGTGCGCTATCGCGAGGACTGGACGGCCCTGAAGCCGACCCTCCAGCTCGCCCTCGCCGGACACCGTCCCCACCTCACGCTCGCCGATGTCGTCGCCTCGCTGCCGCGCGAGTGGCAGGTGAGCTTCGACGGCGAGCCGATCATCGAGGGCGCGCTTCTGTTCAACGACAGCGGCGAGGTCAACCTGCACCAAGAGTCGGACTCGGTGACGATCCGCATCGCTCAATCCGGCGACGAGCCCTCGCGTGAGCTCGCAACGCTCGAATCGCTCGAGGGACTCACGGCGTGGATCGCGCCCCGCGTCGCCACGCAGTCGAGCGGTCGCGCCGCCGCGACCGCGGCGATCACCCAGCGCCTCGCGGCCGAGCGCGCGGCGATGCGCGTCCCCGAGCTCGAGGAGGTGCTCGCGGCCCTCCGCGCCGGTCACGAGATTCAGGTCGGCGGCGGCCGATCTTTTCCGACGTACGCGATGCGGGAGGGCCGGCTGATCGTCATCCAGTCGGACGATGGCTGCCCCGAGGAATCTTCCTGCAGCGAGGACACGCTGCGCGCAGCGATCGCGGACGCGCCGAATGTGTTCGACGCCGTGGTGCAGCGACACCACGGGCCGGTGAACTGAGGGCACGCGACCCCTTAAGTAAACGACGACCTCGGCCGTTGAGCAGACATGCGACTCACACGTTTCTCGACTTCGCTCGCTCTTGTCTTGCCAGTCCTAGCCGGTTGTTCCAGCGGTGAGGTCGGTGATACGCCGCCCGTCGACGGGGATACGGGGGTGAGCGTCGATACGTCGGTCCCGACCGACAGCGCCGATCCCGACAGCGGCTCGGTCGACAGCGCCATCGAGGATTCCACGCCGGCGGACACGACGGTCGCGGACACGATGGTCGCGGACACGACGGTCGCGGACACGACGGTCGCGGACACGACCGTGGCCGAGACCTCCGTCGACAGCGCCCCGGCCGACAGCGGCGCGCCCGAGGTCGCGCCCGAGGCCTCCGTCGACACCGGCGCGTTCGATGCGGTCAGCGGCGACGCCGAGACCGCGCCCCTTCCGACGTGCACCGATACCACGAAGAACGGCCTCGAGACCGACGTCGATTGCGGCGGCGGCACGTGCGGCAAGTGCGCCGCCGGCAAGGGCTGCGCGATCGCCGCAGACTGCGTCTCCAGCGTTTGCACCGGCGGAGTCTGCACCGCCTCGAGCTGCACCGACACCGTGAAGAACGGCGCCGAGACGGACGTCGACTGCGGCGGCGGCACGTGCGGCAAGTGCGCGAACGACAAGGCGTGCGTCGGGAACACCGACTGCACGTCCAACCTCTGCAGCGGCGGCAAGTGCGTGGGCGTGAGCTGCGTCGACGCCATCAAGAACGGCACCGAGTCCGACGTCGACTGCGGCGGCGGCACGTGCGCGGGATGTTCGGCGGGCAAGACCTGCGGGGCCGACACGGACTGCAAGTCGAAGGCTTGCTCCGCCAGCGGCGTCTGCGCCGCGTCGTGTTTCGACACCGAGAAGAACGGCACCGAGACCGACGTCGACTGCGGCGGGAGCTGCGGCGGATGCGCGTACGGGAAGAAGTGCACCAGCAACACGGATTGTGCGGGCGTTCAGTGCACCGCCGGAACCTGCACCGGCTACGTGGCGAGCTGCCGCCAGATCCACACGCTCAACCCGACGCGCCCGAGCGGCCTGTACTCGATCGATCCCGACGGCGCGGGAGGCAACGTGCCGTTCCAGGTCTATTGCGACATGACCTTCGACGGCGGCGGTTGGACTCTGTACCTCTCGAAGCGCGCGGGTGAGGCCTCGGTGGTCTCGACCTCGATCACCGATGGCTCGGGCGTCTACCTGCCGCAGGCGGTCGTCGCGCTGATGGCCACCAGCGCAACGCAGGTCCACGTGCGGACGACCGGGATGGCCGCGACGCGCTCGATCACCAGCGTCGCCGGAGCGCAGCCGATCATCAACCTGCGCAACGGACACGTGCTGAACGTGAACACCACCATCCCCGGAGCCGGGTCGTCGCCCGCAGCCTATTGGACCGGCCCGATGGCGGCGACGGCGCAGTACCTCTGGTACAACTGCGGCGTCGTTCCCTACGGGTCGTCGGTCGGGACCTATCCCGATCTCTATTGGGCCTGCAACAACGGCGGCGGCGCGCACCTCTTCCCGAACTTCGCCGCCTGGGATCTCGCGCTCCCCGAGGAGGCGATCGAGGCGTACCTGCGCTGATCGACCGAGCCCGCGCCCCGTCCTCCGTCGGAACCACGTTCGAACAGGCGCGCGCGTAAGCGAGCGCCTCGGTGATTGCACCATTCGAACGCGTAGGCGCTCGCTTACGCGCGCGCCTATGGGTCGGCACGGTCGACGGATGACGGTCCACGACGCCCGAGTACGTCGAGCGCGTGAAGAGCGCGCTCCTCCCCGAGCTCGATCTCACCCCACCCAAGCCCGCGCATTGCGGAACAACCGAATCCAGGGCGCGTCCTCCCGCCACTCCCGCGGCCTCCACGAGTACTGCGCCGAGCGGAACACGCGCTCCGGGTGCGGCATGAGGATCGTCACCCGGCCGTCGGGCGTGGTCACCGAGGTGATCCCGCGCGGCGAGCCGTTGGGGTTGTACGGGTAGGTGCTCGCCACCCGGCCGCGTGAGTCGACCCACCGCGCGGCGACGTGGACCTCGTCGATGTGGCTGTCGACCGCGAACTCCGCGCGCCCCTCGCCGTGCGCGACCGCGATCGGCAGCCGCGCGCCGGCCATGCCCTTCATCAGGATCGAGGGCGACTCGACGATCTCGACCATCAGCAAGCGTGCCTCGAACTGCTCCGAGCGGTTGCGCACGAACCGCGGCCACGCCGACGCGCCGGGGACCAGCTCCTTGAGCGCGGCCATCATCTGACAGCCGTTGCACACGCCGAGCGTGAACGTGTCCGGCCGCTCGAAGAACCGCGCGAACGTGTCGCGCGCGCGCGCGTGGAAGAGGATCGACTTGGCCCACCCCTCGCCCGCGCCGAGGACGTCGCCGTAGGAGAAGCCGCCGCACGCCGCGAGGCCGCGGAAGTCCTGCAGATCGAGGCCGCCGAGCACGTCGGACATGTGCACGTCGACCGCCTCGAAGCCGGCGCGGTCGAAGGCGGCGGCCATCTCGACCTGCCCGTTCACGCCCTGCTCGCGGAGGATGGCGACCCTCGGGCGCGCGCCGCGGAGGACCATTGGAGGCTCGAGCGCGAAGGGGACATGCGCGTGGAGACCCGGATCCTCGGGATCGACGCGCGAGGCCTGCTCCTCGTCGGCGCAGGCGGCGTCGTCGCGCAGGCGCTGCATCGCGTGGGTGGTCTCGGACCACACCCCGCGGAGGAACGAGCGCTTCTCCTCGAAGCCGGGGAACGCGATCCGATCGCCGGGCACCGCGCGACCCACGACGCGCGCGTGGAGACCAGCGTCTCGGCACGCGGCGAGGAGGCTCGCGCTGTCGCGCACCTGCACCACCGCGCCGAGCTCCTCGGAGAACAGCTCGGCGATACCTCCTACCGTGGACTCGACGCCGCACCCGCCGGCGAAGGCCATCTCGCACAGCGTGACGAAGAGCCCGCCGTCGGAGCGGTCGTGGTACGCGAGGAACGTGTCGCGGCGCGCCTGCACGAGCGCGAAGAACGCCTTCAGCCGGCCGGCGTCGACGTCGGGCGGCACGTCGCCGAGCGCGCCGTACACCTGCGCGAGGCACGAGCCGCCGAGGCGGTTGCTCTCGTCGAGCGCGATGAGCACCAGCTCCCCCTCGGGCGCGAGCTCGGGCGTCAGCGTGCGGCGCACGTCGGCGACGGGCGCGAAGGCGCTCACGATCAGCGAGAGCGGCGCGACCACGGCGCCGCCGTCCCAGACCGTGCGCATCGACATCGAGTCCTTGCCGACCGGGATCGCGATCCCGAGCGCGGGGCACAGCTCGGCGCCCGCGGCGCGCACGGCGTCGTAGAGCCGCGCGTCCTCGCCGGGGTGCCCGGCCGCGGCCATCCAGTTGGCCGAGAGCTTGATGTCAGTAATGGCAGTAACGTCGGCGGCCGCGAGGTTGGTGATCGCCTCGCCGATCGCCATCCGGGCGGAGGCCGCGGCGTCGAGCAGCGCGATCGGCGGGCGTTCGCCCATCGCCATCGCCTCGCCGGCGGTGGTGTCGAAGCTGGCCGCGGTGACCGCGCAGTCGGCGACCGGGACCTGCCACGGGCCGACCATCTGATCGCGGGCCACGAGGCCGGTCACGGTGCGATCGCCGATGGTGATGAGGAACGTCTTGTCGGCGACGGTGGGGAGGCGGAGCACGCGGAGCGCGGACTCGCGGAGATCGACGTCGGCGTCGAACGGCGCCGAGAGCGGCCTCTCGCGCCGCGCGTCGCGCTCCATCTTCGGCGGCTTTCCGAGGAGCACCTCGAGCGGCATGTCGATGGGCCGATTTCCGAAGAGCGGATCTTCCACCGAGAGCCGGCGGTCGGCGGTGGCGTGGCCGACGACCGCGTACGGCGCGCGCTCGCGGGCACACAGCGCCGCGAGCTCGTCGACGCGATCGCGCGGGATCGCGAGCACGTAGCGCTCCTGCGCCTCGTTGCACCAGATCTCGAGCGGCGACATGCCCGGCTCGTCGTTGGGCACGCGGCGGAGATCGAACGCGGCGCCGCGGTGGCTCTCGTGCACGAGCTCGGGGAGCGCGTTGGACAAGCCACCCGCGCCGACGTCGTGGATCGAGGCGATCGGGTTGCGGTCGCCGAGCGCCCAGCAGCGATCGATCACCTCCTGGCAGCGGCGCTCGATCTCGGCGTTGTCGCGCTGCACCGAGGCGAAGTCGAGGTCCTCGTGCGAGGTGCCCGCGGCGACCGACGACGCGGCGCCGCCGCCGAGGCCGATCAGCATGGCGGGGCCGCCGAGCACGACGATCGCGGCGCCGTCGGGGATGACGCCCTTCTGCACGTGGTCCTCGCGGATGTTCCCGAGGCCGCCGGCGATCATGATCGGCTTGTGGTAGCCGCGCACCTCGGGCCCGCGCTCGGACTGCACGTCGAGCTCGAAGGTGCGGAAGTACCCGGCGAGGTTGGGGCGGCCGAACTCGTTGTTGAACGCGGCGCCACCGAGCGGGCCGTCGGTCATGATCTCGAGGGCGGAGACGATCCGGTTCGGCTTGCCGTGATCGATCTCCCACGGGCGCTCGAGGCCGGGGATGCGCAGGTTGGAGACCGAGAAGCCGGTGAGCCCTGCCTTCGGCTTGCTGCCGCGCCCGGTCGCGCCCTCGTCGCGGATCTCGCCGCCCGCGCCCGTCGCTGCGCCGGGGTAGGGCGCGATCGCGGTCGGGTGGTTGTGCGTCTCGACCTTCATCAGGATGTGGATCGGCTCGCGATGCGCCGCGTACGTGCGCGTGGTCGGATCGGGGAAGAAGCGGCCGGCGACCTGGCCCTCCATCACCGCGGCGTTGTCCTTGTAGGCCGAGAGCACGCCGCCGGGGCTCGCTGCGGTGCTCTTGCGGATCATCCCGAACAGCGAGTCGGGCTGCCGCTCGCCGTCGATGGTGAACGTGGCGTTGAAGATCTTGTGCCGGCAGTGCTCGCTGTTGGCCTGCGCGAACATCATCAGCTCGACGTCGGTCGGCGCGCGGCCCATCGCCGAGAAGCTCTGCTCCAGGTAGGCGATCTCGTCGGGCGAGAGCGCGAGGCCGAGCTCGCGGTTGGCGATCGCGATGTCGGCGACGGCGCCCACCGGCTTCGGCGACTGGTGCTCGAACAGCTTCCCCGCCTCGTCGAGCGAGGCGAGCACCGACTCGGTCATGCGATCGTGGAGCGCCGCGGCCAGGGCGCGCTCGTCGCCGACGTCGCCCGCGATCGTCCACATCACGCCGCGCTCGATCCGCCGCACGGCGTCGAGCCCGCAGATCCTCGCGATGTCGGTGGCCTTGGAGGACCAGGGCGAGATCGTCCCGATCCGCGGGACCACGAGGAGCCGGCGCCCGCTGAGCGAGGACGACGCGCCGCGCGGCCCGTAGGTCAGCAGACGATCGAGCACGTGGCGCGCGGCGTCCGTGAGCGCCTCGGCGTCGACGAAGTGCACGTGGTCCGCTGCGAGCGCGGTGACGTTGGGGTTGCTCGCTCGCACGCGCGCGAGGCGCTTGTCGAGGCGCGCGGGGGACAGCGCGGCGCGGCCGGGGACGATCAGCATGCTGCGGGTTGTGGCGCGGCGCCGTCCATCCGGCAATGCGATGGATGGTGATAGTATCCATAAGAAGTAGCAATGGATACGGTTCGGCTCGAGGTCTTCCGCAGCGTCGCGCGCGAGGGCGGGTTCTCCGCGGCGGCGCGCGCGCTCGGTCGGTCGCAGCCGTCGGTGAGCCAGGTCGTCGCGGCGCTCGAGGATGAGGTCGGCCAGCGGCTGTTCCGGCGCGAGGGGCGCAAGGTCGTGCTCACGCAGGCCGGTCAGGTCCTGCTCGAGCACGCCGACCGCATCCTCGACGAGATCGCGCGCGCGATGGCGCACCTCGCCCGCGCCGCCACGCTGCAGGAAGGGCGGCTCGCGCTCGGGACGACCGATACGCTCGCGTGTCACCTGCTGCCGCCGGTGCTCGCCGAGTTTCGCCGGCGCTTCGCCGGGATCGACCTGCGCATCGAGACGCGGCCGTCGCCGGTGATCGCCGAGCGCGTCGCGGCGCGCGAGCTCGACGTCGGGATCGTCACCCTGCCCATCCGCACCCGGCTCGAGACCGAGCTGCTCGTCCCCCACGCCGACGTCGTGATCACGCCGCGCGAGCACCCGCTCGCCGGCCGCAAGCGGCTGCGCATCCGAGACCTCGCCGAGCAGCCCCTGATCCTCCTCGACCGCACCACCGCGACGCGCGCGTTCATCGAGAGCGAGCTCGCGCAGCCGCCGCGGGTCGCGATGGAGACGTCGAGCGTCGAGGTTCTCATCCGGCTCGTGGAGCTGGGGTTCGGGATCTCGGTGGTCCCGGAGATCGCGGTCCGCCGCGCCAACCTGGCGCGGATCCCGCTGGTCGGCGCGAGCCCGCGGCACGTCGGGGCGGTGTTGCCGCCGGGGGGCGCGTCGCGGGCGGCGGAGGCGTTCCTCGAGATTGTGCGCGCGCGGATTCACGCGCGGGGGTAGGGCCTTGGAAGAACAACCCGCTCGCTTACGCGCGCGGCTCCGGGCGGGCGATGGCTTGTTGCTCGCGCGCGCGGGCCAGCCATGCGATGGCTCGTGGGGTGTAGAACAACGAGCGCAGCTTCGGGAGGTCTCCGAACGATGCGACGCCGTAGCTCTCGGTGAGCCACCCGCGCTCGACCGCGAAGCGCATCGGGAAGCGGTCCCCGAGCTCCTCGCCGAACCGCGCCCGGTAGCGCGCCGGATCGAGGAAGCCGAACGACAGCGAGAGCAGCACGTACTTCGCGATCGTCTCGTCGCGCGGCAGGACGTACGCGTCCCCGGACGCGCCGCGGAGGAAGCGATCGACCGACGCGTTCTCGAACGTCCACAGGTCGCCCTGGTGCGAGGTCGCGTAGTTGCCGACGCCGAGGTAGCTGAAGCCGTCGAGGAGCCGCCGCTCGAAGTAGACGCTGGTGCCGGTCTCGCCGCGGTGGCGCGAGTAGGTCATGGCGCCGTAGGGGGCGTCGTAGCCCGCGGCGCGGAGCAACGCGCGGCCCTCTTCGTAGAGCGACGCGTACGCCTCGGGCGACGGCGCCTGCAACGAGCGGCGCGTCATCGCGCGGCCCTTGCCGCGATAGAGGCAGTCGTAGGTGGTGATCGCGTCGGGGGCGAGCGCGATCGCGTGGCGCACGTCGGCGGCCCAATCCGCTTGGCCCGGCAACCCGAACACCAGGTCGACGTTGATCCGGCGGAAGCGGCGGAGCGCCTCGAGCGCGCGCGCGTGGAGGGCCGCGTCGGGCCGACCGGCGATCGAGAGCGCGTCCCCCGCCGAGCTCTGCAGCCCGACGCTGACGCGATCGACGCCCTCGAGCGCGTCGAGCACGTCGGGCCGGGTCGCGGCGATCTCCGGCGTGGTCTCGATGCTGATCGGGGCGCCGAAGCGGGCGAGTGAGCCCACGAGGCGACGGAGCAGGTGCGGCGGTAGGCGCGTGGGCGTGCCGCCGCCGATGTCGATCGCCTCGGCCGCACGCACGCGCCCGATGCGCGCGACGAGCGCGTCGACGTAGCGCTCCATGCGCGCCTCGTCCGCCGAGAGATCGACCGCGAAGTTGCAGTAGGAGCACCGGTGCGCGCAGAACGGGACGTGCACGTAGAGCAGGCGTGCGTCCTCGACCCGGCCGCTGCCGCGGAAACAGTCCTGGAAGTACTCGCGGCGCGGCGGGTACTGCAGGGTGAAGTCGTGCGGGTGCGCGGTGGCGAGGGCGAGGGCGCGCTCGATCATCGCGTCTCCTCGGCGACGATCCGCGCCATGCCCTCGACGTCCTCGAGGGCCTGATGGATGCCGACGAAGAAGCTCCGGCGCGCGAGGTCGCGCGCGTGGCGCAGGCCGTCGTGCGGGAGCCCGGCGAACGCCGGATGATCGGCGATGACGCCGCCCATGCAGGTGCGCGCCTCGACGCCGCGGGCGAGGAGGCGGTCGATGAGCGGCCGGGCGTCGCCGTCGCGCACCGTGATCGGGAACACCGCCGGCGTGACACCCGGCGGCCGCGGATATGCGATCACCGACGGGCCGACGCTCTCGATCAGCTGCGCGAAGTGACGCGCGCGGCGCTCTTCGTCCATCGCGTAGCGTAGCAACGACCACCGCCCGAAGCAGGCGTTGAGCTCGCTCATCTCCAGGTTGAAGCCGGGCCGTACGTAATGGAAGAAGTGCTCCGGGCCCTCGGGGGCGGCGCAGGGCAGGCGCTCGTCCGGCAGGTGGTGGGTGCACGCTCTCCCCCAGTGGCTCACGCTCTCGATGACGCGCGCGAGCTCGGCGTCGCGCGTGACGACCGCGCCCCCGCCGTACGACGACATGTGATGGGGGTGGTAGAAGCTGAACGTCGTGACGTCGGCGAGGTGGGCGATCGGCACGCCGTCGAGCCGCATCGCCATCGTCTCGCAGGCGTCCTGCAGCACGGCGAAGCCGCGGACGATCGGCGCCGGGTAGCCGAGGAAGTGGGTGACCGCGACCACCTTCACGTCGGCCGGGATCGCGGCGGGATCGAGCTGGAAGGAGCCGGGCGCGGTGTCGACGAACACCGGCGAGAACCCGGCCATCGAGAGCGCCGACACTGTGGTCGGGAAGGTGAACGCCGACACCGCCGCGCGCCCGACGCCGACCTTCTCCGCGAGCGCGAACGCGCCCGCGAGGTTGGCCGACGAGCCGGAGCTCACGGGCGTGACGAACGGCGCCTCGAACATCGCGGACAGCTCCGCCGCGAACGCGTGGAGGTTGGCGCGCGGCGCGCCGAGGGAGGCCTCGAGGAACGCGCCGAAGCCGTCGGCGCGCACGTGGCCGGTGCACGGGTAGCGGATCACGACGCCACCACGAAGGGCTCGGGCTTGGCGGTGCGGCGCTCGATGCGGTCGACGCGCGTGAGCTCCAGCACAATCGGGCAGCCGGCGAGCTGGGCGAGGCGCTCGACGATGGTAGGCGCGGCCGCGAGGGGCTCGCCGCGGTAGCGGAGCTCGTAGCGATCGGGCGCGTGCTGCACGAGCTGATGCTCGAACACCGGCAGCCGGGCGAGGAGGGGGCCGAGGAGGCCCGCCGCGAACTCGCCGGCGATGCCGCGGAACCGCACGTGGGTGCGCCCGAGCAGCGACTCGATCCGCGCCCCGTGCGCCCCGCACGCGCACTCCCCCTCGGCCATCGTCGCCAGATCGCCCGGTGCATAACGAATCAATATGAATGACGGGTTGTTGACCGGCGTGACCACGACCTCGCCGTCGACGACCTCGACGTGACACGCGCCCGGCAGGGGGTGGTAGGCGCCGGCGCGGCAGCGGAGGGCGATCACCGACGTCTCCTGCGTCGCGTAGTACTCGAGCACCGGCGCGCCGGTCGAGGCGACGATCGCCTCGCGGAGCGCGCTCGGCATCGGGAACGCGCTCGACAGCACCAGCGCCGGTCGCACCGCGGAGCCGACCAGCGTCGCGAGGCTCTCGGGATCGCCGGTGACGATCTGCGGCGAGAGGCCCTCGGCGCGCGCGCGCTTGTAGAACTGCACGCCGTGAAAGAGCGGGAGCTCCGCTTCGTATTCGGGCATATGGGCGAGCGCGTCGAGCATCACCACCGGCCTCTGGTCTGCGCGTGCGCCCACGGTGGAGAGCGCGTGATCGAGGAAGGCCCAGAACCAGGCGAGCGTCCGTGGATCGCGGAGGTACTGGATCGGCATCCCGGTGGACCCGCTGGTGCGCCCGAGCCACCCGCGCTCGAGCGCGAACGGCTCGGTCGGGTGCGCGAGGAACGGCTCGATGCCGGCGGCGAGGTCGGCGCGGCGGGTGATCGGGATCGCCGCGAGCGCGCTCCGGTGGTGCAGATCGCGGAGCCCGAGCGCCGCCGTCGCGAACCGCTGTTGGTAGAACGGCACCCGGTGGTAGGCGCGGATCATCGTGGGTCGCGGATCGACCGGCGCGCCGCGCGCGAACGTGCGTCGCGCGCGCTCGACGAACGGCCCGAGGACCGCGCGCTCCCACGCGGGATCGCGCACCAGCTTCGGCGGCGCGACGAGCGTCATGTCACACCTTGGGCAGGCGCGCGCGGACCGCCTTCTCGATCTCGCGGCGGCGCGCGTCGGCCGCGGCCAGCTCGGGATCGAGGGCCTCGAGCTTGGCCGCGCTCGTCGTCTCGTCCTCGGGACCCTTGCTCTCGGTGACCGGGAGCCCGAGCGCGCGCGCGAGGCGCCGCACCAGCTCCTTGCCCCGGTTCTTGTCGGCGAGCTGAGCCGCGCCCCAGGCGCACTCGCGGCACGCCTGAATCAGCGTCGCGTCGACCACGATCGCCGGCGGCACCACCGCGCCGAACACCGCGCTCATCGCCCCGCCGATGCCGAGCAGCGCCCGGTGCGCGACCGCGGAGGCCTCGTGCGCGGCGAGCGTCGGAGCGACGACGCGGACGAGGGACCGCGCGTCGGCGGTGAGCGCGCCGAGCTCGAGCTCGAGCTCGCGCGCGGTGAGGGTGTCGACGGTCGGACCCGCGGCGAGGCGCGCGAGGTGCAGCGTCGCGGTTCGATCGTCGACGGGAGCCGTCGCGCCGAGGGCCTTCGCGAGCGAGAGCACCGGGAACACCCCGGCTCGATTGCCGGCCCTCCGCGCGGCGTCGACGACGGCGGCCAACGGGAGCGTCATTCGCGCTGCGCGCTCGCGAGCGCCTCCGCTTCGCGACGCTGCTTCTCGCGTACTGCCTCGGCGTGCTCGGCGAGCACGGAGCGCTCGATCTGCAGCCGCTCTTCGTCGGCGCGGATGCGGCGATAGTCGAGCCGCTCGAGCGCGCGCGCCGACTTCTCGGCCGTCTCGCCCTCGATGGACACGCCGATCGCCGCGGCCCAGGCGCGCACCAGCTCCTCGCGGCGGAAGTCGTTCTGCATGACCACGCTGCGCGGGAGGTAGCGCCCGATCGACTCCGCGGGATCGACGACCACGCGCCGAAACGACAGCGCGGCCGAAGCCTCGGCGGGCAGCTCCGGTGGAGAGAGCTCGCGCGCCCGCGCCACGATCGCGGCCGCGGCGCGCTCGCTCTCGAGGAGGATCGCGACCATCGGATCGAGCAGCGACAGATCGCCGTGCGACGCGGCGATGCGCGGGACCACGCGCTCGGGGGCGACCGGCAGTCCGCGCTCGGCGAACGCGTCGAGCGCGCGGACGACGCGGAGGTGGAGCGCGGCCTCGTCGGTGGGCAGCTCGGGGCGCGACGCCGCGACGCGGGTCAGGATCGCCACGGCTTCGGGCAGGGGGATGGCGCTCATCCGGTCCTCGTCTTCTGTTGTACCCGAAAGAGCGCGTCCGCGAGGCTCCGCGCCGCCCGGCCGACGTCGCTCCAGTCCTTCACGATCACGACCTCCATCCCCGCCGCGAGGAGCGGCTCGGCCCCCTGGTAGAGGTTGAGCAGGCCGGTGAAGCCGCCGGCGCGCGCGGCCTCGGCGATGAGCTCGGCTGCCGCGCACGGCGGCGTGGGACTCGCGAAGTTGTGGAGGAAGTCGCTGTCGGAGATCACCACGCGGCGCACGCGCGCGAGCCGCCGCCACCTGCTCACCGAGGCCGCGAGCTCGTCCCACGGGAAGTCGGTGCCGCCGCCGATGTACTCGAGGAGCGCCCGCTCGGCCGGCTCGGCCGCGCGCACGAACCCCGGCATGAGCACGCGTTGGCTGACCGACGAATACTGGATGATCCGCACGCGGCCGCCCGCGCGCGTCGCGGCGCGCGCGAGGATGAAGCCGGCGAGGATCTGATAGCTGTAGCTGCTCACGGGGTTGGGCATCGAGCCCGACGAGTCGACGTAGATCTCGATCCACGGCATCTCCCGGTCGCCGGGCTGCGGGTCGTCGGGCAGGTAGCTGCGCGCGACGGTGTTGATCGATGGGATCGGTCGCATGCCGGAGCGCGCGACCGAGCCGATCCAATCGACCGCGTCGAGATCGTCGCCGAGGTCCCAGCTCTGGTGCGGCCCCGGCACGAACGGCTCGCCGGGCTGCAGCGACGCGGGCAGCTCGAGGTGGGCGCGATCGGCCTCTCGACGATACGTCGCGAGCGCGACCGCGCTCGGCGGCGCGAGGTCCTGCAGCTCGAGCTGCGCGCGGACGAGCGGATTGCCCGCCACCGCCGGCTCGCCGCGCTTCTTCGGCGTGGCTCCCTGCTCGCGGAGCCATCGGCGCGCGGCGTCCTCGTCGGCGCGCGCGCGCAGCAGATCGGAGACCGCGTCGGGGTCGAGCTCGCCCCCGGCCCAGGGCCCCTGCTCGAACGCCTCGCCCACGCGGTTGCCCTGCTCGCGATCGCGGAGGAGGAACGGACGGATCGCGGCGAGGAAGCGCACGAGCTGGAGCGGCCGGTTCTCGGGGTGACCGCGCACGAACTCGCCCGTCGTCGCGGCGCGGGCGCGCCACTCGGGATCGATCTCCGCGAGCGCGCGATCCTGCGCCGCGGTGAGGATCGAGCAGCGAGGGAGCGCCCACAGCTCCTCGAAGACACCGCAGTAGAACGAGAAGGTGAGCCCCCAGTCGGCCTGCATCGCGCGGAAGATCGCGACGAACGAGGCCTCGTGCTCGTCGACGAGGTCGTCGTTGATCAGGAGATCGAAGAAGAGGTTGAGCAGCCAGTCGTGCTCTCCGGGGTTGACCACGTTGCGGCCGTCCCACAGCAGATCGCGCGCGACCTCGCGGAGGAAGCGGATCATGCGCCGCGCCTCGGCGAGCGTGTGCGGGTAGCGGATGTGGTGACCGACCTCGTGGGCGAGCACGCACGGCACATGGTCGAGCACGCCCATCGCCTCGAGGCGCGCGAAGTTCACGTGGGTTTGGCGGGTGGCGAGGTCGATGTACGCGATCGGTCCGTCGACCTCGGGGATGGCGCGCGGCAGCGCGAGCGCGATCGCCGGGCTCCAACGCTCGGTCGCGACGCGCCACTGCTCCTCGAGCGTCACGAGGCGCTCCACAGCTCGAGGTGCTGCGAGAACTGGCGCGCGATCACGATCAAGCCGTGGGGGCTGGCCGCGACGCCGGCCACGCCGCGCGGATCGATGCGGCCGATGACGCCGCCGTCGTACGAGACCTCGCCGAGCGCCGACACCGCGAGGCGGTCGGCCGCGCACG